>NZ_JBHZBG010000017.1:83026-145846 GCF_042754695.1 Nocardia sp. NPDC059195 | reverse complement strand
TCGAAAGCGCTACGCCGAAGGCGTTAGTCTCGAGCCCTGATCGGCGGCCCCTCAGGGCCGCGGACACGCGCGCGCCAGCGCGCCAATAAACACAGAAAGGCCCGGCGCCGCAACCCGGCACCGGACCTCAGAGCTCCAGCCTCACCTCAAGCGAGCACGTCGTGCCGAACAATCGTCTGGTCACGCCCCGGACCAACGCCGATGCACGAGATCCGCGCACCCGACAGCTCTTCCAGCCGAAGCACATACGCCTGCGCGTTAGCGGGCAACTCCTCGAAGGTGCGAGCGTGGGAGATGTCCTCCCACCACCCCGGCAGCTCCTCGTAGACCGGCTTGGCGTGATGGAACTCGGTCTGCGTGGTCGGCATCTGCTCGACCCGCTTACCGTCGATCTCGTACGCCACGCAGATCGGTACCGTATCCAGCCCGGACAGCACGTCCAGCTTGGTGAGGAAGTAGTCGGTGACGCCGTTGACGCGCGTGGCGTACCGGCTGATCACCGCGTCGAACCAACCACAGCGACGCGCACGACCGGTGGTGACACCGACCTCGCCACCGTTCTTGGCCAGGAACTCACCGAAGTTGTCGAACAGCTCGGTCGGGAACGGGCCGGAGCCGACGCGGGTGGTGTAGCACTTGAGAATGCCGAGCACCGTGTCGATCTTGTTCGGTCCGATGCCCGAACCCACCGCGGCCCCACCCGCAGTCGGGTTGGACGAGGTGACGAACGGATAGGTGCCGTGGTCGACGTCGAGCAGCGTGCCCTGCGAACCTTCCAGCAGCACGGTGTCGCCCCGCTCGAGCGCCAGGTTCAGCTCGAGGCGGGTGTCGGAGATGCGGTGCTTGAACGATTCGGCCTGCTCGAGCACCTCGTCCACCACCTGCTGCGTGTCGAGCGCGCGGCGGTTGTAGATCTTGACCAGCACCTGGTTCTTGAACTCCAGGGCGGCCTCAACCTTCTGGGTGAGGATCTTCTCGTCGAGCACATCGGCGACGCGGACGCCGACGCGGGCGACCTTGTCCTGGTAGCAGGGGCCGATACCGCGACCGGTGGTGCCGATCTTGCGGTTGCCGAGGAAGCGTTCGGTGACCTTATCGATGGCCACGTGATACGGCATGATCAGGTGCGCGTCAGCGGAGAGCAGCAGGCCGGAGGTGTCGACTCCGCGCTCTTCCAGACCGGCGAGTTCGTCGAGCAGCACGCCCGGGTCGACAACGACACCGTTACCGATGACGTTCTTGACACCGGGGGTGAGGATGCCGGACGGGATCAGGTGCAGAGCGAACTTGTCACCATTGGGGAGAACTACGGTGTGGCCGGCGTTGTTGCCGCCCTGGTATCGGACCACCCACTGCAACCGCTCACCGAGCAGGTCTGTAGCTTTGCCCTTACCCTCGTCGCCCCATTGGGCACCGATGAGGACGATTGCCGGCATTTCGGAGTCTCCTACAGATCGACGGCAGCACACACAGCACTGCAGCTACCTGCCGTAGACGCTGGCGCGTCTATCACTGAGGCGGTGGCCGGACGCACAGTCTAGCCGACACCTGATCAGGTCCCGTCGACCTGCCCCACGGAGCGCCGACCCCGCCCTACCGCACCTGCCCTGATCGGTTACGGTTATCAGTCGGCAGTGAGTTTGCGTGACCGAGGAGGGTGTGCCGCAGTTTGAGTACCCACGTTCTCCGATGCGGTGACATGCCGGTCCCGATCGCGCTCTCCTCGTTACCCAACACCCAGACCGGGCGGGTGCCCGATGTCGCGGTGATCGATGAGCTGCTGCCGGTGCTGGCCGCCGACAGCCTGCCGCGCCTGATCGTGCTCGGCGCCGATGCCTCGCTCGCCGCCGTGCTCACCCATTTGATGCGCACCGAGCGGTTGCATGTCGAGGTCGGTTTCGTACCGGTCGATACGTCCTATGCCTCGCGGGTCTATCAGACCGGAACCGGTAACGGCGCCGCGAAGCGAGCGGTGGAGGGCCGGGCCGTCGAGACGCCGCTGATCCGCGACGACACCGGCACCGTGCTCGTCGGCCGCGCGAGCATCACCGGCGTCGACGGCGCGAAGCTCGAAGGCGAAGCCTATGTCGACGACACGCTGCTGTTCACCGGCAAGGTCGCCACGATGCTGATCTCGCCGACGATGACCATGCCCGGTGTCCGCGCACGAGTGCGCAAAGGCCTGCGCAAACGCACCTGGGTTTCCGGTCGCGCTGCCCAACTCGGCACCCCGGGGGCCGTGGTCACCCGCGACGGGATCACCGCCGAACGCACCGTCCCCCGCTCGACCTTTTATCGATTCGAACAACCCTGGTTGCTGGTGCGATGACTTACTCCTTCCCCTCGGATCGGCGGACCGGGCACAGCGCGGTCCGGCCGAGCCCGGTTTTCCTGCTGATCGTGCTGGTCGCGGTGGGCGGCGGCGCACTCGCCTGGGACGCCGATATCGATTCGGTGCGCGCCAAGGTCGGCGTATTCCTGCTCGTGGTGTTCGGCTGGATCATCAGTTTGTGCCTGCACGAGTTCTCCCACGCGTATGTGGCGTGGCGAGCGGGCGATCACGAGGTGGAGATCCGTGGGTATCTCACGCTGAATCCGCTGAAATACAGCCACCCGGTGCTGTCGATCGGCCTGCCGCTGGTGTTCATCGCGCTCGGCGGGATCGGTTTGCCCGGTGGCGCGGTGTATGTGGACACGACGCGGTTCAAGACGAGTGTGCAGCGCCTGGTGAGCGCGGTCGGACCCGCGTCGAACGCGCTGTGCGCGGTGGTGCTGCTGATCGTGATCCGGGCTTTCGGCTCGGTCGCCGAACATCCCGCGTTCTGGTGCGGGCTGAGTTTTCTGGCGTTTCTGCAGATCACAGCGTTTCTGCTGAACATTCTGCCGGTGCCGGGGCTGGACGGCTACGGGATCATCGAGCCGTCGCTGAGCTACCAGACGCGGCGCTCGCTCGATCAATTCAAGCCATACGGCATGTTGATCCTGTTCGCTGTCATCTTTTTCACCCCGTTGAGTCAGGTGTTCTTCAACGGCGTTTACGCATTGTTCGAACTTTCGGGGGTACCAGAGGTGTGGGCTGCCTACGGCGGCCAGTTGACCCGTTTCTGGCGTTGATAGCCTCGGGTCAGAATCGACCCTGGAACGGAAATTGCGTATGAGCTCCACCGGATCGTCCGCTGTCCTGTCCGTCGTCATCCCGGCCCTCGACGAAGCAGCGGGCATCACCGCGTGTCTCGAGCGCCTTGTCAGCCAGGATGCGATCGACGAGATCGTCGTCGTCGACAACGGAAGCACCGACAACACCCGCGAGATCGTCGCCGAACTCGCCGCCCGCCATCCCAAGATCGAATTGTTCTCCGAGCCGCAGCCCGGCGTCGCGTTCGCTCGCAACACCGGTTTCGACAAGGCTCGCGGCGACTACCTCGGCCGCATCGACGCCGACACCCTCGTCTCCCCCGAGTGGGGTGCCACCGTGCGCGCCCACCTCGACGCCTACTCGGACACCATGGCGGTGACCGGTATCAGCACCTATCACGACTCCCCGATCGGCATCTTCCTCGCCGCCGCGATCGGCGGACAGGAGCGGCTCGGGATGATCAAGACCCAGCCCGTCGGCAATGTGCACGGCGCCAATATGGCGATCCGGCGCTCGGCGTGGGAACAGGTGCGTTCGGCCACCACTACCCGCCGTGACCTGCACGAAGACCTCGATCTGGCGCTGTGCCTCGCGAAGGCGAAACTGCGCATCGACCAGCTGCCTGCCTTGCGGGCGGAGATCTCCGCGCGCCGGCGCAAGACCCCGCCCGACGTGTGGTGGAAGTACCAGCTGCGCGGCCTGCAGACCATCGCCAACCAGGGCTACAACATCGTGCCGTTCCATCGCGCGGTGATCACCGGTGCCTGGATCATGCACACCTCGCAGTGGCCGATCTACCGGGCATGGGACTTCGACCGCAAGCGTTTCTCGCTGCGTTCGGGGCGCCCACGCGTTTCCCCCGTCGGCGACTGAGTTACTCCTCCGGCGTCACATACGGATTGGGCACGGTGGGTGGGAGCAGGGCGATGGCCGAGATGCGCTGCATCCCACACACCACCATCAGATCCACCAGGATCGAACGGATCTGCGCGAACACCACGTGTGCCGACAATCCCGCCCCGACAACGAGTTCGGGGCGAGCGTCCTTGGCGACGCTGCGCAACAACTTGAGGGCTTCGGCCTGATCGGGTTGCTGGCCTGGGTCGGCCAGCATCATTGTGCGGACCACGTCGGTGGCGTGGCCCAACTGGTTGACCAGGTCGATCAGGCGCGGGTCGAGGACCTCGTCGTCGCGGACGAGGGTGAGCGAACGGCGAAGCAGCACACGGGTATTGCGGACGGCGTTGTCGAGCGGGTCGGCCGCGTTGTGGATGCGTTGCAAGCGTTTTCGGGAATTCCAATACAGCGGCGATATGCGGCTGATCTCGCGGCCCCCCGCGAGTGCGTCGCGTAAGGCGTCGATCTGGGGCTGGGTGTCGCGCACCGCCGACAGCGAGTCGGACACCTTCGTCGAGTTCTGTTCGAGCAGGCCGTCGGCGCAGGCGATCATCGATTTACTCATCACCGACAGCACGGCGGCGGCGTGTTCGCGGGCGCGGCGCACCGGGTGCAGTGGGATCAGCGCGACCATCAGCACGCCGACGAGCCCGCCGATCAAGGCGTCGATCATGCGGTTCGGCCCCGCGCCGGGCGCCTGATTCAAGGTCGAGACCAGCACGGCCGAACCCGCCGCCTGCATCGTCATGAGCGCGCCGCTGCCGAGAAATACCGACACCGCCATCGCGCCGCCGACCACCAGGCCCACCTGCCAGACACCGGTCCCGACCTGGGCGATGAACAGGTCGCCGATGCCGATGCCGACCGCGACACCCACCACCAACTCCACCGAGCGGCGCACCCGCGCACCGAACGAGATACCGATGGAGACCACCGCGGCGGTCGGCGCGAAGAACGGTTCGACGTGGTGGACGAGGTCGTGGGCGATGAACCAGGCCAGTGCGGCGCCGAGCGCGCACTGGATGATCGGGATGGCCGAGAGCCGCAAGCGCTCGATCGACGCCCGATACCGGCCGACGGTCGTGACCTTGGCGGCCGCGACTACCGGCGTGGCGACGGCGACGAAAGGCTTGTGCTCGCTCACCTACGACTCGGACCCGACTACTGACTCAGTCCAGGCCGAGTTCGTTCGCCGCGCGCGGATCGCAGTCCTCGAGCAGGTCGAGGCAGCGTGCGTACTCCTCGGTTTCGCCGATCGTCTTCGCGGCGCTCGCCAGCGCGCCGACGCTGCGCAGGAAGCCCTGGTTGGGTTCGTGGCTCCACGGGACGGGGCCGAAACCCTTCCAGCCGTTGCGACGCAGCAGGTCGAGGCCGCGGTGGTAGCCGGTGCGGGCGAAGGCGTACGCGGCGACGGTGTCGTGGTTCACCTCGCCGCCTGCGCGCTTCAGGGCGGCCTCGGCGAGCTGTGCCCATGCGATAGACGCGGCCGGGTATTGCGCGACTACCTCGACGGGGTCGGTGCCCGCGGCAATGGCGTCTTCGGCGTCGGTCAGTTCGGGAAGGAGGACCGGCTGCGGTCCGAGCAGGTCACCGAAGGAGGTCATGGGTTCATTGTGCACCGAGGGTCTGACAGACGCCGACCGGCCCGCCGCTTGGTGATCGGCGGTCTCCCGCACGCAGCGCCCGTCAGGGGTGCCTTCGGCCGCGCGCGGCAGGCCTCGCCGACCGCTTCGCGGCTACGCCTTCGAGGCCTGTCTTCGCCGCGGCCGTGCGCGATAGAGCTGGGACCGCTCAGCGCCGCCGCCGCACTCGCTCCGACCATGCGCGAGAGACTTGGGACCGCTTCGCGGCTGCGCCTATTAGGCTGAGCGCAGAGTGCAACGTTCGAGCCTGAGCGAGGGGTACAGAGGTGTCCGACCCGACCGACGAGAACAACCCGGCAGCAGAGTCTGCCGGTCCCGGCGCGCCCGGCCAGCGTGACGATTCGTCCGCGTCGCCTCCCGGCGCACCTGACTCGGTCACCGAGCCGGACCGGGCGACGCGGCCGCCGGTGGGTGCGGATCAGACGGTGGTGATTCGGCGAGGGGATCTGCCGGTTCAGCCCGATGATGCCGCGGACGCGCGTTCCGGTGGGACGCAGCCAGGCGAGCAGGCCGGTGGTCCTCAGCGCTCGGGTGGTCCCGGTGCCGATGCCGCCGGTGGAACTCGGGCGGGTGCGCAGGGCACTGCGGGTGGACCGCCGCAAGGTGGACCTCGTGCACCGCAGGGCAACCCCGCTGGTGGGCTGCCCGGTGGCAACGCACCCGGCGTGGGGCAGGGATCGGCGCGGCCGGGCAATGCGCCTGGTGGACAACAGTCTTCGGGTCCGGGGTCGCAGCAGTCATGGGGGCGGCCAGGGTTTACGCCCGGTGGGGCACGACCGGGTAGCGGTCCCGGTGCGGGACAGCCGGGCAATGTGCCCGGCGCACAACAACCTTCGGGTCGACCGGGTAACGCGCCTGGCGCACCACAACATCCGGGCCAGGGTGGACCACGGTCAGGGGGTCCGGTCGGTGGTCCCGGCTCGCAACAAGGCGGCGGACCGCAGGCCGGACGCGGACCGAGTGGCGGACCTGGTCCACAGCAAACCGGCGGACCGCAAGCGGGACACGGACCGAGCGGCGGACTCGATCCACAGCAAACCGCCGGTCCCCACGCCGGACAGGGACCGAGCGGCCGACCTGGTCAACAAACCGGTGGCCCCCAGGCAGGAAGCGGCCGACCCGGTCCGCAACAGCCGGGTGGACCGCACGCGGGATACGGTCCCGGTGGACCGGGTTCGCAGCAAGGCGGTGGACCCCGAGCCGGGGAAAACGCCGGTGCTCGGCAGGTCGGCGGGCCGGGCAATGTGAGTGGTGGGCCGCGGCCTGCCGGGCCGGGTGGGCCTTCGCGAGTGAGCGGTCCCGGTGGATCGCCTTCCGTCGGCCGGCAAGGAAGTGCGCCCGTGGGTCCGGGTGGGCAAGGCGCGGAACAGGATTCAGCTGCTGGCGGGTCGCCGTTGGCTGGGCTGTCGAAGGGGCTGCCCGGTGGGAACCGAGGTGACCAGGCGGCTGCTTCGAGCCCAGCGCCTCGTGACGAGCGGGGTTCCAACGTCGCCGGACCGGACGCACCGACGACCGCCATGTCGATTCCCGGGCGGAATCCGACGGCGGGGCACGGGGGTTCGGCGGATGACCACACGGTGAAGATCGGTGGCGCCCAGGCGAAGTCGGCGCAGGCGGATGTGCCTACCGCAGGGATGAACAGGGCCGATCTTGCCGACGCGTCGGATGTGGAGTCCGACAAGACATCCGCGCCGAGCGGCTCGACCGCACGCGGCTCGGTCGCCGGTGCAGCGGTGGTAGGTGCCGCAGCCGCGGGTGCTGCGGCGGCGGGCAGCGGATCCGCCGAGTCGTCAGATCCGCAGAGCTCGAAGTCGACCACCGATGGCGGCTCCGGCCAGCGCGCGCAGGACGGCGACAGCCCCACGGGAGGCACGGAAACCACTGCAACAGAAGCCGATTCGGGTATTACTGCCACCGTAGGGCCGAAGGGCGATCCGACTGCCGCTGTAGACGCAGGGACCGCAGCCACGGCCACGGCCGCAAAGTCCGGGGTCTCAGGGTCCACTGCTGCCGGGTCCGGTGCCGCCGGGTCCGCGGCTGCCGGGTCCGGTGCCGCCGGGTCCGCGGCTGCCGGGTCCGGGGCCGCCGGGTCCGGTGCTGCCGGGTCCGGGGCCGCCGGGTCCGCGGCTGCCGGGTCCGGTGCTGCCGGGTCCGGGGCCGCCGGGTCCGCGGCTGCCACGGGAGCGGGTGGCTCACGGGGCCAAAAGCCGGGTGACGTCGATGCGACCGAGAAGTTCGAGACGGGTGGGTCGAAGGGCGGCGGTCCCGCTTCCGAGGATCAGACCGTGGCGATGCGGGTGGTGAGTTCGGCGGATGCGCCGACCACCGCCATGCCGGTGCAGCGGGCGAAGACCGCCGGGCCGGGTGGAACCGATCGGGTGGTGCCGCCCGCGGGTGGGCGGCCTGCGATGACGCCGCCGCCGAACACACCGCGCGGTCCTGCCGGGCCGCGTCAGGCCGGGCAACAAGGGCTCGCCGGGCCGGGCCAGGTCGGACCTGCCGGGCCGGGCCAGTACCCGGTCGGTCCCGGACACCAGGGCACTGACCATCGCGGACCAGCAGGACCGGGGCAGCAAGGCTCAGGTCAGCAAGGGCCCGTCGGTTCTCGGCCCGGTGGTCCCGGCCAGCACGGGCCTCTGGGTCCAGGACAACAGAGCCCCGGCCAGCACGGGCCCGCAGGTCAGCACGGACCGGGCGCTTCGAACCAGCAAGGACCCGCAGCGGTCGGCCTGTCAGGACTCGCGGCCGCGGGCAACCAGTCGCCCGGTCGGCCCGGACCGGGCGACTCCGACGAGCAAGGTCCGCGTGGCGCGGGGCCGGGAGTCGAGGAAACTCAGCCCTCGCCGCCGCGCGGGCCGGGTGGGCCGCAGCGAACGGGTGGGTCGGCGCCTTCGCCCGCGGATATCCAGCCGACAAAGCCCGCCCAGCAGTTGGCCGATGGGCAGCGGGCGGTGGCGCCGCCGCAGCGCATCGGGGCCCAGCAAGGCGAGGATGGCGGTGAGGCCGGGGCCAAGCGGCCCAAGAAGTGGTTGCTGGCCGCCGGTGGGGCCGCGGTGCTGGTTGTCGCCTTGATCGCGACGGTCGTGGCGCTGATGGGCGGTGCGGACGATTCGCCCGAGGGGCAGGTGAAGGCGGTAATCGGGGATTACACCGACGCGCTGCGCAGCGGTGACCTGGAGGACCTGCGGGCCAGCACGTGTGGCGAGCTGCACGCGTTCTACCAGGGCATCACACCCGAGCAGTTCAAGGGCGTGCACGAGGTCTCGACCGAGCGCGGATCCATTCCGGTGGTCGACAGCGTGGACGCGGTGCGGATCACCGGCGAAACCGCGCTGGCCCAGGCCACGGTGTACACCACGGCGGATCCGTCGAAGCGGACCGCGCGGACGTTCGACCTGCAGCGCACCGACGGTAGCTGGAAGGTGTGTGACCCCGCGGGTACCCCCTGATCGTGCGTTGACCCGTCGTAGCGGACGCTTCTGCCTGCTATGACGGGTCACACATAACTGGTGATCCAGATGGGTAAACAAGTAAAGTTTTCCGGATCATGAGCAGGGAACAGACAGTGGTGCAGCCGGACATCGAAGCTGTGGTCCCGGATGCGACGCTGGTTGGTCAGCGCTTCGGATTCCGCGATCACTACGAAGTCGGCCGCGAGAAGATCCGAGAATTCGCCAGGGCCGTGCAGAATCTGCACCCCGCCCATCAGCAGGAAGTCGACGCGCGCAAGCTCGGCTATGACGGGGTGATCGCCCCGCCGACCTTCGCCTCGGTGATCGGCATGACCGCCACCCGCGCCCTGCTCGACACCGTGCTCACCGAGTACGACCTCTCCCAGGTGCTGCAGACCGACCAGGTTTTCGAGCTGTTCCACCCGATGCTGGCGGGCGACCGGATCAGCACCGAGATCGAGATCGAGTCGATCCGCCAGTTCGGCGACAACGACTTCATCAATGTCGGTTTCAAGCTGCGCAACCAGCACGACCAGGTCGCCGTGCAGGGCACCACCACGATCGTGGCCCGCCGTGGCATCGAGGTCGACGCCAATATCGTCGAGGCCGTCGAGAACATCAGCATGCAGCCCCGCCCCGATGTCATCGCCGACACCGGCGACCTGCTGATCCGCCGCACCGGCCCCGCCCCCGCGGTTCCACCGCGCGAAACCGTCGCGGTCAACACCACCCCCGAATTCGACACCCTGGCAAAGGGAACCGAACTCCCGCCCGCCACCGCCCGCCTGACCCGCGGCGACCTCGCCAACTACGCAGGCGTCTCCGGCGACCCCAACCCCATCCACTTCAGCGACCGCGCCGCCGAACTGGCCGGCCTGCCCACAGTGGTGGCCCACGGCCTGCTCACCATGGGCCTGGCCGCGCAGTACCTCACCGATTGGCTGGGCGACCCGACCGCCATCGAGAAGTTGAGCGTCCGGTTCTCCGGTTTCGTTCCGGTCCCCCCCGCCGAGGCAGGCGTCATCGAGTTCTCCGGAAAGATCAAGTCGGTCGACCCCGTTCGGCGCGCGGCAACAGTCCTCCTGAGCGGAGTTTCCGAGGGCCGCAAACTCTTCGGCCGAGCAGTAGCCGAGATCCGGCTTACGTAGGCCCCACCCGCGACCCAAGGAGTGGCTGGGTCGCCACACCCGACCCAGCCCTACTTCACCGCGATGAACACCAAAACGGTTCCGCCGATACGGATTACATCCCCGTCAGCCAACAGCGCACCGCTGTCGATAGGCGCCTCATTGACGTAAACCCCGTTGGCGGAGTGCAGATCCTTGATCAGCAGACCAGCCCGGCTCGGCATGATGTGCGCGTGATACCGACTGGCCTTCGGATCATCGAGGACCAGCTCGTTATCCGTCATCCGGCCGATCCTGATGCCGCCGTGCGGAATCGGCAAGGTGCGACCATCCGCGAACCGCAGATTGCCGTTCCGGATCGACTGCGGCACCTCGGTAACCGTCTCGGTCATCGCCGCGGCCACCTGATCAGATCGCCTGGACGCCAACACATTCAACGGCTCCTGCCGCAGAACCCGCTGCTCCAGCTCGATCAGCGCCGCGCCGGGATCGATCCCCAATTCCTCGGCGAGCACCCCACGTACCCGTCGGCACGCCTCCAGCGCATCCGCCTGCCGCCCGGACAGATACAGCGCGGTGATCAACTGCCCCCACAGCGGCTCGCGCAGCGGATGCTCGTTGGTCATCGACACCAGCTCGCCGATCACCGAAGACGCCCGACCGCAGGCGATTTCAGCGTCGACACGGGCGGAGACGGCGAGTAGCCGCTCCTCGTTCATCGCGGTGGCGAAACCGTCGGCGAACTGCAAGCCGGCCAGGTCGGCCAGTGCCCGCCCGGTCCATTCACGCAGTGCCGCACCGAAAAGGTTGGCGGCGCCGGGGTGGTCACCCGCGTCCAGGCATCGCGAACCCGCTTCGCGCGCGCTCTCGAACCGTCCGAGATCACAGGCGGTATCCGGGATTTCGAGCCGATACCCCGCACCCTCGGTCCGCAATACCTGCGCCGAATCGATCCCCGCGTTGCGCAGCGCTTTGCGAATGTTCGACACGAACACCTGCAGACTGGCCGCGTAGGAATCCGGTGGATCCTCGTTCCAGACCATCTCGGCCAGCACAGCAGAAGACACCGCGCGCCGCCTGTTGACGGTGAGCGCGGCAAGGAGAGCGCGCGGCTTGGGCCCGCCGACCGCTACCGGCTCACCGCCGACGAGCAATCGGACGGGCCCGAGCACACGGACATCAAGACTCATGAGCTCGGGCCCCGTTTGTTGATGCGAAAATCAGGAACCGCTGACGGAGCGACCGGCCGACTTCAGGTCGTTGCAGGCCTCGGCCACACGCTCGGCCATCGAGGTCTCGGCCTTCTTGAGGTAGCTGCGCGGGTCGTAGACCTTCTTGTTGCCGACCTCACCGTCGATCTTCAGCACACCGTCGTAGTTGGCGAACATGTGGCCGGCGACCGGGCGGGTGAAGGCGTACTGGGTGTCGGTGTCGACGTTCATCTTCACCACGCCGTAGCGCAGCGAGTCCTCGATCTCGGACTTCAGCGAGCCCGATCCACCGTGGAAGACGAAGTCGAACGGCTGCGCACCCTCGGCCAGGCCCAGCTTGGCGGCCGCGACGCGCTGGCCCTCGGCCAGCACCTCGGGCTTGAGCACCACGTTGCCCGGCTTGTACACACCGTGCACGTTGCCGAAGGTGGCGGCGAGCAGGTACTTGCCGTTCTCGCCACCGCCGAGCGCGTCGATGGTCTTCTCGAAGTCCTCGGGCGAGGTGTAGAGCTTGTCGTTGATCTCGGCCTCGACGCCGTCTTCCTCGCCGCCGACGACACCGATCTCGACCTCGAGAATGATGTTGGCCGACTGACAGGCCTTCAGCAGTTCCTTGGCGATCTCGAGGTTCTCGTCGATCGGGATGGCCGAGCCGTCCCACATGTGCGACTGGAACAGCGGGTTCAGGCCGTTGTTGACGCGCTCCTGCGAGATCGCGATCAGCGGACGCACGTAGGTGTCCAGCTTGTCCTTGGGGCAGTGATCGGTGTGCAGCGCGATCGTCACGTCGTAGCGCGCGGCCACGATGTGCGCGAACTCGGCCAGTGCCACCGCGCCGGTGACCATGTCCTTCACGCCGAGGCCCGAAGCGAATTCGGCGCCACCGGTGGAGAACTGGATGATGCCGTCACTGCCCGCGTCGGCGAAGCCCTTGATGGCGGCGTTGATCGTCTCCGACGAAGTGCAGTTGATAGCCGGGAACGCGAACGAGTGCGCCTTGGCCCGGCCGAGCATCTCGGCGTAGACCTCCGGGGTCGCGATAGGCACAGCAGTGACCTCCGTCTTGTGGGGAAAAAAACATTCTGTCAGGCCACACCCTAAATTACAGCGTGTCCGAACACTTGTTTGCATCCAGACACCGCCCTTCCCGGGCGTCCTCAGCTCACACCACGCGTGGTATGAGCATCAGTTCCCGCGTCGACCGGGACGGTTTCACCGATACCACGAGGGTTCCGGTCAGCGCCTTCCCGTCGGCGGACATTGGTGGCCCGGCCCCCTGCTCGGGGGTCCGGGGATCGTGAAAAGACCTGGTCACTTGTCGGCCACGCAGCGAGATTGACCGCCGCGTTGTGGTCACGGTCGGCACGAAACCCACACCCACAGAAGAACGTCCGATCCGCCAACGTCAGGGTGGGGTTGATCGTCGCGCAGGCCGAGCAGCGCTTGCTCGACGGATACCACTGATCCGCGATCGCGACCGTGCCGCTACGCCACGCCTGTTTGTAGGTCAACAGTCGGGCGAAGTCGGCCCATCCGGCGTCGCTGATCGCGCGAGCCACATGATGGTTGCCGAGCATCCCCGCCACGTTCAAGTCTTCGATCACGAGCCGGTCGTGGGTTTTGACCAGCCTATTGGCGACCTGATGGGCGAAGTGACGACGAACATTCGCGACTCGATGATGATGGCGCGCCAACCGTGCCGTGGCATCTCGACGGTTGTGCGAACCCACCTGTTTCCGGGACACCGACCTCGCCAGACGGCGTTGCCTGCTCACCTCTGTAACCAACGGTCTGGGAGCGGTGACGATGCGCGCGACCTCGGTTCCGTCGGCGGTCGCGGCGACCGCGAACACTGCCAGTCCGCGATCGATCCCGATCCAACCGTGGTGATCGTGATGCTCCCTCGGCCGGTGATGGTGCGCCGGGTGCAAGTCCGCGGCTTCAAGCGTCAGGCAGATCCACCACCGTCGAGCCCGACAGGAGACGGTGACAGAGAGGATCCTCGCGCGTTCCTTGGTGAGTAGGCGCCGCAACCGGCGAGTGTCGTCACGCACCCGGATCGCACCGATTCCGGGCAAGGTCACCGACCGGACGATGCCGTTGTCACCGACACGGACCGTCGGCCGTCCACCTTTGGGGTGCTTGTTGCGGATCCGGAACGATGGCGTGGTCTTGTTCTTCTTCTTGAAACGGGGGAACCCGACCCGTTTACCCGCGCGTTTACCGCTACGGGAGTCCGAGAACGCCGCCAGGCCGCGTCCACAGTCCACGGCGGCCTCTTCGAACACTTGCTGGCACACCTGGGTGCGCCACGCCAACCCGGTTACCTGGATCTCTGCGACCCCGTCGGGGCTGACGGTGAAGACTCGTCCGGCGGCATCAGTCTTCTTCCAGGTGTTGAATGCGTTGATCAAGTCGAACCGGGTCCACGGAACTGGGTGTTGCGGGGTGGTTTTGCGGCGGTCGAGGGCGGTTCTGACGAAGTCGAGGCTTTGGTTGAATGCGAACCGGGCCGCACCGGCATGCCGCGCGAGCACGTCGGACTGCTCGACGGTGGGGTCGAGGCAGTATCGGAAAGTGGTGTGGCGGCTCATCGTCGACGAGTGTGACACGGGACACCGACACTGATCGCTCGAGGACAGCGGGACCGTAACTGGGCTCTCGATCAGTAGGATTCAGGCAGGCGCTGGACGTGGGCGGGCAGAGGGTCTCGGACATCCTCTCAGGAGGACGAGAGCGGAATCACCCGGTCGCGAGGTTCACCCGCAGGGCACTCATGTCACAGATCGGACCGGTACTGTGGGGGCCGTGACTTTGCTGGCGGTATCCGATGCGGTGACGAGCAACCTTGCGTTGACCCAGTTGCTGGACCCGATGTATCTGCTCCAGGAGACGTGGCTCAAGAATGCGGTTCTGCCCGCCATCCTGGCGATCGTGTTCATCGAGACCGGTCTGCTGTTCCCGTTGCTGCCGGGTGACTCGCTGCTGTTCACCGGCGGCATGCTCGCGGCGCAGGAGAACCCTGTGGTCTCGATCTGGTGGCTCGTGCCGCTGGTGATTCTCACAGCATTCGCCGGCGACCAGTGTGCGTATTGGATCGGCCGCAAGATCGGTCCGGCCATCTTCAAGAAGGAAGACAGCCGCTTCTTCAAGAAGCACTACGTCACCGAGACGCACGAGTTCTTCGAGAAGCACGGCCCCAAGACCATCATCCTGGCCAGGTTCGTGCCGATCGTGCGCACGTTCATGCCGGTGCTCGCGGGTGTGTCGCAGATGAGCTACCGCAAGTACGTGGCGTTCGACATCGTCGGCGCGGTGCTGTGGGGTGGCGGTGTCACGGTCATCGGCTACTTCCTCGGCAATGTGCCGTTCATCCGCGACCACGTGGAAGCGATCTTCCTGCTGATCGTGTTCGTCTCGATCCTGCCCGCGATCATCACGGTCGGTAAGAAGGTGCTCGAGCGCCGTAATGCCCCGGCCGCCCCGGCACAGAGCGGCGAGCTGGCTGCTTCGACGAACGAGACACACTGATCCCTGTGACCGCAGTACCGTCGACCCTCGCTATGGGCAGCTTCGATCCGCTGATCTCGGCAGGCCCCGCTGTGGTCTGCACGGTGGTGCTAGTTTTCGTCTTTCTCGAATGCGCGTTCATCATCGGGCTGTTCCTGCCCGGTGATTCGATGCTGATCACCGCAGGCATCGTGCTTGCCTCGCACGCCAACGGCGAAGCGCAGGTCTGGGCGTTGTCGGTGGGCACGATGCTCGCGGCGATCGCGGGTAACCAAGTGGGCTATGTCGTCGGGGCGCGTACCGGGCATCGCGTGGTGGCGCGCAAGAACGGCCGCTACATCAACACCAAGAATCTGGCCAAGGTCACCGATCTGCTCGAACGGCACGGGTTCCTCGCGGTGCTGGTGGCCCGCTGGATTCCGTGGGTGCGCACGCTGTGCCCGATGGTGGCGGGTGCGGCCGGGATGGATCATCGGCGCTACACCGTGGCCAGCACGCTCGGCGCGATCATCTGGGCGCCGGTGCTGTTGCTGATCGGGTATTACGCGGGCGAGTTCCTCGAGCAGGTGCCGTGGCTCATGCCCGTCGTGGTCGGCACGCTGATCGTCGGTCTGATCATCGGCACCGTCGTCGGTATCCGGCACTATCGCCAGGAGATGGCGAGGCCGGTCGAGGACTACGACCTCGAGCCCAGCATCGCGGCCGACGCCGAGCGCTGAGCTACAGCCCGGCCGCGCTGACCTGGTAGGCCGCTTCCATCAGCATCCAGCCGGACAGCTGCACGGATAAGTCGCGTTCCGGCACGGCCGAGGCGGTCACCGAACCACCCGCGGTGAACTTGCCCGCGCCCGCGGTACCGCCGGGAAGCCGGGACGGTTTGCTCCAGTCGTGCCCGAACAGCGGCTCGCCTTCGACCTCTAGTCGATTGGCCCAGGCCGCGGTGGCCGAGGCTTTGACGATGGCCGCGGCGGTGCGCCGATCGGTTTCGGCCTGCTTGCCCTCGCCGGGCAACATCAGGGCGACCACCGCGAGATAGCGCGCCAGCACGCCGTTGAACAGGCCACCGTCACCGCCGCCGCCGCCGTTGATCACCAGGCGGGTGGTCATGTGTTCTTCCACCGCGGCCAGCAGGGTGCTCACCCGAGCGATGTGACGTTCGTCGTCGGTGTGCACGGCCAGCTCGGCTTCCAAACCGAGGACAACACCCTGGCAGTAGCTGAACACCGGGCGTTCGATCTCACCGGAGGGTAGGTGGATGCCGTCGAGGATCAGGCCGGTTTCGGGGTCGCGGAGGGTCGCGTCGAGCCAGTCGGCCATCTCTCGCGCGCGCTCGACGCGACCCAGGCGTAAGAGCGCGATGCCCGCCGGGCCGTTGGCGGGGGCGTTGAAGAAGTCCGATTTGATCCGCCACGGAATGCCGCCGCCGACCTCGGGTTCCCACGCGCCGTAGAGCTTCTGTTCGAGGGCGAGGAGTCCGCTGCGGGCCGAGGTGAGTTCCTGGGTTCGCTCGGCGCGCTCCAGGACGATGGCCAGCCAGGCCATGTCGTCGTAGTAGCGGTTGGTCCAGCCGGTGATGTTGCGTAGCCGGATGCCGCGGGCGATCGCGCCGATGCGCCTGCGCCTGGCGGGGGTGGGGACGCGATTGGCGGCGTCGACCGCCACATCGAGCAGGTGGGCCTGCCACCAGTAGTGCCAGCCGACGAAGGCCCGTTCACGACGGGTCGCCGGCCAGCCGACAACACCCAATTCCGTTCCCGGACAACCCCACAGCATTCGCAGATGCCGCGAGATGATCGCGGACTCGGCCATATCGGCACGCTCGGACCACAGCGCCGGGGTTGGCACGGATCCGGCGCGATCAAAGGGCTGGGGGCGCCGGCCGCTGCGCGAGGTCATGGCTCCATGGTGCCAGGTGGAACCGACATTGGCGTGCCCATTCCGTTACCAAGCCGCGGATAGGTCGGCGTGTTGACGGATCCAGGCGTGCATGGCGATGCCCGCGGCGACACCGGCGTTGATGCTGCGGGTGGAGCCGAACTGGGCGATCGAAACAGTCAGCGCCGCTGCGTCTTTCGCGTCATCGCTGACGCCGGGGCCTTCCTGGCCGAACAACAGCAGGCAGTTGCGTGGCAGGTCGGCTGTTTCCAGGGGGACCGCGCCGGGCACATTGTCGACGGCAACCACCGTCAAACCCTCGCGCGCGGCGAATTCACGCAGTTCGGCGAGGTCGCTGTGGTGGACGAGGTGCTGGTAGCGGTCGGTCACCATCGCGCCGCGACGGTTCCAGCGCCGCTTGCCGACGATGTGCACCGCCGCGGCGGCGAAGGCGTTGGCGGTGCGCACGACGGTGCCGATATTGGCGTCGTGGCCGAAGTTCTCGATGGCCACGTGGAAGGGGAACCGGCGGGCGTCGATGTCGGCGACGATCGCCTCGCGGGTCCAGTATCGGTAGGCGTCGACGACATTGCGGCGGTCGCCCTCGGCCAGCAGGACGGGGTCATAGCGCGCGTCGGTGGGGACGGGGGTGTCGTATTCCTGCTCCCACGGACCGAGGCCGTACGGGTGCTCGCCCCACTCGGTCGGGCCCGCGACCTCTTGTTCATTCACCCGGCAATGCTAGGCGGGGGCTCAGTAGGTCGAGGAATGCGGGCGCTGATAGTAGCCCGGGGGCGGGTAGCTCATCGGCCAAGCGTAATCGCGGCGGCCGTAGGGCGCTTACCCTGGAAGAACACCGACTTGCGGGTGGTGAGCGAGATGGATCATGAGCGGGTATTCCGGGCGCTGATCGGCGTCGTGGCGGGGTATCTGATCGCGCTCGCGGTGTGGCTGGGATGGTTGGCGCCGCACGCACCTCCGGGCACGGCGCCGTATCAGGTGATGATCATGGTCGGGTTGTTCGGCTCGGCCTGCGGGATCGCGATGACCTGGGCTTCGATGCCGACGCGGGCGGACCGGCAGTTGCGCAAGCACGGGCTCGAGGGATGGGCACGAATCGACGGGGTGCATCCGTTGCGTCGGACCGATCATGCGAGTGAGCTGACCGAGTTCGATGTGGAGCTCACGGTGCCGGGGTCCGAGAGCTACCACGGGACGATCGTGGTGGACGTGATGCCGGTGCACAAACCCAGAATGGTTGTGGGAGAGACGGTTCCGATTCGTGTCGACCCGCAGGACCGGGATCGGATCATCCTGGTTCTGTGAGCGGTCTTTCAATCCGACGGCTGGAAGCACCACGGGCACAGCTTCATTCGAAGGTGCCGGTTCACCCCGCGTGTCCAGGCGTTATGTGGGTGCGGACCCGACCGCCTTGGCGGATACGGGCTCAACCGTTTGCGCGGGCTCCGGTTCGGGCTTGGGCTCGAGTGAGGGAAGGCCGACTATCGGACGGCCGCGGCGGAGTGTGCGCTGCCAGCGGACGGGGTCGAAGACGGCCGGATCGGTCTCTTCGATGAACGAGCGGATCAGTTCGACGAAGCGGTCGGGGTCGAAGTGGTGCGGGAAATGGCCTGCGCCCGCGAAGATTTCGATGCGACTGCCGGGGAAAGCCCGGTGGGCGCGATCGGCGTGGCCCGACGGGATGACGGTATCGCGGGTGCCGCCGATGACCAGCGTCGGGAGGTGGGCGGCGAGGTAGCCGCGGTCGAGCATGGTGATGGTCTGGCCGCGGCGGTCGGCGGCGGCGCGGATGGTGCGCAGGAAGGCGTTGCGGGCGCCCGGTTCGGCGAGGTGGCCGTAGAGGCGGAGCACGTATTCGGCGTCGGGCCCGAGGCCGAGTCCACCCGCCGCCGTCACCACCGGAATCGCGGCGCGCACGGCGGTGCGGACCGGCCAGCTGGTGATCGCCATCAGCGCGGGGCCGGCACCCGCCAGGGTCGCGAGCCGGAACGCGGGGTGCACGCCCGCACCCATCCCCGCCGGGCAGACCAGCGCGATCCGTTCCACCTTCTCGGGGAACTGATAGGCGAACTGCATCGCGACCCCGCCGCCCAGCGAATGCCCGACCACGGTGATCCGCTCGATGCCGAGGATGCTGAGCAGGTCGCGCATGCCGTTGGCGTAGGCCGCTACGGCGTAATCGGCGCGTGGTTTGGCCGATTCACCGTGACCGAGCAGGTCGGGCGCGATCACGGTGTAGTGCTCGGCGAGCGCGTCGAACACGGGCGCCCAAGTCCCCGAACTGTCGGTGATCCCATGGATCAGCAACAGCGGCGGACCGGTGCCTGCCATCCGGAACGCCCGGCGATACCCGTGCACCTCGATGAACTGCGATTGCCGGGTCATCGTTGAAGCGTGCGCGCGGGCTGTTGCGTGGCGACGACACCCAGGTAAGCGCCATGTGACAGTCCCGCCTCTCCGCGATTCACAGCCAGACGGAGGCGCGGGGTAGGTGGCGTCGGCGTCTTGGGGATCGCGATCGGGTTGGCTCGTGCCCGATGAGTTACCCATGTGCCGGCGAGATCAGTGGTTGCGGTCCCGCAGTGCGTCCGTAAGCAGGTATTGCGCAGCGACGTAGGTTGCCAGGATTACACCTTCGGTGACTCTACGGGTGCGGTCGTCGTTGGCGAAGAGGCGGCGTAGGACGATCAGGCCGTCCGAAACCGTGAACAGCAGGGCGCCGATACCGAGGCGACTGCGTGGGTCGGCGTTCGGAATGTTCAGGCCCGCAATATTCTTCGCGTCCGGCGCAAGGGCAGGATCCGAAGCGAGGGTCGCGGCGGTACCAAGGGTCGCGCCGTAGGCGGTGAGCGGGATCGCGAGGACGGGGGCTTTCGCGCGCAGCAGACCAGCCGCGCCTACCCAGGCGATTACCCGGGGAAGCGCGATCTCGGGGCGCGGGCGGGCGCCTCGTTTCCACCACAGCAGCGAGTAGCCGGTCTGCATCACCGCGAACGATGACGCGCCCGCGATGAGGCGGCGGTCGTCGTCGGGGTCGAGGAGCAGCACGTCGCCGACGGTGGCCGCGGCCAGCGAGCCGAGCAGGATCCGGCGTTCGGCCGGATCGATCTCGACTCCGCTGGTCACCGTGTCGGCGGCGAGCAGTGGCATCAGCAGTGGCTTGGCGACCCATTGCAGGCGGTCGCGGCCGGTGACGGCACCGAACACGGTGACCGCACCCGCCGCTAGATAAGCGGCGCGCAGTCTTCGCATGTCAGAAGCTCGGTTCCTTCGGGGCGGGCGGCAGGGTAACGACCTGGCCCGCGTAGCTCAGGCCCGCGCCGAAGCCGAGCAGCAGCGCGAGCTGACCGCCCTTCGCCTTGCCGGTGACCAGCATTTCCTCGATCGCCAGTGGCACCGAGGCGGCGGAGGTGTTGCCGGTGTTCTCGATGTCGTTGGCGATCGGGACGCTCTCGGGCAGGCCGAGGTTCTTCTTCATCAGCTCGTTGA
Organism: Nocardia sp. NPDC059195; assembly: GCF_042754695.1. Taxonomy (NCBI): domain Bacteria; kingdom Bacillati; phylum Actinomycetota; class Actinomycetes; order Mycobacteriales; family Nocardiaceae; genus Nocardia; species Nocardia sp. NPDC059195. Next base: position 125,485 of record NZ_JBHZBG010000017.1, on the reverse strand, counting down.
TCCGGGCGTTGGCCTGGTGCGGGACGAACACCTCGATGTCGTCCTTGGCCACGCCGGAGGACTCGAGCGCCGCCGAGAGCGCGCGCGGCAGGGTGACCGCGGCCCAGCGGAAGACCTTCGGGCCTTCCATGTGCAACGACATCCGGCCGACGGCCTCGACCGAGGGATCGGTGCCCTGCAGGGCCTGCGCCTTGTCCATGTACGCCAGGAAATCGACGTCCTGGGCGATGGCTTCGGCGTTCTCGCCGTCGCTGCCCCAGACCGTCGGGGAGATGCCGTTGTCCTCGGCCGGGCCAACGACCACAGCGCCCGCGCCGTCACCGAAGATCATCGCGGTGCCGCGGTCGGTGGGGTCGAGGCCGACGGTCATCGTCTCGGCGCCGATCACCAGCACATAGTCGAACGAGCCCGCGCGGATCAGGTCGGCGGCGACACCGAGGCCGTAGCAGAAGCCACCACAGCCGGAGGTGAGGTCGAACGCCGCGACGCCGTTGAGCCCCAGGTCGGAGGCCACCGAGGGGGCACCGTGCGGGGTGAGCTTGAGCCAGCTCGAGGTGCACAGGATGACCGCGCCGATCTTGGATCGATCGATCGGGGTGTTGTTCAGCGCGCGCTCACCGGCGGCCGCGGAGATCGACCGGATCGTCTCGTCGCCACTGATCCAGCGCCGGTTGTGGATACCGGTGCGTTCGAAGATCCAGTCGGGCGTCGAGTCGAGGGTCTCGCACACTTCGGCGTTGGTGACGATGCGCTGCGGACGGTAGGCACCGATCCCGAGCATCGCGACGTTGTCGCGACCTTTGTTAACTGCAATGCTCACCACAGGTGACTCACACGTCCTTCAGACTTTCCGGACAGACCACGTCGTCGTCCGGGTTCGGCGTTGTTCAGGCTAACCCAGGGCGAGATCGTCGAGGCCGAGGATCGATCGATATTCCAGCCCCTCCTCGGCGATCACCTGGTCAGCACCGGTTTCCCGATCGACAACGGTGGCGACGCCGACCACGATCGCACCGGCGTCACGCAGCGCGCGCACCGCGGTGAGCGGCGAGTTGCCGGTCGTGGTGGTGTCTTCGACGACGAGCACTCGCTTGCCGACGATGTTGGGGCCCTCGATCTGGCGCTGCATGCCGTGCGCCTTGGCCGCCTTGCGAACCACGAACGCGTCGATCGGGCGACCCGGCGCGTGCATCACGGCCATCGCGACCGGATCGGCGCCCATGGTGAGCCCGCCGACCGCGTCGAAGTCCCAGTCGGTGACGAGCTCGCGCAGTAGCGAACCGATCAGCGGGGCGGCCTGGTGGTGCAGGGTCGCGCGGCGCAGGTCGACGTAGTAGTCGGCTTCCTTGCCCGAGGACAGCGTCACCTTGCCGTGCACGACCGCGAGCTCGCGCACGAGGGCGGCCAGCTGGTCGCGATCGGCCTTCGTGAGCGACTGACGTGCTTGGTCGATCATCTGAGTCATGTCCTTCCGCGTGCGTTGAAGAGTCCGCGATTCATCCGGGCCACCAGGGTGCGCGGGACGAAGCCCGCGACCGCGGTGAGCACCTTGTACTGCACGCCGGGCACGCTGATCACCCGGCCGGAGTCCAGATCCCGCAGGCACCCTTCGACGACCTGATCGACGTCGAGCCACAGGCGCTTGGGCAGCGAACTCATCTCGATGCCCGCGCGCTCGTGGAACTCGGTCTGCACGAATCCGGGGCACAGCGCTTGGACGCGGACACCCGTGCCCACTAATCCACCCGCCAAACCCTCCGTGAAGGATACGACGTAGGCCTTGGAGGCCGAGTAGGTCGACCCCCGTCCGGGGATCAACCCGGCCACACTCGCCACATTCACGATCGAACCCGCGCCCGCCGCGACCATCAGCGGCAGGGCTGCCCTGGTGAGCTGCAGGACCGCGGTGACGTTCACGTCGAGCTGCGCTTGCAGCTGCGCGGGCTCGAGTGTCCAGAACTCACCCGAATGCGCGAAACCCGCGTTGTTGAAGAGGAAGTCGATGCCGCTCGCGGCGCGCGCGGCGACGCGAGCGCGGTCGTCGTCATCGGCCAGGTCGGCGACAAGGATCTCGGCCGAGGTGGTGAAACGGCGGGCCAGCACGTCGGCGAGTTCACGCAGTCGTTGCTCGTTCCTGGCGACGAGCACCAGGTCGTAGCCGAGGGCGGCGAGGCGGTGGGCGAAGCCCTGCCCGATGCCGGACGTCGGCCCGGTGATCATGGCGACGGGGCGGTGCACGCCGGGTAGGCGTACCTCCGCCTTCGCTCCGGCCGTGCGCGAAAGACTGTCGAACGCTGGCGCGTCAGTGACTGTTGGGCGCAAGGGACTGTCGGTCATCGCAGAGATCGATTCCGGTCGAGGAGGATGCCGCGACGACTACCGCGGCAGGTGGATCACTTCGGGACAGGGCCCTGGTATGGGCGGAAACCGGGGTGGAACGGACCACCCGGCTGGCCCGGTTCCGCGTCGTCGAGCGGTGGCTCGGTGCGGGGACGCGGCTCGGGGACGACGGCCAGCGACGGGCGCTTGGGCTGTTCGCCGAGTGGGCGGCGGCCGGGTGCGGGCTGGTCTTCGAACTCGGGGTCGTCGAGATCGGGGTCGTAGTCGGCGGGCAGCGCGGGGGCGCGGCCGCCGATCGGGGCGCGATCCTCGCGAGACCGGGCGCCATAGGACTCGTCCGGGCGCGCGGCAGCACCGCGCGAGGCGTAGCGCTCGTCGTCGTCGATGCCGACCGCGGCGCCACGACTGTCGTAGGGCTCATCGGTCTCGGGCAGGCGTGCCGCCGGACCACGGGCGGCGTAGGGCTCGTCGTCGGCATCGAGTTCGTCAGGACCGGGGAAGCGGGCACGACCGTGCTCTTCGACGTCGGCGTATTCCGCCCGGCCCGAAGCGAATTCGCGATCGTCGTCTTCGTCGTCGTACTCGGGGCGGAAGCCGGGCGCGAGATTGGCACTCGACCTCGGCCGCGTGAATTCGTTGGGCTCGGCCACCGGCGGCAGCACGTGCAGCAGGCCCGACAGGCGGAGCACCACGTCGATCGCGGTCTCCCAGTCCTTGGATCCGCTGCCGACGGGGAGCATGCCGAGAGTCCAGTTGCCCTCGCTCCACAGCATCTGCACGGTGTCGGACAGCGACTCGATGAAGCCGACCATCCGCTGATCTACGGCGTGGCGCGCGATCTCCGGATCGGTGGCGAACACGACCCGGTCGCCGATGGCGCCGAGCAGTTCCAGATCGTGGTCCTTCGGCGGCGCCGCGGTCTTGAGCCGCATGTCGACATCGATCTCGGAGCCGATCTGGCGTCGCACGGCCACCAGCGTCGCCGCGTCCTCCAGGTCGAAGAGCACGAACTTCTCGCCCTTGCGAATACCGGAGACCACGTCGACCGCCGAGAGGTAGCCGAGCTTGGTCAGCGCGCCACGACGCCACGTCGAGGCGAGCGCGGGCTCCACCGACACGTAGGTGTAGCCCTGGGACTTCGCCCACACCTGTCTCGCGTGTCCGGTGCGCTGCCGCTGGACCCGATCGAAATACAGCAGGACTATCGCACCCACGAGTGCGATCGCTGCTAACCCGAACCACATAGCCGTCATCGTCGCCTAGCCTATCCAGCCGTCGCCGTGATTGCCCGGTAGCACCGGGGATTCGACGCGCGGGTCGCTCATCGGGGGCCGCCCGGCAACGCCGTACTGATGATGATCTTGGCGTGGATCGACCCGTCTGGGTTCTTGTCGCCCTGCACCATAACCATGTCGCCGACGGGAAGCTCGCTCGCCTTCGTGCTGGTCAGCGAGATCACCTGGGTGGCGTCGTCGATCAGCACTCGCACGTCGGATCCGCCGAGGGTGCTCATGGTGATCTCGGTGCCGGTATTCGCGGTGATACTGCCCATGGTGGCGCCGAGATCTTCGCCGCCACCCAGACCCGGCAAGCCGGGGAGCCCGCTCGCGCTCGGCGGCGTGCCCGGAGTGGTCTGTTTCAGCGTCGGCGGGACGAGCAGCTGGGTGGTCGTCGGCGCCGAAGCGGTGTTCTCATCGGAGTTGTTGCCGCTCAGCACGAGACCGGCCAGCACTCCACCGACCGCGATCAACGCCAGCACGCCCAAGCCGAGCGCGATCCACAAACCGGTGTGGCGTTTGGGCGGTTCTTCCTGGTCACCGTCCTGCGGCCGCGGCGGATAGCCCGGTGGCGGCGCGGCGGGATAGCCCTGGTCGTACCCGGGTGGCGGCGCCTGATAACCCTGGCCGTAGCCGGGCGGCGCCTGCTGTGGCGGGGGTTGAGCTGCGGGATAGCCACTTTCGTAGGCACCCCATTGCGCGTCGTGCGGTGGCAACGCCTGCGTCGGGTTCGACGGTTGCCCCCACTCGTCGAACGAATTGCCTCCGTACGGCGTGGTCGAGTCGGTGCCCGGCGAACCCAGCCGTTCGGTCGGCGAATCCTCCGGGCGTTGCCCCCACGGATCGTTCGGGTTCGTCATGGGCTCCAGGGTAGGACAGCCCGGTACGTTTGGGTGGTCCCTACGCACCGGGCTGTGGATAAATCACGGGCTGTGGATAACTTCGCGTTCGACGACGAGCTTGTCGGTGGCGTCGTCCACACTCACCTTCACGGTGTCACCATCGGCGACCGAACCGGAGAGGAGTTCCTTGGCCAGGCTGTCGCCGATGGCCTGCTGGATCAGCCTGCGCAGCGGTCGCGCGCCGTAGGCCGGGTCGTAGCCGCGCACGGCGAGCCACTTCTTGGCCTCGGAGGTGACATCGAGGGTCAGCCTGCGCTGTGAGAGCCGTTTCTGCAGCTGACGCAGGTTGATGTCGACGATCGACTCCAGTTGCTCGGCGTCGAGCGCGTGGAACATCACCACATCGTCGAGCCGGTTGATGAACTCCGGCTTGAACGCGCGCCGCACCGCCTCCATCACCTGATCGCGGTCGCCACCGGCGCCGAGATTGGAGGTGAGAATGAGGATCGTGTTGCGGAAGTCGACCGTGCGACCCTGACTGTCGGTGAGCCTGCCCTCGTCGAGAACTTGCAACAAAATGTCGAAGACATCCGGGTGTGCCTTCTCGATCTCGTCGAACAGCACCACCGAGTACGGCCGCCTGCGCACCGCTTCGGTGAGCTGGCCGCCCTGGTCGTAGCCGACGTATCCCGGCGGTGCGCCCACGAGCCGGGCCACCGAGTGCTTCTCGCTGTACTCGCTCATGTCGATGCGCACCATCGCGCGTTCGTCGGCGAACAGGAAGTCAGCCAGCGATTTCGCCAGCTCCGTCTTGCCGACGCCGGTCGGGCCGACGAACAGGAACGAGCCCGTCGGCCGGTTCGGATCGGCGACACCGGCACGCGCCCTGCGCACCGCGTCGGAGACCGCCTGCACGGCTTCTTCCTGCCCGACAACGCGCCCCGCGACCTCGGTTTCCATCCGCAGCAGCTTGGCGGTCTCGCCCTCGAGCATGCGCCCGACCGGCACCCCGGTCCACGCCGAGACAACATCGGCGATGTCGTCGGGAGTCACTTCCTCGTTGAGCATCACGTCACCGTCAGATGCTGCGGCACTGGCCTTTTCGGCGTCGGCCAGCTCCTTCTCCAGGTCGGGGATGCGCTTGTAGCGCAGCTCTGCGACCTTGCCGAGTTCACCGTCACGTTCTGCCCGTTCGGACTCCCCGCGCAGCGCCTCCAACTGCTCCTTGAGCCCGCGCGCCGAATCGAGCGCGTTCTTCTCGTTCTGCCAGCGGGTGGTGAGCTGGCTGAGCTTCTCGCGGTCATCGGCCAATTCCTGGCGCAACTTCTCGAGCCGCTGCTTGGACGCGGCGTCGGTCTCCTTCTCGAGCGCCACCTCTTCGATCTCGAGGCGCCGCACCGCTCGCTCGATCTCGTCGATCTCGACGGGACGCGAGTCGATTTCCATCCGTAGGCGCGAAGCCGATTCGTCGATCAGGTCGATCGCCTTGTCGGGCAGGAACCGCGAGGTGATGTAGCGGTCCGACAGTGTCGCGGCCGCCACCAGCGCCGAATCGGTGATCCGCACGCCGTGGTGCACCTCGTAGCGTTCCTTGATGCCGCGCAGGATGCCGATGGTGTCGGCCACCGACGGCTCGCCGACCAGCACCTGCTGGAATCGCCGTTCGAGCGCCGCGTCCTTCTCGATGTACCTGCGGTACTCGTCGAGGGTGGTCGCGCCGACCAGGCGCAGCTCGCCGCGGGCCAGCAGCGGCTTGATCATGTTGCCCGCGTCCATCGCCGAGTCGCCGGTGCCGCCCGCGCCGACGATGGTGTGCAGCTCGTCGATGAAGGTGATGATCTCGCCCGCGCTGTTCTTGATGTCGTCGAGCACGGCCTTGAGCCGCTCCTCGAATTCACCGCGATACTTCGCACCCGCCACCATCGCGCCGAGGTCGAGCGAGACAACCTTCTTGTTGCGCAACGACTCCGGCACATCGCCTTCGATGATGCGCCGCGCGAGACCTTCGACGATGGCGGTCTTGCCGACGCCTGGTTCGCCGATGAGGACCGGGTTGTTCTTGGTGCGCCTGCTCAGCACCTGCACCACGCGCCGGATCTCGGTGTCGCGCCCGATCACGGGGTCGAGTTTGCCCGCGCGGGCCAGGTCGGTGAGGTCGGTGGAGTACTTCTCGAGTGCCTGATAGCTCGCTTCCGGATCGGCGCTGGTCACCCGGCCGCTGCCGCCGCGGACCGCGGTGAACGCGTCGCGCAGGGATTCCGGGGTGGCGCCGTGCTTACGCAGCAGCTGGGCGACGTCCGAAGAGCCTTCGGCCAGCCCGACCAGCAGGTTCTCGGTGGAGACGAACTCGTCGCCGAGCTCGGTGGCGAGCCGTTGGGCAGCGGTCATCGCGGCAAGGACTTCGCGGCCCAGTTGTGGTGTGGTGGTGGCGCCGGTAGCACGCGGCAGGCGGTCGACGAGGGCACCTGCCTCACGTTCGACTGTCGCCGGATCGACCCCGATGGCCTTGAGCAACGGTGCGGCGATGCCATCGGTTTGATCCAGCAACGCCACCAGCAAGTGTGCCGGACGGATCTCCGGATTGCCTGCCGCCGCGGCGGCCTGAAGGGCGGCGTTGAAGGCCGCCTGCGTCTTGGTGGTGGGATTGAACGAGTCCACGAATCTCCCTACTTGTGTGTGTCCGGTATCGACTTGTTCAACGCTCACAAAGTTGAGTCTGTTCCGCTCAACTCTAAAAATTTTCGGCGGACTTCGAAGCCGCGCTTCACGGTACGCCGCGACACCACCGAAGACGATCAATCACCGCATGTCGAACGGCTATCCGCCTAGGATTGCGGTGCCCGGCTCACCCCCGATGCGAGGAGTTCACCCCCATGCGCGCGATCGTGGTTCAGAAGTTCGGCGCCACACCGGAGCTCGCCGATGTGCCCGTCCCCGGGGTGGGTCCCGGTGAGGTTCAAGTGGCGCTCGACGCGGCCGGGGTGAACCCGTTCGACCTGAAAATGGCCGACGGCATCCTGGAGGGCAAAATGCCCACCGACTTCCCGATGATCCTCGGCGTCGACGGCGCGGGCACCGTCTCGGCGATCGGCACCGGTGTCACCAAATTCAAGGTCGGCGACAAGGTGGTCGGTAAGTTCCTGACCGCACCGGCGGGACACGGCAGTTGGGCGCAGTACGCCACGGTCCCCGAGGACGCGACCCTCGTCCCGATCCCCGACGGGGTCACCACGGTGGCCGCCGCGGCGCTGCCGGTCGCCGGCGTGACCGCCCAGGATCTGGTCGACGCCGCGCACATCCAGCCCGGCCAGACGGTACTGATCGTCGGCGCGACCGGCGGTGTGGGTTCCTTCCTCGTCCAGCTGGCCAATACCGCCGGTGCGCACGTGATCGCCACCGCCCGCGCCGACGCCACCGACCAGGTCGCCCGCCTCGGCGCCGCCGAAACTGTCGACTACACCCAGATGCGCCCCGCCGACCCGAATTTCGTCGATCCGGACCCGGCCACCCGCCATGACTCGAGCGTCACCGACGCCGTCCGCTTCACCCATCCCGACGGCATCGATGTGCTCTTCGACGTGATCAGCTCGCCGGGAGATTTCGCCTCCCACGCCACCCTGGTCCGCCGAGGCGGCCATGCCTTTTCGACGACCTGGGCGGCCGATGAAGCGGTGCTGCGCGAAAACGACATCACCGGCGGCAACTTCGAATCCAAAGGGCGCTCACCGGAATTGAGCCGACTATTGTCCCGCGTCGCCGCCGGTGATGTTGTCGTTCCGGTGCAGATGACCGTGCCCCTTGAAGCCGCTCCTGCCGTGCTCGGCCAAGGCAACGCACGTGGAAAAACCGTCCTCGCCATCTGATTCCCGCTCGCCGAAGGTTGGAGGAAATGATGACCATGACGTACGAGTATCAGGGTCGGATCGCACGGAAATACGTCGCGCAAGGTCGTGAAGAGGGGCGTGAAGAGGGGCTTGTCGGTGGCATCCTCACTGTTCTGGAAGCCCGCCACCTCACTGTTTCCGCTCTGCAGCGGGCCCGCATCGCAGAATGCGCCGATATCGACCAGCTCACCGCATGGTTGCGGCGCGCGGCAACCGCCGCTGATGCCGACGAGATCTTCGGCTGAGAACACACCGCCGTTCACGCATTCGCTGAATTCAAGGGCGTGACAGCCGCATTGCACGGGCCTGCTCGATGTGGGCTTCTCGATCACCTTCGTTGCGCCGCTCGGTGGGTATCGCCGCGACGACTGACCGACGACGTCCGGTCGGACTACACCGTATGGAGCACCCAAGGGTGCCGGTGTCGTAACCATCCCTGCCCGCTTCCCCGCACCGAACCCCGATTTGCGTCCTCGGCCAACACAATTGGCCCCACGCCTGTTTCGGCGTGTGGCGATGTTGGACCTGGGCGAAGGTGTGCACTCCCGAACCGACCAGGTGCGTACGTGCGAGGCGTACGACGAAGGTGCTCGCAGGAGGCTGGGTGTCAGGGTTGTCTGCCCCTCGGTCGGGCTCTCCGATAACGACCGACAGGAGCGGCCAAGGCCCAGGACACGACACAGACAGCCCGTCGTCAGGGTATGGACACACCCCTGGAACGACGAAAGCCCGGCATCAAGAGACGCCGAGCCGTTGCATGTAGGATTTCACCCTACGGTGCGAACAGCTGTTGACTGTTTCGTACCTAGGCCGTTCGGTGAGTTGGCGCTCGCCGGGCGGCCGTTCTTGTTCGTGTGACGCTACACACTCCCGCGCGCACTAGCAACTAGCGAGTTTCCGCTCTGGCCAGTAACTTCCGCGAGAACCCTGTGACTAGTTCACATCGAGTTTCACCAGGGCCGCGCGGGCGGAAAGATCGTTCCCGCGATCCGATTCGCGCTCGGTACGCTCGCCGTCATGTCTGATGTGACCTTGGCGAACCTGCTCGACGATGCCGCGCTGTATTCCTTCGAGCATCAACTGCATCTCGCCGATATCGCCGGTGATCGTGGGTGGAGTGTCGACTTGGCGGTCGGCCGGTTCACCTTGACCGGGGACCAGCCGATCGAATGCGAGCGGATGCACCTGCTCGGGTCGGCGGCTCCGGGACCTCAGTCGTGGTTGTGGGCGTGGGGTAACCCGGCGGGCTACCCGGATTCGGTCACCGGACTCGCGCAGTCCGTGCGCGACTTCGGAATCCGTTATGGCATCAGTGGACTCGCTGATGCGGAAGTGCCGTTCGCCGTGCTTCCCGGTTCTCCCGATCGGGCCGAGGGTGTGGTGAATGTGTTCATGGACGCAGCCAAGGCGATCTCCGGAGTGTGGACTGCCTATAGCGGGCCGGTCGGTGGCGGGACCAGGGCCGCGTTTCTGATCGAGCATCCGTCGTTCGTGCTGCCCGCGCCCTTCGCACCGCGCATCGCCCGGGTTATCCAGGAGGGGCTCACCGAGTTTCCGCTCACCGATCGACGCCGCGCTCTCCACGCCTACGCCAATCATCGAGGACTCGGCGTCCAGTGGTCCGGCGACCACTCCCTGGCAACGGCCACCGGGCCGGGCCTCACCGGGGAGATCGCCTTCGACGAATTGGCCAGGATGAAGAGCATGGACTTGCAGATGAGCAACGGATAACCCTGCCTCGCAGAACAATAGCCATAACCTCGCCAATGAGACATAGCACACAATAGGGATCCGCGGCACGGCCTCGTGCGTCCAATATCTCGACAGCACTGTTGGGCGAGGTTGGGGTTTGCGATGAGTTCGATCAAGGCTGATCCCGATGCGCTGCGCACTACGCAGTCCTCGTTCGATGCGGTCGCTTCGACTCTGTCTGCGGCGTTGACCACGTTGACCTCGGCGTTGGCCGCCGAAGGTGAGTGCTGGGGTGGGGATGAGATCGGGCAGGCGTTCGCGGGTAACTACACACCGGGTGTGGAGCAGGGCAAGACCTCGGTCGGCAATCTCGCGAAGTCGATGACGCAGCTCGGCACGAATATGGTGACTGTCGCGGACAAGTTGGTCGAGCAGGACACGGCCCGTGCGGCCCAGCTGAAGCAGTCGACGGGGTCATAGTTCGTGGGTATCGAAATCCCGGACTCTTTGCAGTGGGTTGCGAAATACATTCTCGGGGCGGGTGATTGGCCCGAGGGTGACGAGACCGCGATGCGGCGTCTGGCTGATGCATGGACCACTACGGCGAACACGCTCAACACTGTCGACGAGGACGCCGCGCGGGCTTTGAACGCGGCATTGAGCGCCTTGTCTGAAGGCGAGACCCACGACGCGATCGCGGCCTACCGCGACAAGCTCCTCGCTGGTGACGAGGCGGCGTTCACCGCGATTCGTAAGTGGTGTGAGAAGCAGGCCGAGCTGCTCGAAGACGGTGCCAACGATATCGAGCACACCAAGCTGGTGATCATCGGGACGATGATCGTGGCGGCGGTCGAGATCGGTATCGCGTTGGCGACCGCGTGGACCGGGGTCGGTGCTGCGGCGGGTGTGGCGGCGCGGGTTGCGGCGCAGGTCGCGGTGAAGATGGCGATGAAAACGCTGTTGACCAGGATGATCGCGCGCGGTATCGCCAAAGCGGCCGCGCGGGCCGCGATCCGTGGGGCGGCGTTCGAGGCGTTGGAAGAGGGCGGGATCGACGCGCTCGCCCGCACCATCCAGGTCGCCAAGGGCGATCGCTCGACCGATGACTTCGGTTGGGCCGACCTGGGTTTGGCGACGTTCGGTGGTGCTGTTGGTGGTGCTGTCGGTGGTGGTCTCGGGGACAAGCTGGGCGGTGTCGGGGACAACGTCACTTCCGGTCTCGGCAAATTGGCGGCCAAGTCCGCGGCAGGTGCGGCGACTGAGCTCGGTGCTGATCTGTCGGCGCAGGTCGCGTCGGCGAGTGCGGCGTCGTTGTTGATGGGTCAGGATTTCAAGCTCGATATCGGGGTTGATACGTTCACCAGTGCTGGTGCGGGTGGGTTGCAGAGCGGGTTGGAATCCAGCTCGCAGGGCGGCGGGGACTCTCCGGCGCCGACGGTTCCCGAGTTGGGCGATACGGGCTCGCCTACCAGCCCTGCCGGTACGGGAGATCCGGGTTCGTCTCCGGCTCAGACGAACGGTGGTGCGCCGGGATCGACTTCGCCCGCATCGACGGGTACTCCTGGTTCCCCAGCTCCGGCATCTGAGGGCACCCCGTCAACACCTAATGGGGACAACGCAACCCAGCCTTCCGGAGCGGGTTCACCTTCCTCTCCTGGCGACAGCTCGCCATCGAACAGCAATCCGGCCGATACTCCCGGCGCTGCGACACCTGCCGGAACGGGCACCCCATCCGCGGATGGTTCTCCCAGCCCGAGTTCGCCTGCCGACAGTTCACCCAGCCCCAGCACACCCGGCGACAGCACGCCCAGCCCCAACTCGCCCAGCGACAACTCACCGAGCCCGAGCTCACCTGGCGACAACTCGCCAAGCCCCAGCTCACCAGGCAACAGTTCACCAGGCGACAACTCGCCAAGCCCCAGCTCACCAGGCAACAGTTCACCAGGCGACAACTCGCCAAGCCCGAGCTCACCTGGCGACAACTCGCCGAGTTCCAACTCGCCCGGCGACAGTTCCCCTACCTCGCCAGGCGACAGCACGCCTAACCCCAGCTCACCCGGAGAGACCTCCCCCGGCCCGACATCGCCCGCCGACAACGGAAACCCGTCCAGCACAGGTGCACCGGACTCGCCGAGCAACCCCAGCCCGTCGGAGACCAACCCCTCGACACCCTCCGACAACGGAAACCCTTCCAGTACTGGCTCACCGGAATCACCGAGCAACCCCAGCCCCGCGCCGACCAACCCCTCGACACCCGCCGACAACGGCACGCCCTCATCGCCGAGCAACACCGGCACCACGAATCCGAACCCAACCGGATCGCCCAACAGCACAAACCCAAGCACTCCGGGCGACACCTCCAACCCCACCAACCAACCCAGTCCGTCGGCACCCCCCTCGTCCTCGCTCGACCTCCCACCGGTCGATGCGCCCACGACACCTACTGATTCGCCCGCAGCCCAACCAAATCCATCGAGCCCGGCCCCCACCCAGGCACCGACCACCAGCGAACAGACGTCGACCAGCAGCAACCCGACTACCTCCACCCCGTCCACGGTCGGGACGACGCCACAACCCACCACCCCGAGTACGACCACACCAACAGCACCGACCCCGAACAACCAGTCCCCCAGCGACACCACCCGCCAGCCTCAACAAGCCGAGGCATCAACAACCAGCGCGGCGACCACCGCCACAGCACCCAGCACGGCACCCACCGCAACACCGACCACCGCAACACCTCCCAACTCGACACCGTCAACCCCACCCATCAGCGCACCGATCACCCCGGCCACGCACCAATCGCCGACATCGAACACTCCCCAACCATCCACAACCACCAGGCCGACAACCCCCACCGCCCAACCGCCCGCCACCCAGCCGACAACCCCGAACAATCCCGGGTTATCCACAGGCCCCACACCCACGCCAAGCGCCCCACCATCCACTGCGAATCCGGCGACACCGAACACTCCCCACTCATCCACAGGCACCACCCCGACGACTCACACGGCACCCCCGTCCGCTGCTCGACCGACAACCCCGAGAACCTCGCCGACGGGCCGCACCCCAGCCGCACCGAACACGGCCCCCAACTCGCCGACCCCCACAGCGAACGGAACCCACAGCGAGGTTCCCTCGACCACGACAACTCCCACCGACACGACCCAACCCACGAACCCGACAACTCCCACCAACACCACCCCCGCGACGCCGCCAACAGACCCACTCCTCACCCCCCAAAACCTCGAAGCGGCCAACCAGGCCCGACAAGCCCGCGAATCCCTCCGCCCCATCCAGCCCGCCAACAACCAAGCCCTCCAGGTCAACCCACCCACGGGCCGCCCCTACCAAGCCGCCGACTACCCCAACACTTTCGCCCAGCCGGTCCGAGTAGTCCGCCTAACTGTCGCCGTAACCGGCTCCCCCACAACCCCTCCCACCACCATCGACACCGTCGCCGACAATGCCCAAACAGCCACCGACATCGCCTTCAACCAAGGCCATCAATTCCCCCTCGGCGACTGGCTCATGGTCGACGCCGTCCCCACCACCAACCCATCAACAGCCGACCTCACCATCAACGCGGATACCACCCCCACCCTGACCGACCTCGCCAACACAGTCCGCACCAACCTCGGCCTACCCCCACGCGACAACCCCACCCTCACCCCCGACGACATGCACCGCCTCGGCTCCGACATCTCCCGAGCCGACCTCTCCCGAGCAACAATCCCGTCCTGGGCAGACCAACACGCAACCCCCACAACCCAACCCGACAACACCGTAACCACCACCCCCGACACAAACACCACCCCCGACCTCGACACCACCGTCGACCTCGACGCAATCCACAACAACCACGCCGAACAAACCCCAGCCGGCGTCTCCCACCACCGCGGCGACCCCACCATGGGCGACCTCCCCCACCGAGTCCCCGCCGACCCCAACCGCTTCACCGCCGACACCCACATCACCCCCGACGGCCACGCCGTAATCGGCGGCCAAACCCTCACCCCCGAGCAATACGGCGACCTCCTCCGCCGCTCCGGCTGGGACGGCGTAACCCCCATCCGCCTAATCGGCTGCGACGCCTCCACCAACGGCTTCGCCGACCGCCTCGCCCAGCACTTGGGGGTAGAGGTACTCGCACCGACCCAGGCCGCCTGGACCGACGCCAACGGAAACGTATTCAGCACCAGCGGAACCACAAATCCCGACGGCACGCGAACCCCAACGGTGCCACCCGACGGCATGTGGCAGACACACAGGCCCGACGGCACAACAAGACCCGAGGGAACTGGCTCCCATCCGCCCGGCACCATCCCGACGACACTCGCGCCCGAGACCGCCGTCGACAGAAGTAGCTTCCATCGACCGGATCGAAATCCACCGAACGACTACACAGCCCTCGCCGGTGGTCGGCCGATCGAGCATATCCGGCGACCAGATCCGCGCGTGCCTGCGAAAGGTAAGCCATTCGGCCGAGAACGCGGCGGTACATTTGCGAATCCGGCCGACCCCGTGAGTTTGGATCCGAATACCGCCTACCGTGTAACGGATCGGAATGGTCGGGACCGCGGCCTCTTCATTACGGATGAAAACGGAAATATTGTCGAGGTACACACGGACTCCGGGGATTCCGAGCAAGGCTTCAACCCAGATCTCAGGACACCGCTACCCAATTGCCAGTACACAGTCGACGGGGGACGGTTTACGTATATTACCGACGACCACGGCCGTGTCGTACAGGCACGCGGTCGACTCGAACTCGTACCCTCGCTAGACTCACGACGTGGGCCTCGCCAAGCCGATATCGGAAATATTGGCCAAGCAGAGATCGCCCAGATAAACCAGGAAGCGATCGACGCATTCCGGGAAATATACGATCGCGATCCGACCGCGCAAGAAGTGACGCTATACCAAATGGCAACATTCGACGGTGGCCATCTTTTCGCAACACAGTTCGACGGTCCTGGCGAGGAAATAAACATGGTACCCGAGCTGACTAACCTCAATCGATTGATCGGCGACGGTCGCAATGCAACAAACAACTGGCGAGCTTTGGAAGTGCTTATCGGCACTCACTTGTCACGAACACCACCACCTATAGTCGATATGACAATCGACCTCGACTATAATCCGTCTCGAACAGACCTCACTCCGACGAACATCACTGCAGTACTGACGGTAGACGGTGTTCCTGTTCTGACCAATCCGTACCCCAATATGCCACCACTTCAGGAGTAACATTGGTTCAATACGATGCGGTTGACCCACTGGAACAAGCCGCAATATTGCAGTCAATAGGCCAAGACATGGTTTCAGTCGCGCCGGCCGAATGGACGCAGCTCAGATTCATCGCCAGAGAAACGGTTCAGACGGCGGAAAGAATCCTTGAGATCGTCGATGCGGATGGAGCCGTAGATATTTCGCAATCTATAGCCATGCCGTCACAGTCCGACAGAATTCAGAAGCTCCGTACCGGAATGTACGAACCCGATAAAGGCACGTGGTACACGATGGTGCTCGTCGTCGAAAATAGCGGGGAATACCACGCACGATATGAGTACAACGACGAGCCCGAGTTTCGGTTTCCGACGTCGCCCCATGCCTTCGCAGCAGACCTTGAGTATTTCCCTCGCGACACCGCGCACACGCCCGGATGGCTTGCTCAAAGGGCAGTAGATCTCGATAACGGCACTACGGAGCGCGGGTGACCTCCCGAGCGCGGCCGGATCCTCAGAATCGCGAAAGGCTGCTCGCCTGGCAGCAAGCGTTCGCCGATGGGGACCACGAAGATCTATCGGAAATTATCCTCGAAGCGGCGCCCGACGATTGGGACCGGATATTTTACCGAGCCCATACGTTGATCAATTGTTTCGGTTTCAGCGCCGTATCGGTTGCACCGGACGGAAAAAAGACTTCCATCACTCCGGATATCGAAGTTCTTGAGATGTTCGGGGACCTCCGGCCGAGAATGTATCTGCCAGGTATCGGCGCCTGGTTCTCGGTCGACTACACCTTTGACCGGTCGGGAAACCCGCGCATGGCTTTCGACTATGCAAGCGATCCGTTCAATCCCTCCCGGCCACCCGAAGCATACGCAGAAGACTTCGACTACTTTCCGAGAGACGTCGACTTCGTGCCGGATTGGTTGAAATCTAAGCTCGACGCGGCACGCAAACCTGCGGGCTGGTACATCCATCCTCAACTCGATGGGTTGGACAGGCCACGAAAGAAGGTGAGCCGCCCGACCAAGATTCAACGAGACGATGTCGTATCGGGAAATACAGAAATCGTCGGCCTAAAGGTCCGTGATCCCGCGACACCACGCATTGTGGTGCCCACGTCGAACAGAGTTCCTACCCCGGCAAAAGGCGACCACGAACCGACTATCGACGACCTTAAGAATGAGATCACCAGACTATTGACGCAGGTCGTTCCCCCAGGATGGGCTTCGATTAGATATAGCTTTCGCGAAATTTGGTCTTGTAGATCTCGCACATTCGAATGGATTGGGGTCGACGGGCGAGTCACCCGATTTTATCCCGAGAAATCCCCGCTGAAATATTCAACTATAGACGAAGGGAGGCGCGCTGCCGCGGCGAAGGAATGTCCGCCCAGACCGGTTCCAGGTTGGCGTGAAGATGATCTCTTTAGGTGCTTTTCGGCCCTCAGGAGACTGATGTACATTCCAGGAAATGGGACATGGTTTACCGCCGTATCGACAATTGACCGCACCGGGACTCTCACCCTTGCGATCGACCACGACAATGCCCCGACTTTCTTCCCCCGCCTCGTCAACGGAATGTATGCCCGCGACCAAGAACAATACCCACGAGATCAGGACCACATCCCCCATTGGCTGCAGAACAAGTTGAACCGCGCAGCTTCGGAACCATTGGGGTTCTCCTGAACAATCAAATGAACGACGAGAGATTGATTTCCAACCGAGAACCGCTTCACATCATGGAGCAGCAGGAAATTCTCGACGAAATTACGCGCGAGATACTGCCGACCTTGCCACACGAATGGACTCGCCTTATCGCCCGAGGTATGTTTGTCGGCCGACATACCGATGCCGAAACGGGCATCAAAATGCCGAACGGATCGATACTTCCATGGCAGTTTCCAACACCAGTGTGGCGCAGATTCCAGGATCTCCGCAAGGGCATGTACACCGAAGGATTCGGTACATGGTTTGAGTTCGAGTATATTCTGGAGCCGCCCGCGCGGTTCAATATCAGGTACAATCGCGACAACTATCCCGGATTTGCGGTTGCACCGAAGGCCGAAGACTACGCGCTGGAAAATCAACGGTATCCACGTTCGCCACAGTACATACCGGACTGGTTTCGAAACGGTTTGAGCGCGGCCCACTAGAAACGGGCGGGGAGGGGTTTCCCAACCCGTGACTGCCGAAAGATCGCGGAGGTTGATGCCCTATGGCGGGTGAGACAAGCAGGCGAGATATGGAGTCTTTCGGTCAGGATCTGATAGTGTCCGGGTTTGCAACGAATGACTCGATCATTGGATGTGGCGCAGACGAGATCACGCAATCTCGTTCCGGCGCACCCGGCAATTGTCGCATTCGCGGGGATTACTACCCCTTTCTGGGATATATGGGAAAGGAGGCTGGCACCCTCGTTAGAGGAACCGATTTGTTCTTTCCACAGATGCTTAATTCCATCGACGGAGCCAAAGATATCCCCAATGACGGCCTAGCCCTGGAGCACGGCATCACCAAGGCTATAAGATCTATTTCTTCGAACCCGGATTCAGTGCGGTTTATTGCTACCAGGAGGGAAGTGCGGACGTCAAGAAGCTGGCCGACAACTTCCAGGATTTCCTTCGAAACGCCTGGCGCATCCAGCAGAGATTCGCGAAGATACGTCGGCGATTCGCAGCCAAAGCTGATGGAACGATAGAGATGGCGGAAAGAAGAGAATCGAGAGCTGATCGATGACCGATATCGACGACGTCGAAGCCGCTTACCGCAGTGCGGCCGACGCTGGTGACATTACCTCGATGGCCAACCTCGGCATCCTGCTAGCCGAAAGGAACGACATCGAAGAAGCCGAAATCTGGTATCTCCGTGCCGCCGAAGCCGGCAGCACAACCGCCATGACGAATTTCGGCCTCATGCTCGAGGAGTACGAACGCGAGGAAGAGGCTGAAGTCTGGTATCGCCGTGCTGCCGACGCCGGTGACACCGAAGGCATGTTCTATCTCGGCCACCTGATGTGGCTGAACGAAAACTTG
Organism: Nocardia sp. NPDC059195; assembly: GCF_042754695.1. Classification (NCBI taxonomy): domain Bacteria; kingdom Bacillati; phylum Actinomycetota; class Actinomycetes; order Mycobacteriales; family Nocardiaceae; genus Nocardia; species Nocardia sp. NPDC059195. The sequence continues at coordinate 107,185 of NZ_JBHZBG010000017.1, read as the reverse complement.
GAGGAAGCCGAAACCTGGTGGCGCCGTTCCGCGCAGGGCGGTGACACTGATGGCAGCATCCACCTCAGCAGCCTATTGATCAAACGAGGCGACCTCGACGAAGCCGCAACCTGGCTACGCAAAGCCGCAGACCACGGCTCAGAGTCGGCGATGCACCACCTCGGCCGTCTGTTGATGAAGCGCGGGAATCACGAAGAGGCCGAGATCTGGTACCGCCGCGCCACAGATCTCGGTTCGACGTACGCCATGTATGACCTCGGTGTCCTGCTGAAGGAGCGCGGCGACCTCGACGAAGCCGTGGCCTTGTGGCGCCATGCCTCCGAATCCGACCCTTCCCAATACCGGAGGCCCGGCCACACCGGCGCCATGCACGCCCTCGGCACCCTGATGAAGGAGCGGGGCGATCTCGACGAGGCCGAAAGCTGGTTCCGCCGCGCTGCCGACCACGGATACAAACGTGCGATGGCCGACCTAGGTGCACTGCAGCTGGAGCGCGGAAACCTTGACGAAGCCGAAGTTTGGTTGCGCCGCGCCGTCAAGATCGGCTACAGGCCTGCCATGACCCGCCTCGGCAAGCTACTCGAGGAGCGCGGGCAATTCGACGAAGCCAAAACCTGGTACCGCCGCGCCGCCGGTATCGTCGCAGTGCCGCCGGGCACCCCCACTGGGCAGTACCACGTCGCTCACTAGCTGGTGCAACTGCGCATCTGCCCTTTCCGACATCGGCTCCCCGACGCCTAGATGCCCCAGAGTCGACCGGTTCTCAACGCAGACACCGACGCCACCAAGCCCGCGCTTTCCAACGCATCGAGGACGTCCTCAACAGACTCAGGTGGATTGCGCCGCGAATCGGCAATCTGCTGAACGCACGCCCACACGATCCGGTCATCGAGCGCGATCTGGTCCAGCACGAACTCGTCGGGGCTCTTAGCCTCCATGTTCCAGTCGGCCAATATGTCTGCGGGGAAGTCGCGCAGGTTCGCAGTGACGATCACCTGCGCACCGATCTTGATGGCAGCCGCGAGAACGTGACGATCATCGAGATCCGGCAACTTCAAACCCTCGATCAACGGCTCGAACCCGGACACTAGGCAGTCGGGGACTGCGGCGATCATCAGTTCACGTAGCCGACGCAACTTCGCTGGCTCGATATCCGGCCGTTTTGCGGCCAGGTTGGACGTCATTTCGTCGAGTATGGTCTCGGTCCACTTGGCTTGGACCAGACCTGACCTTGCCAGTCGGATCATCATGTCCCGCAGGGTGTTTCCGTACAGCACATTTGCGTCGAACAACACGGTGAAGGCCATGGTCAGATGCCGAGTTCCTGTCCGAGGTCGGAGAGTTCATCTGCTGCGGCACGACTGCGGGAAGCACTGCGGCGCTGATAATCCTTGAGGTCGTCGTAGCGGATGCGTCGGTGAGTTCCCACCAGACGGAAGGGGATCTCGCCGGCTTCCAGCAGGCTGACGACGAACGGTCGCGACACGTTGAGCAGATCTGCAACCTGTTGCGTGGTCAACTCAGCATGGGAAGGAACGATCGAGACGCCCTGGCCATCCGCTGCCTGAGCAAGGATGAAGGCGACCATGTTCACGACCGACCGCGGCAGGATCAGGGCGTTCTCCGCGCCGGTTTCACCCGCGACCTGAATGATCTGGTCAGTCGGATGGCTTGTCAGGTAATCCCTGACACGGCGCAGCGCGCGTTCGGCTACCTCGGCATCGATCTCGCCGGGCTCGATCCGCTTGGCTTGGATTCCGGCCATGGCTACCTCCTTCTAAACGAATTATACGCAACAATCGAAACAAACGAAATGATTCAGGTATAGCCAGGCATGGCTTCGGTCGCGATCATAGGGATATGACCAAGACGATCACCGAGGCCGAGCTTGGTAGCGCGGGCGTGATGGACGCGCTCGCAGCGGGCGATACCTTCATCATCACCAGGAACGGAAACCCGGTTGGAGAGCTGCGTGCGATTCGGGTGCAGCGGAACGTGTCGACCTGCGACATCAAGGCACGACTCGCACGCTTCGCCGGGGCAGGGGATGCGACGGCTGAACGAGCTGAAATCGATGCAGCGTTCGGTGAACACCGCCTCGATGACTGATCAGCGGCACTTCGGTTGGGTCCTCGGCGGCTCGACGATTCACGACGATGGCCGAACTGGTTGTTGCCAAAGGCCGGAACCCGAAGCCACGCAAGTGCGATCTGATGATCGCGGCCATCGCATCGGTCAACAACCCCCGCTCTATACCCCGAAATCCCGATGGCTGTTCGAGGCGCTTGACCCAGTTCTCACCCTGGTGCCGTAACCGAAACTTGCCCGCGGTTAGTGGGGGAGGTAGGTGCCGGTGCGGGCTTTGGTGGCTGTGGTGGTGAGGATGGTGGCGAGGGTGGCTTGGATTCGGGGTGGGGTGGTGGGTTTGGCTATGAAGGTGGTTTCGCCGTAGAAGACGTAGCGGCCGTCGCCGGGGATGTCGTGGAGCTGGAAGTCGTCGCGGCCTTCGGCGTGGCGGTTGTCGACGCTGGCGTGGGCGTAGACGCCGATGTGGGTGAGGGTGGTGGTGGGTTTGGCCAGGAAGGATTCGAGTTGTTCGCGGGGGGTGGGGTTCCAGCGGTCGCGGACGTGGGGGCGGGGGGCGGCGAGTTCTGCTGCGGTGACGCGGATTTCGCGGCCTTTACCGGGGGCGACCTTCGGGAGGGTGGAGAGGACGGCGGCGGCCAGGGCATCGGGGGCGCAGAGGTGGAGGGTGATGTCGCCGGGGTTGGTCTCGTCGCCGGGGGCTTGGACGGCGAGGGCGGCGTAGGTGTCGCGGGTGCCGCCGTGGGCTCGGATGGTTTTGACACCCTTGGCCGCGCCCGCGACCTCGACGCGGGCGTGCGGGGCGAGCAGGGCGGCCATGGCGCGGTCGAGATCGCTGTCGTATTCGGCCATCAGGTTCTCGGCGGCCTTGCTGCGCAGGCGCAGGACCTCGGCGTGGGTTTCGACGTCGGTGTGGCGGTGATGCAGGGGGTACGGGAGCACGTCGCGGCCCGCTGCTTCCCATAGGGTGCGGAAATCTAAAGCCGTTAAATGCCAGGTACGCACGGGAGATCTACTCTGTTCCATCAGGATTGGCGACTAGTCGGCGCCGATGACGGGCGGGACCATCTTGGGCAGGGTGTCCAGTCCGGTGAGTTCGTCACCGTGTTCCTGAGTGATGAGGTAGTCGGGGATGCCCTTGGTCGATTCGTCGTCCTTGCCGCCACCCTTGCCCGCACCGGGGCTCATCATGCCGGGCATGCCGGAGCGGCCCGCTGTGCCGGAACCCGTGCCGGTGCCACGGCCCGCTGCGGTGCCTGCCGCCGTCGGACTGCCGGCGACCGCACCGCCGGGAGTGCCCGCGCCCGGCGTGCCCGCGCCCGGCGACCCGCCGCCGGGAGAGCCTGCGCCACTGGGTGATCCGGAAGGTGAGCCGGGGATGGTCGAGCTCGGGGTGGTCGAGGCGGGGGTCGTCGAACCCGGCTCCGTCGACTGGGGAGTGGTCGATTCGGGGGTGGTCGAATCGTCGGTCGAATCGTCGGTGTCGTCCGGGTCGGTGGTGGGAGTGGTCGACGCCGGTGTGGTCGGCGTCGTCGTGGGCTGGGTGGTGGGTTGAGTTGTCGAGCCCTGGGTGGTGGGTTGTGTTGTGGTGGGTTTTGTTTCGGGTTCGCCGCCGTTTTCGATGGTCTTCGGGATGGGGATCACCGGGACCTTGTTGTCGGACTCGTAAATCACTGGGGCGTAGACGGTTTGGAGGATACGGACAGCCTCGACGCGCGCGTTCTCGTTCGCGACATCGTCATTGCGCCACCCGCGGCCGGTGAGCAGGGCGCCGACGTTGTCGAGACCGCTCCGGTGCTCGGGCGCGTGCGGGACGAGACGTTTCGTCGGTTCGAGGCCGGTGCGGAGTTCATCCAGTTTGGTGCTGGTGAGCGCGGCCGCGGTGGTGACCTTCTTGCCCGTAGTGTCATATGCCGCAACGGTTTGCGCTGCCGCGTTCGCTGCTGAGCCTGCCCAGACGTCGGGGGACATGCCGCGTGCGATCTGCTTGCGGAAGTCGTCGAGGGAAGTGCTGTTGCGGGTGGAGATTTCGGTCCAGGCGCCGATCAGACCGTTGACGGCGTCGAGATCGATCTTGTCGACCTTGGTCCGCAGTTCCTCGACAGTTCCCGGGAAACCATCGTTCCTGGCCACGGTGCTGGGGCGGTACTCACCGTCGAAACCGAGGTCGCCGGCCTTCTTTCGGTTGCCATCGCGCTGAGTGTTGTACTTGTTCTGGATGTCTGCGATTTCGGAGCTGTCGAGTTCGCCGTCGTCGTCGGAGAACGGGGACATGACGAAGTTGCGGAGGTTGCCGAGTAGGTCGACGCCGCCGATGCTCTGCATGCCGGTCATGTCAGCTCACCTGCCCGGTGGCGTAGTCGAGGGCGTTGGCGTTCTCGATGTCTTTGCCTGCGATGCGCTTGAAGGAGATGGAGAAGACCTCACGCAGTTGCTGCACAGCCTCAATGTCCTTCCTCACCACGGCATCGATCGAGTTCTGATCTCCAGTCGCCTGAAGGAGGAACTTCTTCTCGAGATCCTTGCCTATCTGGAAGTCACCGAAGCCGGTGACGCTCTGGACTCGGCGGGTAACAACCAAGATCTCTTGCAAGTCTGCAAGTCGGTCGTCGCACGCCTTGAACATATGGAAGGCCGCAGCCTCGTCGTTCAGATAGACCTCGCCCGCCTTCGCCTGCGCAAGCAAATTGGTGTACGCGGTGTTTTCACTCATGAACCCTCCCCGGTTCAGCTCGGAAAGATCGGAACGAGCACTTCGCCCACACGCTCGAGGTACGTGCAGGGGTCATCCAGCCCCGTCTTCAGCGCCGAGTTGAAAATCTGCAACTGGACGACGCCTTGCTTCGCAGGAAAGACCACGTCACATCCGAGATCCTTCGACGCACCCGTGACCTTGAACTCGCGTCCTGTACGGCCCGCGATGGTCACGTCCCGGAAGTCGACATTGCCAGGCTTCTGCTCAAACTCATCCACAGGCTTGTTCGTCGTGTACACAGTGAGCGAGAAGTCTGGCCCAGCCCATCCGCAGATCTCCCACCCTGATTGCGGAACCCCCGCGACACCCTTCTCCTCCGTCGCCGGATCCACCCCCGCCTCCGTCAACGCAGCATCGGAAATCTCCGTGCACGGATTCCACAGAACCGGCTTAGCCGTAGTCGTCGCCCCCTTCGACGTCGACTCCCCCGAGTCACACCCGACCAGCCCGACAACCGCCAAACCGGCAACCAGCATCGCCGTACCTGCGCGTTTCATCCCCACCCCTTCCGGCCGAGCACTGCCTTGACCAGGCACATTAGCACGGTCAGCCGCTGCGAGCCGGGGCCGCGTAGGTTGTGTGAGCATGAGCGAACTTCGACTTTCGGCGCCGTTCGACGGGCGTGATCCCCAGGGCAAACCGGTAGTGAACCGATCGGCGGTAGACTCCGACATCCAGGATCAGGTGCTGGCCTACCTCGAGCACGCACCGGTGATTCTGAGCGCCCGCAGCCACGACGCCGACGAGTTCGACCCCACCCAGCGCGACGTGCCGTTGAACTTCCACACCGACGGCGTCTTCGTCTGGCCGGGCGCTGTCGGGTACTACCTGCGCAAGTACGGACTGCCGCCGGAGCCCGCGCTGGTCCAGCACATCGTGGGCAAGGGGTTCGAGATCGGGGACGTCGATGAACAGGCGCGGCAGGCGGCCGTGCAGAAGGTCGTCGGCTGACGCGGTCTCAGCGCAGGCTGTGCGACAGCGCTTCGACGCCCGGTCCACGCAGGTTCGCCACGGCCACCGATCTGCCGGTCATCACGAGCAGTAGGTCGAGGATCGGGCCGTGCACCGGAGTTCCTGCGCCCGTTGACCATTCGATATCGTCAGCGGCCAGGTGCAGGCCGCGCAGGTGGCGCTTGGCCCAGAAGGGCCAGCCCATCGTCCAGACCCGTTGTGCGGCAACGGCGGCCGCGCGCGGGGCGACGTCGACGGTGCGGCCGAGCGGGCGGGCGATGTCCTGGGCGTGGACGATCACGTCGAAGAAGATGTTGCGGTAGCTGGTCACTGCGGGCAATCGGCGCGACGCCGCGTGCGCGCGGATCTCCCCTGCCAGGTCGGGGCGATCCGAATAGTGCACCGCTACATCGTGATTCATTCGATGGAAGCGGCCGCCCGCCTGGATCCCCAGCCGAACCATCGCGGCAGGCCCGGGCGGCTGCGGTGCCATCGCCAGATGTGCGGCGACATCGCGCACCCGCCAGCCCGCGCACAGTGACGGCGATTCCCATTCGGCCGGGGTGAGGTCGTCGAGTAGGTCGGCGACGGCGCGGCGCTGCTGTTCGATGACCTCCCACTGCTGCTCGCGATCCATGATCGACCTCCGAATATTAGTCAGTGTATCTGACCAATATAGTCAGATACACTGACCGAAACAAGGAGGAGAGCATGAGCGACGAGCTCAACCTGGGCGTGCTCCTGTTCGTCCCGTACCGGGAAATGGAGCGCCGGGTATTCGCCGCGCTCACCGCGGGCGGTCACGCCGAACTCACCCCCGCCAAGGCCCGCCTGGTCGCCCGGATCGCCCCCGACGGCACCCGCCTCACCGACCTCGCCGCCCAGGCCCAAGTCACCAAACAAACCGCGAGCACCCTCGCCGACCAGCTGGTCCGCGCCGACTACCTCGAACGCGTCCCCGACCCCACCGACGGCCGCGCCCGCCTCCTGCGCCTCACCCCCACCGGCCGCGCCGCCGCCGACCTCGCCAACCGCACCGCCGACGAGGTTCAGTCCGAATGGCTCGCCCACCTGGGAAAACGAGCCTCCACCGAACTACGTAAGACGCTCACCACCCTCCGCGAAATCACCGACCCGTACGACTGAGCGCGGGTACTGGCGCCTAAGACACGGAGGGTGATCCGGCGGGCTCGGCGTTCGATCGCCTCGCTCCGTGCTGCGCCCAGAAGGAGGTGGCCGATGCCGCGTCCTTGGTGGCTTCCGAGGGCGGCGTTGTTGCCGTGTGCGAGCAGAACGTTCCCCGGTGATGTCCGATCAGCGACGCAAGAACTCGATACTCACTCGTTCGAAGGCATCCTTGGCCTCGGTGTTCACCCAGTGGCCGCAGTTGGGGAACACATGCAGTTCGGCATCGGGGATCAACCGCAGTGGGATCGTCGCCATGTCCAGGGGGCACTGCCGGTCGTCGAAGCCCCAGGTGAGCAAGGTGGGGCACTGCACCTTGTGCAGCATCGACCAGTAAGGCGGCACATCCGAATCGGCCAGGAATTGTTGTTGCCGCGCAATCGCTTCCGAGCCGTACATCGCCCGTATTGTCCGCAGCGCACCCGGATCATTCGCCGCCTGCCAGCGCTCCTCGATCAGCTCGTCGGTGACCAATTTCGGGTCGAACAACATACAGTTCAGCCACCGAATCAGTCCGTCCCTGGTGGGATTATCGGCAAATTCCTGCAGCAGCCGCGACCCCTCGCTCGGCCCAGGACTGAAGATGTTGGTGCCCACGCCGCCGATAGCAACGAGCTTGTCGATCCGCGTCGCATGGTTGATGGAGACGTTCGCCCCGACGACACCGCCCATGGAATTGCCCACCACAGAAGCGGATTCGATGCCCAGCGCATCCATGAAGCGCACGACCGAGTCGACGGCAGTGAGGACCGGATGGCCCCGCACCGGGTCACTGACGCCGAATCCAGGGAACTCGAGCGCGTAGCAGTGAAAGTGTTCAGCGAACGCCGCCAGATTGCCGCGATAGTTTCGCCAGCCGTTGACGCCGATTCCAGAACCGTGCAACAGCAGCAACGGCGGCCCGTCACCGACCTCGTGATAGCGCAGCACCCCCTTCTCGGTGCCGACCTCCCTCAACGTGTTCTCGTATGTCACATCCACACATCCAGACTAGAACACGTTTCAGTTTCCGCACCAGGGCCTTACCCACTCGACCAGTTGCCGATCGCACCCACCTCCGATATACCATCAAATGCATGGCCTTGTTCGAGATCCGCGCCGAGCCGGAGGTAGTCGAGTGGTTGCGAGAGCTTGCTCCAGCTCAGCTGGCTCGAGTTGACGAGGTCGAATGATGAAGGGCCACAATCGAATGGCCGACGATCCAGTCTTGGCGGCGAAGCGAGACACCGACGAATATCGCGCAGCGCGAGACATCGCCAGAGTTGAAATCGCGCTCGGCCGGGCCGTTTTCACGCGACGCACCGCCTTGGGCATGTCGCAGACCGAACTAGCTCGACGAGCACAGATGACGCAGCCTGCGGTGTCGCGATTGGAGGGCGGAGGAGGCGGAGTACCGACGCTCTCGGTCCTGGATCGGCTCGGCCGCGCGCTCGGCGTCCGGTTCTCGGTCAGTGTCGGCGCGGACCCCGACACCGCAGAGGAAACACTCGGCCTCATCGCATAGTCAGGGCAGGACCGCGAAATCACCGACCCGTACGCGTGAGGTCGGCGCATTCCGTCGTAGCCGACGGTTCAAGCTGACCGACCGGACACCGCGCTACCAGCTTCGCTGCACAGCCGCCTTGGAGCCAGTCACCAAGCTATTAGCCGGAACGTCGTCGGCGACGATCGCGCCCGCGGCGATCACCGAGTCGCGGCCGATGGTGACGCCCGGCAGGATCATCGCACCCGCCCCGATCCATACGTTGTCCGCGACGTCGATCGGTGCGCCGGTGAGGAATCGGCGCCGTTCCTCCGGGTCGACGGGGTGGCCCATGGTGATGAAGGTGGCCTTCGGGCCGACCATCACGCCCTTCCCCAACCGGATTCCGGCGTAGTCGAGAAACGTGCAGCCCTGATTGATGAACACCCGCTCGGCCAGGTCCAGGTTCAGCCCGTGATCGGTGTAGAAGGGCGGGTAGATGGTGAGCCCCGACGGGAGCGGGCGGCCCAGGATCTCTTCGAGCAGCGCCGCCTTCCCGGTCTCGTCGTCGAAGGGCAGCAAGTTGAGCCGGGAGGTCAACGCGCTGACCCGCAGAACCCGCTCGTGCATCGCCCTGAACTCGGCCCCGAGAACCCGCTCACCCCGGGCCAGAAGTTCAGGATCGTGAATGTCCATGAAGTTGTCGCTCGCCATCCCCCGATTCTCACACCCTGATCACCGGCGCACGACGTCGAAGACGAACCCCTCGATCGTGACTCCTGGCGCGAACGAGAACGCGATGCCCGTAGGCGCATGAGTCGAGGATCTAGCGGGTCGACCGCGAATCGCCGGGTGTTGATACCCCACCCGGTGCTTGTTCCGTGGCCCGTGCCGGTCGTTTCGAAAGCGATACCCTTGAGCAGGGAGGACTGGCACTGAGGAGATAATGTGGGGCAACCACGATCCTGGGCCGCGCGCGCAGCAGCCACGTTATCGCCCGAGCCGATCGACCTGGTCGATTCGGCTGAACAAACCCGCACCGCGCTTGCCACCGCCGTGGCACGGTTTTCCGAGGCTTGGGCCGCCGGATCCCCACCCGAGGTGTCGGCATACCTGCCCCGTGAACCGGCCAAGCGGCGAACGGTACTGATCGAACTGATCAAGATCGACCTCGAGTACCGCTGGCTTCGGTATCACTTTCCCAAACGACTGGTCGACTATCGTGCGGAGTTCGCCGAGCTGCAAGATGGTCCGCTGCCAGCCGAGCTGGTCTACGAGGAATTCCACGCAGTGCGCCGTGGTTCACCCGCCCCCGATCCGGCTATCGCCGAGGTCACCGACGCGGCGGCCGGCTCCGAGCTCGTCGGAGTCACCGACGATTACCGCAGCACATTGATCGCGCGGCCGAATGCCCAAGTAGTGCTCGACGCCATCGCTGTCGGACACCATGTCGAGGACTTCGACCTCTTGATGCGGATCGGGGCGGGCGCCTTCGCCCAGGTGTATCTCGCTCGGCAGCAATCGATGCAACGATTGGTCGCGGTCAAGATTTCCCACAATCACGGCACCGAGCCGCAGACCCTCGCGCAATTGGACCACGAATACATCGTGCGCGTCTTCGACCAGCGACTCATTGCCGATGGCGAGCTGAAACTGCTCTACATGCAGTACCTACCCGGGGGCACACTGCTCGATGTGCTGCGCTTGGTGCGCTCGACGCCACCGGAACACCGCAGCGGGCAATTGCTGCTCGATGCCATCGACAAGGTACTGGAGAAGAAGGGCGAGGTTCGACCGACAGAATCAGCTGTTCGGATACGGACCGCCGCATTGACGTGGCCGGAGACCATCGCCTGGTTGGGCCGCCGACTCGCGGACGCGCTCGAGCACGCGGCTGAACGGGGGGTATTGCATCGAGACATCAAACCCGCGAACGTGCTGTTGAGCGCCGAGGGGATCCCGAAGCTGGCTGACTACAACGTCAGCTCCAGCACAGGCGTCAAAGGCACAAATCCCCTGGCTTACTTCGGCGGATCGCTGGCGTACATGTCACCCGAACAGCTCGAAGCCTGCCATCCGGACCTGCCGACGACCGCCGCCGACCTCGACACTCGAAGCGACATCTTCGCGCTGGCCGTGATGCTGTGGGAGTTGCTCACGGGACACCGCCCCTTCGCGGACGAAACGGCCGCGGGCGAGACGGAGACGTCGCTGTCGCGCATGCTCGAACTGCGGCGCAGACCCGTCGACTCCGAGATTCTGTCGGAGCTTCCGCCCGATTGCCCCATGGCGTTGCGCCTGGTGCTGCTGAGGTGTTTGTCGCCGCACCGCGAAGACCGCTACTCCAGTGGCACGGAATTGGCCCAGCAGCTCGACTTGTGTCTGGAGGAACGGGCGCGCGACCTGGTCTATCCGCCGCCGCACAGTTGGCGGGCACGACTTTCACGATGGCCGACCCCCATCCTGTGGTCATCGTCGCTGGTCGGCGTCGGCCTGGCTACGATCTACCTGGCGGTGCACCTCCAGGAACTGATCGCCGAGCGCCTGCCCGCTGCCACCGCCGAGCGGCTGTACAACGGCACCACCATTTTCATCCTCTGTGTCTTACCGCCGTCGGTCCTCATCTACCGATACATATCGCGCAATTTGCTCGCTGTCCCTCGCGGTTTGCGCGATGGCAGGCGCTACGACGAGGGAACGCTCGCGCGGGTGCGGTCGCGAACATTGTTGTGGGGCGACCTGTGTGCGATGAACACCCTGTTGTTCGCGGTGCTCGCAACCGTGATGGGGGTGATTCTGCTCGTCTGGTTCACCGAGCTCCCGACGCGGCTGCTGGTCCATGCGGCAACGACGGTTCTGGTGACGGGCACCATCTCGGTCGCCTACACGTTCTTCCTCTCGACGTTCTACATCGTCCGCTGTGTTTATCCCATCTACCTGCGCCACGGCCCCACGACGGTGAACGACTCGGATGAAGTTCGGGCGCTGCGCCGCAGAGCCACGGTCTATCTCGCGGTGACGGCGTCGGTGCCGGTGGTCGGGGTTCTGGCCGGATTCAGCGCCCTCGAACCCGAGGAGCTTCCGCTTGTGCGCGATTCGGTTCTCGGTTTGTGCGCGGCCTCCGGGCTCGCGTTCGTCGCCGTCTACTGGTTGTTCAGGAAGCTGGATGCAGACCTGCGCGCGCTCGAGCGGGTGGTCGTGTAAATCAGCCGTGGCTGCTCCGAACAAGATCACTGACACGTATCGATGGCGGGGAGATCGTGCTGATCGGGAGTGGGCGGTTTAGGATCCGTGCGGTTGGGCAAGGCGTGACGAGCATCCCTGCACCAAGACGGCAGTTTCGGGGGATACTGGGAAGGGCGCCACCCACGGGTGAGCCACATTGCGGCAATTGCAGAGAATGGAGCTTGACGACGTGGATGCGCGTTCGCTTGCGCTGGTCCGCGCCGATTTCCGCGGGGTGTCGGAGACACCTGGCGGGTCCGAGCGGCTGATCAGCGCCTTTTACGGTCACCTGTTCGCGCAGGACCCGAGATTGCGTGAGCTGTTTCCGCCTGCCATGGACATGCAGGCCAAGCGGATCACGACGGCGGTGCAGTTCGTCCTCGACCATCTCGAGGACTTCGAACGAGCGCAACGCTTCCTCGAGCAACTGGCCCGCGACCATCGCAAGTACGGGGTCGAAGCCGACCACTACGACCTGGCCGGACGCGCGCTGCTCGCGGCGCTGCGCACCTTCCACGGCAACCGCTGGACCAGGGAGCTCGACGAGGGCTGGCGCGACATCACCCTGTTGATCTCGGCGTCGATGGCGATCGGCGCCAATGAGGACACGTCGCAGCCGTACTGGGACGCCACCGTGGTGGGTCACCGGCGGGTGCTCGACGATCTGGCGATCGTGCGGTTGCAGGCCGACGGGCCCATTCCGTTCAAGGCCGGTCAGTATGTGCCGGTCGCGGTGCCGCAGCGGCCGAATATGTGGCGCTACTTCTCCCCCGCCATCCCCGCGAACCCCTATGGCGAAATCGAATTCCATGTGCGGCGGATCAGTGGTGGCTGGGTGAGCCCGGCGATCGTCAACGACACCAAGGTCGGCGATCGGTGGAAGATCGCCGGACCGCTCGGTGGTTTGCACGTGGACCGGGAGTCGGGGCGCGATGTGCTGATGATCGGCTCCGGCACGGGGATCGCGCCGTTGCGGGCGCAGCTGATCGAGATGAGTCAGCGTGGGATCAATCCGCGCGTGCACTTCTTCATCGGCGGGCGCTATCCCGGCGACCTCTACGACGTGGACAACATGTGGCAGCTCTCGCAATCCAATCCGTGGCTGACCGTGGTGCCGGTGTGCGAGGAACACACCAATCCCTGGTGGTATCCCCAGGATTCGGGCGAGGCGCCGATGGGCATGCCGCGTCGGCTGGTCGGTAATCTAGGAGCGGTGGTGACCAGCTTCGGCGCGTGGTCGGACCGTCAGATCCAGATCGCGGGATCGCCGACGATGATCGCCAACACCCGTTACGCGCTCCAGCGAGCCGGTACACCGAGTGAGATCATCGCCGCCGACCCTGTCTGAACCCGCCCTTCTCTTCGCGAAAGAGGCTGATGAGCAACGCTTTTCCAGACCCCGCATGGACGGCGACCGTCGTCGGTCACCACCGCTTGCGCCACGACCTCGCCGTGATCCGGCTGATCGGCGATTTCGTGCCGTTCGAAGCCGGGGGTTCGGTAGAGGTGGAGGTGCCACAGCATCCCGGAGTGCGGCGGCGGTTCTCCCCCGCGCTGCCGCCCTCGCTGGACGGCAAGCTCGAGTTCCATGTGCGGACGGTGCCCGGTGGGTGGTGTTCGAGTTCTATCGTCGCCGACACCAAACCCGGTGATCAGTGGCGAATCAATGCTCCCCATGGGGTTTTCGCGGTTGATCCCGATGCTGTCGAGGTGGTGATGATCGCCGGCGGTACCGGACTGGCGCCGATGCGCGCCCAGATCCTTGACCTGGCCCGCCGCGATACTCCGCCGCGCACCTATTTGTTCTTCGGCGGACGCTCGCCGCGCGACCTCTACGCCAACGACATGCTGTTCCTGCTGGCGGGCGAATTGCCTTGGCTTTCCGTCATTCCGGTTGTCGAGAACCCGGATGATCCTGCGGTGCGCGATGAATGGCATGAGCAGACCCGCTCCGACGTGGGCTTCGGTCCCGAGGAAATGCTCTACGGCACCCTCGCCGATGTCGCCGCCGCGCACGGTCCGTTCACCAAACACCAAGTCCTGGTGTGCGGCTCACCCGCGATGGTTCGCACCACCGTCGACCGCCTGATCGAATCAGGCACTCCCCCAGCGAACATCATCTCCGAAGGCGCCTGACATCCGCCGTAGGGATCAGCGATGGGTCGACGACAAACGGTGCCGACCTCAACGAGCGGGCCCGCAAGTGGGCAGGAACGATCGGGTTGGACGCCGAGTTCGAGGCTGCCGTCGATGCGATCGATCAGTATGCGATCGCCGACAAAGACAGCGACCCGCGGCAAACCTGATCCTCGATATGGGCGGCTGGTTGGCTTACCCTCAGCAGGGATTATGCGATACGCATGTCGCTCAGAGAGGTGGCGGTCGCGGATCTGGTCGTCCATCGACGCAACTGCTCCTGGTCGGCCCTGGATACCGCGTCGGTGATCTTGGTGGGTAGGTTACCGAACTTGATGGTCAACAGTTCGGTCAGCATCTCTCGCAGAGCGGCAATCCGCCCTTCGACCCGGCCTTCAGCCCGGCCTTCGGTACGTCCTTCGGTTCGGAGTCGGTCGGCGGTTGTCACGAAGGCCTCCTTCGCTTCGGGTCCGATGCTGTCAACGATGGGCTGCAGGCGCTCGTCAGGAGTGTCGCCCACACTCACAATGTACGTCAGGATCGCGATCAAGTCATCGCCAACCAACGCCATCAGGGCTGGTAGCAGCCGTTTGAGATCACTATCAAGGCGCTGATTGTCCGGAGCGGTCTTCAACAGCACTTGCAAGGCAAGGGTCTCGGGGATGTTGGGACGGGCGTAGAGCTCATCGATGGTCGCGGCGGTGAGGTCATCGAGGAGAAATCGTAGGTGGGGAACATGCTGGTCGAAAGCGGCCCGCAGGTCGGGACCGAGGTCGATCAGGTCGGCAACATCGGTCGGGGCGGTCCACCGCTTCCCATCGGGGCTGGCGTGGACGACGATCGGGATAACCAGCGGAAGGGTCTTGCTCTTCGGGTGATCACGCAGGTACCTGTTCCAGATCGACACCATGTAGTCGAGCATGCGTAGCGACATGAAATGGTCGCTGCTGGACTGGTGTTCCAGCAATAGGTAGAGGTATGCGTCACGGCCATCGAAACGGGCGCTGAACAACAGATCACTGTAGGTTCCGCGCAAGTGCCGGGAGACGAAGCTGATCGACTCGAGGGCGAGGCTGGACCAGTCGATGCGCGCGGCTAGAGCGGATGTGATGACCGGGCGAGCTTGGGCGGCTGCGTTGCTCGGCTGGCCGATGAAGTGCCGGAAGAGAGCATCGTGCGGTTTCGCTGCTGAATCCCCCATAGCGACAAGCTATCTCACGAGCTGGCGGCCGCCAAATGCGTGAAGCCGCACCAACCACCAGATGGCAATCCGCTCACCGCTCAGAACAAGGGATCGTGGCGGATCGATTGGGCTTGGGTGCCTGCTGGAATGACAAGTCAGAACAAGGGGTCGTGTCTGATCGACTGGGCTTGGGTACCTGCTGGAATGACAAGTCAGAACAGGGGATCGTGTCTGATCGACTGGGCTTGGGTGCCTGCTGCCATCAAGCGGAACTTGGTGGTTTGGACCATCGAGGGGGAGCCGACTATTTGGACGTCGCGGTCTGCCCAGGGGCCGTAGCTGGCTACTACCTTGCCGATTTGGCCGGTCATGCGAGGTTCGAGGCCGGGGAGTTCGGGGTGGGGTTCGCCGGAGTCGTAGTACCACCAGGGGTTTTCGTCACTTTCGGTGACGGGGGTGACGGTGAGCCATTTGTTGGTGATGGCGAGTTTGCTCAGGACCTGGAGGTCGTAGAGGTCGCAGGGGTGGTGGCCGCCGACGAACAGGTGGACCTTCGGGTTCACCCGGCGCTGGGCCATCGCCATGATCTGGGCGCGCAGGGGGGCGATGCCGGAGCCACAGCCGACCATCAGCATCTTGCGTTTGGTGTTGCGTGGCACGCCGAGGCCGCCGAGGGGCGAGCCGAGTCGCCACTGGTCGCCGACGGCGGTGTGCGCGACCATCGCGGGGCTGACCCAGCCGCCGAGCACTCCGCGAATGTGGAACTCGATCTCGCCGTTGGCATTAGCCGGATTCGCGGGCGAGAGATAACGCCACATGCGCGGCCGCGAGGGGATCTGCACGCTGAGGTACTGACCTGCGGCATACTGCATCGGCTCGTCGAGCTGTACCCGGACGATCGAGAGATTGCGCAGCACCTCGCGATGTTCGACGACGGTGCCCGTCCAGGTGGCCGGTGTCGTTTCCTTGTCGGCTGCGCTGATCATCGCGCCGCTGATAGTGGCCAGGCCCTCATCCCACGCGCTGGCGACCTCGTCGGTCCACATCTCCGCACCGGCGAACAACCGCAGCGCCGACTTCAGCGAGTTGGCCACGGCCACATAGTGCGCCGGTTGCACGCCGTACTTGCGATGGTCGCGCCCGAGCTGGGCCAGGAACGGCAGCAGCTTGTCGGGCTCCTCCAGTCGTTCGAGGGCGTAGGCGATCGCGGTGACGAGTCGGTCGCGCTGGGCATCCATGGCAGCCGGGAAGTAGTCGCGGACACCGGGGTAGTCCGTGAAGAGGATCGAGTAGAACGAACTCGACAGCTTCTCGGACCCACCTTCTTCCGCAGCAACCGCCTTGAACGTAGTACGGATCAAAGCGATAGTCCGCGAATCCATATGTGTCACAACCTCGTTTCGCCATCGAACGCTAGCCGCGCCGGCGAGTGACGGGCTGGGAGGACACTCGTCAGCAGCCGATGCGAGAAGTCTAGGCGAGGTTTGCCAGCTTAGGAATCGTACTCTTAAACATCACGCATGTAATTCTTGAAATACCAGGCGGTTCCTAGTAGTTTCCCATGAAAACATACCCGAAGACCGTTAATTGCGGGTGAACACCTGCCCATGATTCCTCAAACCGCCCCGCATGCCAGACACCTGGATACCAAAGTGCCTGGTAGAGCGACTCTTCCGCTACACCTGCCGCCTGCCACAATCCGACGCGCCGGGCCATGACACGCCAGGTAGGTGCACCGGAGTGGCTGGGCGGGCACGGTGAATTGCGTTCCGTTTGATCCGAATTCAGCATCCCGGCAGCAAATTTTTGGACGTCCAGGGTGATAAATCCGCACCTCAGCGCGCCGCGGCACTACTTCCGATCAGCAAGATCATGAATAAGTGAGTTGCTGAATAGTCGCTGTACGGTCGCCGGGGGTTGACCGGAGACGGGCGAGCCCCCGGCTCGCATCCACCGCAGCGGATGTCGAACCGGAGGCTCGTCGCATCGAATACTGCTCAGCGCCGATGCCGTGGCTGCCACACCACGAGCGCGGTACTGCGCGCCGGCGGCGACAGATCGGGCCGGTAGCCCGCCCGCAACCGCTCCAGCTCCGCACTCATCTCCTCGACGCGCTGCTGCAACGCCTCCACCTGATTGGTGAGCTCGATGATGCGCTTGATGCCGGCGAGATTGACGCCCTCGTCCTGCGACAGGCGCTGCACTTCGCGCAGCACCTCCACATCGCGGGCCGAGTAACGGCGTCCGCCACCCGAGGTCCGTTGTGGGGTGACCAAACCCAGCCGGTCGTAGGTACGCAACGTCTGCGCGTGCATCCCCGCCAGCTGAGCCGCCACCGAGATCATGAAGAACTCGGCACGCGAGGTAGCACCCGAAACGGACTTCGGATCATCGGACATCAAGCACCCGCCCATCCTCCACGCGGTTCGAAGCCACTGGCCTTCTCCGCTTCCTGATAGCGCTTGAGCGCATCGGTGGCGTCGGAGTCGAGCGATTGCGGGACCGCGACCTTCACCGTGACCAGCAGGTCACCGGCGCCGCCTGCCGCACCGCGCTTGGGCACACCACGACCGCGAACCCGCAGGATACGCCCGTCGGCGGTGCCCGCGGGCACCTTCACGCCGACCCGGCCGTCCAGCGTCGGCACGGAAACTGTTGTCCCCAGTACCAATTCGCTGTAGCTCACCGGGAGCACCAGGGTGAGGTCGTCGCCCTGACGGCCGAAGACCTTGTCCTGGCTGACGTGCACGGTGACATACAGATCGCCCGAAGGCGCACCGCGCAGACCCGCCTCGCCCTGACCGGCGAGCCGGATCTTCTGCCCATCGCTGACGCCCGGTGGGATCCGGACGGTGATGGTGCGGGTGCGGTTCTGGATACCGGTACCCGAGCAGTCGGTGCACGGGTCGTCGATGATCGACCCGGTGCCGCGGCAGTCGTCGCAGGGCTCGCTGAAACCGAACGCGCCCTGATTACGGCTGACCACGCCAGCACCGTTGCAGTGCGGGCACACGCGCGGGCTGGTGCCCGGCTTGGCACCACTGCCGTGACAGGTGGTGCACGGCGACGGACTTGTCATCCGCAGCGGAACGGTGACACCCTGGGCGGCCTCGCGGAAACCCAGGGTCGTCTCGGTCTCCACATCGGCACCGCGGCGCGGACGAGCCGCCGCCCGGCCGCCGCCACCCCGGTTGAACAGCCCGCCCAGCAGATCGCCGAGCCCGCCGTCGCCCGCGGCGGCACCGGTGCCACCGGCCTGACCGAAGATGTCACCGATGTTGAAGTCCTGCGAAAAGCCGCCGCCGGCACCGGGGTTGAACCCGCCGCCGCCGTAGGCCCGGCCGCCACCGCCGCCGCCCGCGAACAGGCGGCGCGTGTCGTCGTACTCCTTGCGCTTGGCCGGATCCGACAGCACCGCGTTGGCCTCGCTGACGGTCTTGAACCGCTCCTCGGCCTTGGTATCACCCGGGTTGGAATCCGGGTGCAGGTCGCGGGCGAGCTTGCGGTAGGCCTTCTTGATCTCGTCCTGCGAGGCGCCAGAGGAGACACCCAGCTCCTTGTAGAAGTCCTTTTCGATCCACTCCCGTTGACTCACCGGGCATCTCCTCCTTTCTTATTCCTCGTTCGCGGCGGCATCCGCGTCCGATGCCTCCGCGTCGGTTACCCCGACCAACGCGTGCCGAAGCACCCGGTCGCCGAACCGATAGCCCTTGCGCATGACGATGCCGATCACCGGGTCGGCGCCCGAACCCTCGTGCTGCACTGCCTCGTGCAGCGTGGGGTCGAACGGGTCACCGGTGGCACCGAATTCGACGAGACCCTGCTTGGTGAGCGCGGTCTCGAGCTTGTCGGCGACGGACTTCAGCGGGCCGGAATCGAGGTCGCCGTGCGCCCTCGCCCGATCCAGATCGTCGAGCACCGCGAGCAATTCGGTGACCACCGACGCCTTGGCGGCGTCGATGTTGGCCTGCCTGTCACGCTCGACCCGGCGACGGTAGTTCGCGTATTCCGCGGTCAACCGCTGCAGGTCGGCCGTGCGCTCGGCCAGCTCGTCGTGCTCCGGTTCGACGACTTCGGCGTCGAGCGCGGAGTCCGCCGGGGCGGCCTCCGCGTTCTCGTCGGCAGTGTCGTCCAGGATTTCCTCGACCAACTCCTGCTCCGAGGAGTTCGCCTCGGTCACTTCTTGTCCGTGTCGACCGGCTCGTCCACGACCTCCGCGTCGACGACCTGGTCGTCGTCGGCCTGGCTCGGGCCCGCGCCGTTGCCGGACTGCGCGTCGGCGGCGGCACTGGCCTCGTAGATCGCCTGGCCCAGGGCCTGCGACTCGGTGGCCAGCTTCTCCACGGCCGACTTCACCGCGGAGATATCGGTGCCCTCGAGCGCCTGCTTGGCCTCGGTGACCGCGTTCTCCACCTTCGCCAGCTGATCGGCGGAGACCTGTGCGCCACCCTCGCTCAGCTTCTGCTCGTTGATGAACTTCTCGGTCTGGTGCACCAGCGACTCGGCCTGGTTGCGGGTCTCGGCCTCTTCACGGCGCGCCTTGTCGTCGGCGGCGTGCGCCTCGGCGTCGGCGACCATGCGCTCGATCTCTTCCTTGGACAGACCGGAGCCGTCCTGGATCTTGATCTTGTTTTCCTTGCCGGTGCCCTTGTCCTTCGCGGTGACGTGCACGATGCCGTTGGCGTCGATGTCGAAGGTGACCTCGATCTGCGGCACGCCGCGCGGGGCCGGGGGCAGGCCGGTGAGCTCGAAGGAGCCGAGCAGCTTGTTGTGCGAGGCGATCTCGCGCTCACCCTGGAACACCTGGATCTGCACCGAAGGCTGGTTGTCGTCAGCGGTGGTGAAGGTTTCCGAGCGCTTGGTGGGGATGGTGGTGTTGCGCTCGATGAGCTTGGTCATCACGCCACCCTTGGTCTCGATACCCAGCGACAGCGGGGTGACATCGAGCAGCAGGACGTCCTTGACCTCGCCCTTGAGCACGCCGGCCTGCAGCGCGGCGCCGACGGCGACGACCTCGTCCGGGTTCACGCCCTTGTTGGGCTCACGGCCGCCGGTCAGCTCCTTGACCAGGTCGGACACGGCGGGCATACGGGTGGAGCCACCGACGAGCACGACGTGGTCGATATCGGCCACGTTCAGGCCCGAGTCCTTGATCACGGACTGGAACGGCGCGCGGGTGCGATCCAGCAGATCGGAGGTGATCTTCTGGAACTCCGAGCGGGTGAGCTGCTCGTCGAGGAACAGCGGGTTCTTGTCCGCGTCGACGGTGATGTAGGGCAGGTTGATCGAGGTGGACTGGCCCGAGGACAGTTCGATCTTGGCCTTCTCCGAGGCCTCACGCAGACGCTGCATGGCCATCTTGTCCTTGGTCAGGTCGATGCCCGAGGACGCCTTGAACTTGTCGACCAGCCAGGAAACGACGCGCTCGTCCCAGTCGTCGCCACCGAGGTGGTTGTCACCGGAGGTCGCGCGGACCTCGACGACGCCCTCACCGATTTCCAGCAGCGAGACGTCGAAGGTGCCGCCACCGAGGTCGAAGACCAGGATGGTCTGCTCTTTGTCGCCCTTGTCCAGGCCGTACGCGAGCGCGGCCGCGGTGGGCTCGTTGACGATGCGCAGCACGTTGAGACCGGCGATCTGGCCGGCTTCCTTGGTGGCCTGACGCTGGGCGTCTTCGAAGTAGGCCGGGACGGTGATCACGGCGTCGGTGATCTCCTCGCCCAGGTAGGCCTCGGCGTCGCGCTTCAGCTTCATCAGCGTGCGCGCGGAGATCTCCTGCGGCGTGTACTTCTTGTCGTCGATCTCCACGTTCCAGTCGGTGCCGATGTGGCGCTTGACCGAGCGGATGGTGCGATCGACGTTGGTGACCGCCTGGTTCTTCGCGGGCTGACCGACGAGAACCTCGCCGTTCTTCGCGAAGGCGACGATCGAGGGGGTGGTGCGCGAGCCTTCCGAGTTCGCGACGACGACCGGCTCGCCGCCTTCGAGCACGGCGACGACGGAGTTCGTGGTCCCGAGGTCGATTCCGACCGCACGAGCCATAGTGGTTTCCTCCTGTTTGACGTTTCGGTTGATGCAACGCTGAGCGTAGTGGGCTCAATCCTGCCTGCGAGATCCACCGCGAGTCAACCCGAAGTTGAGTCAGGGTCGCTCATGTTGTTGATCAGCACAACCAGTAGCTGCGGCGATTCATTCCCGCCACCCGAAAAAATTTCCCGACCCCCGAGCCATTCTTGCCACGAGTGCGCTCAACTGCAGCCCCTGATGCGCGATCGTGACGGTCCGGAGACCAACGACGGGCTATCGGGTGAGGCCGGGATGGATGCCGGGGCGAAGGCCGTTGCCCTCGGCGGTTCGGCGCAGTAGGTCGAGGAAGACGGCACGGTCCCCGGGAGACAGCGGAGACAGGACCTCGGCGTCCAGCTCGACCACTCGCTGCTCGGCTTCGGCCAAGAGGGCATGCGCGGCGGGCAGGAGATAGAGGGCGTGGGCTCGGCGGTCGCTGGGATGGCGGCGGCGTTCTACCAGGTCACGTTTCTCCAGTTCATCGACCAGTCCGACCATGACATTGCGGTGGATACCCAGCGCCTCGCCGAGCTCCTGCTGAGGGGTTCCCCTACTCGAAGAGAGACGATCGTGACTACCTCCCCCACTCCCCCCGCCGCGGATCCGCGGCGCTGGATCGCGTTCGCGGTGGTGCTGGCCGCCGGCTTCATGGATCTACTCGACGTGACCATCGTCAATGTGGCCGTGCCGAGCATTCGCAACGACCTGCGGGCCGAGTACTCACAGCTCGAATGGATCATCGCCGCCTACGTGCTCGCCTTCGCCGCGGTGTTGATCACCGGCGGGCGACTCGGCGACATCTACGGTCGCAAACGCGTCTTCCTGACCGGCATGGCCGGTTTCACGATCGCGTCGGCCGCCTGCGGACTGGCCACCGATCCGACCGTGCTCATCGGCTCCCGCTTCGCGCAGGGCGCGATGGGGGCGCTGATGGTGCCGCAGATCCTGGCCATCATCCAGACCACGTTCCCGAAAGAGGAGCGGGCCAAGGCGATTGCCGTCTACAGCGGTGTCGGCGGCTCCGCCTCAGCGGTCGGGCTCGCGCTCGGCGGCGTGCTGGTGCAGGCCGATCTGTTCGGGTTGGCTTGGCGGCCGATCTTCTTGGTGAACATCCCGGTCGGGATCGCGGGGTTCATCGCGGCGTGGTTCGTGATGAGCGATTCGAAGTCGGCGAAGCCGCCTCGACTGGATCCGGTCGGGATGGTGCTGGCGGTTTCCGCCGTACTGCTGCTGGTCTATCCACTGACCGAGGGGCGTCGACTCGATTGGCCTGCTTGGACTTTCGTGATGATGGGTGCGGCTCTCGTGGTGTTCGCCGCCTTCCTGTTCTATGAGCGCGGGCTCGCGCGGGCGGGGCGATCGCCACTGGTCGACCTCGGGCTGTTCCGGTCTCGGCCGTTCGCGATCGGGCTCGGCGCCTGGTTGCTGTTCTGGATCGCGATGGGTGGATTCTTCCTGGTGTGGACGTTGTTCATGCAGGGTGGTCTCGGGTGGTCGCCGTTGCGGGCCGGGCTCACTTCGGCGCTGTTCGCGGTGGGTGCCGGTGTGGGAGCGGGGCTTTCGGTCGGGGTGCTCGCCGCTCGCTACGGGCGCAAGGTGTTGATGATCGGGGCCCTGGTGAACGCGGCGGGATTCGCGCTGTACGGGGCGATGGGAGTGCGGTACGGGAGTGAGTTCACCTCGTGGCAGATGGCGTTGCCGTTGCTGATCACCGGGGCCGGGTTCGGGATGGTGGTCGCGCCGACGCTCGAGCTGCTACTCGGGCAGGTGCCGATTCGAGAGGCCGGGTCGGCGTCCGGCTTGCTCAACACGGGGCAGCAGTTGGGGACCGCGCTGGGTGTCGCGCTGGTCGGCGTGCTGTTCTTCACCGCACTGGACCGGGATTCGGATCGCGGGGTGGAATCGGTGACGCCGCAGATCCGGGCGGAGTTGGCGGTCGAAGGAGTGCCGGTGGGGGTGCGGGATCAGATCGTGGCCGGGTTCGCGGCGTGTGTGCACGATCGGTCGGCCGAGGACGACCCGGCTGTGGTGCCTGCCAGCTGTCAGCCGAATTCTGTTGGTGACGCGGCAGTTTCGCGAGTTCTCGCGGAAGCGGGCACCGAGGCGAACGCGGTGAACTTCGCCGAGTCGTTCCGGCACACGCTGTTCTACGGCATCGGGATGCTGCTGTTGGTGTGCCTCGGATTCCTCGCCCTGCCGAAGGCCGCGAAGCTGGAACAACGGGTGCTCGATGATGAGCGGGAAAACGTCACAGTATGAAACGGCCAGGGGCGTACGGATTGCCGTGCGCCCCGGCACTCTGGAAGGAATCGCATGTACACAGTTGATTTGCTTGCCGTCGGGCGTGGTCGCGAAGTTGTCGATGCCGCACTCGGCTATGTCGGCGGGCTCGGATTCCGCGTTCTCGGGTCGACCGCCGACGAGGAGGCTCTTGCGGTTCTCGGGCGAGAGCGGGTTCGTCTGCTGGTGATCGGCGGTGGGGTCGAAGCCGAGTCTCGGAAGGTGTTGACGGCTGCGGCCGAGGCGCACGGCGCCACCGTTGTCCAAGCGGAGCGTGCCGGGCGTGGGATCGAGCAGTATCTCGCGGAAGAGGTCGTGCCGGTGCTGGGTGGGTGACCGCACGCTCGAGTCCAAACCTCGCTTTGCCCTTAATATTCGGGGCATCGATACGGGTGCGAACCAGTTGTGGCGGCACTAGTTTCGGGGGTATGCGTGCATTGAGCAAGGTTCAGTGGAAGCGGGCGTTCGGCGGGGTCGCTGTGATTGCCGCGTTGGCCGGGGGCGGGATGGTCGCGTCCGCGGGAAGTGCCGTGGCTGACAGCGGGGTCGCCATTGCCGATGACGGGTGCACGTTTTCTTCGCTCGGCGGGTCTTGCAGCGATCCGGGACCGGTGGGGCATGCGCTGATCGCGGTTCGGGAGTTCGCGAAGAGTCTGGGGTACGGGACCGGAAGTTCTTCGGGCACTGCCTATTTCATCTGACGGCTGTCGGCGACACGACATCGGCGGGCCTGCCAGTGGCAGGCCCGCCGCTGCTGCCCGCCTCCGCGTGGAGGGGGGGGCGTCCTGGGGTGGATGTCAGTGTTTCGGGCGGTGATGGGCCGGCCGCAGA
>NZ_JBHZBG010000017.1:0-83016 GCF_042754695.1 Nocardia sp. NPDC059195 | reverse complement strand
CGGTTCGGGGGTTGGGTGTTGTCTCTTAGTTGGGGGGGTCGGGCCCGGTTTTTTCTGCGGCCACTTAATATAAACCGCGCGCGGTGCCGCCCACCCCACCGGGGGGGGCCCCCCGGGGCCCCCCCCGCCGATGCTGACCGACTCACCTGGTGGGGTGGGGCGTCCTGGTGAGGTGGTCAGTGTTGCGGCCTTTCATGGTCAGGCCGATGACCGTCGTCAGGACGGCTCCGACGGCGCCGCCGCCGCCGACCTGACCGATGATCTGACCGAAGTCGAGTCCACTACTGGTGGCCGCCTGGATGATTCCGCCCGTGATGCCGCCGCCGACCGCGCCCGCGGCGCTGCTGGTGGCGACATTGAGGCCGGGTTTACCGAAGCCTGCCAGATTGCCTCCGACGAGTCCGCCGAGTAGGCCGAGTAGCCATTCCATGGTGCTCTCCTCGCGTGGGAACGGGTGAAGCGTTGGGGACCTATCGACGGTGCGGATCGCTCTTGTCGTCGGCGCTGCGCTGATTGCTGCCGACCGCGTTGTTCTCATAGGTAACCGGGATCTCGCCACTGGGTAGGTCGTCGATGTGGCCCATCGCCGGTGCCGCGGCGCGATCCAACGGCGCTCGGCGAACTTCGTCACCGATCGGGCTGCGCTTCTGCCCGGTATCCACCTTGCCTATTGTGTTGGGCCGCAACCGTTCCGTTGATTCGGTCATGCGAGGAGCGGCCACCTTCGGCGGGGTGGGAACGGCCGGCTTCGGGGTTGCCGGACGGTCGAACCGGGGCGGGGCGGGAGCGGCGGCGGTCTGCGGTGCGGTGAACCCACGCGCGTGGGCAGGCGCGGAAACCTCGGCCGTACGACGACGGCGACCGATCATCGCCATGAGCCCACCCGCGAGCGCCGCGATCGCCAATCCGATCGGCAGGCCCCACCATTTGTTGATCCCTGAGTCGTCGGCGACTACCGGGGCGGCCGCGGGCGCGGGGGCTGGCACGGGTACGTTTCCTTCCACATTGGGTGCACCGGCCCGGAATCCGGGCAGGGTCGCCGCGAGTGCGGCAGGCACGGTGGTCAATCCACCGGCTTCCGACCAGTTGATCTCAGTACCCTCCGGACCGGCGAACTGCGCGGTATCGACTCCCTCGGCGCTCACCATGTCGGCGGTGGGGTAGCCGAACGGGCCGGCGACGTCGCCGCTGGCGCGCCAAGCTCCCAGCACCGGGCCCTTGACCACCCAGGCTTGCGATCCCTCGTTCCAATAGATCGCGGCCCCACCGGGTGCGGCGAAATCATTGAAGCGACCTGCGCCGTCACTGGTGGCGGCTTCGTCATTGGTGGGGAACCCGAGAGCACCCTCCGGACCGCCCAGAGCGCGGTATTTGTCACCGATCGCGCCGTACATCACTTTGGCGCCGTTATCCGGCGAGTAATAGATGTATCCACCGGTATAGGCGCGTTCAGCGCCGCCGGGCAGCTCGGTCGCGGCCTCTAGCGGCTGACCGAGGAGTGAACCGGCGCCACCGAAGGCCTCGTATCGGGCGTCGATAGCACTGACCGCATCCGCGCTCGGCTGGGCCATAACGCTCGGCGCGGGGCCGAGCAGCCCGACAGCGAGCACCGTCATGCCACCGATAGCGAGAATACGGCTACGTCGATGGTTTTCGGGTCGGCGATAATGCGCGAGAATACTCATTTTCATAACTCCTCTTCCAGAGTTGCCGCCGCAGCGGTGAAACGCATCTCGAATTCCGCCCGGCTCAACGGCGATGACGGCGGTCCTTCTTGTCGCTCGGCGGGACGTCCTTCCTCGGCTGGCCCGGATCGGCACGGTGAGCTCCGGCCTTCGGCCCATTGCCGGCGATGTTGTCGGCAGGGTGCTCACCGGTCGACCGTTCCACCCATTCCGTGCGCGGTGCCCGATGGCCGTCACCGACATAGATCGCGTGCACGTCCTTGTCCTGCGCCTCCGACTCGTGGACGAACGTGGACGTGGTGTCACCACGGTGCTCGACCACCCGCTCGACCGGGCGCTCCACGTACTTGTGCACGATCACCGGCTTCTCGACGACGACCTCGACGATCTTCTCCACCGGCTTCTCGACAACCCGCTCGACCTCCTTGTAGACCGGCCGTTCGACGATGCGTTCGACGATCGTTTCGATGGGATGCTCGACCACCCGCTCCTCGACGATCTCGACGTCCTTGTGGACAACCTTCTCGATGAGAATCGGGGTCTGCACGGTCTTCTCGAACACCTTCTCCACCGGCTTGTCGACCACCTTCTCGACGATCTTCGGCTGCTCGACAACCTTCTCCACCACCCGATCCACCGGCTTGTCGATCACCTTCTCGATGATGTTGGGCATCTCGACGACCCGGTTGACCACCCTGTCGACCGGCTTCTCGACGATGTTCTCGACAACATGCGGCTTCTCCACGACGGTATCGACGATGCGGTCGACGATCTTCTCGATCACGTTCTCGACGATGTTGGGCTTCTCCACCGTCTTGGCGACCGGGCGGTCCACCGGCTTCTCGATCACCTTCTCGATGATGTTGGGCTTCTCGACAATCCGGGAAACCGGCCGATCGACCAGCTTCTCGATGATGTTCTCGATCAGGTTGACCTTCTCGACC
The DNA here is from genome assembly GCF_042754695.1 of Nocardia sp. NPDC059195. Taxonomy (NCBI): domain Bacteria; kingdom Bacillati; phylum Actinomycetota; class Actinomycetes; order Mycobacteriales; family Nocardiaceae; genus Nocardia; species Nocardia sp. NPDC059195. Next base: position 80,387 of record NZ_JBHZBG010000017.1, on the reverse strand, counting down.
ACCTTCTGCACGATGCGGTCGACCGGCTTCTCCACCACCTTCTCGACCACATGCGGCTTCTCGACCACCCGCTCGACCACGCGATCGACCGGCTTCTCCACCACCTTCTCGACGATGTTGGGCCGCTCCACGACCTTCTCGACCACGCGATCGACCGGCTTCTCCACCACCTTCTCGACGATGTTGGGCCGCTCCACGACCTTCTCGACGACACGATCGACGACCTTCTCGACCGGCTTCTCCACGATTCGCTCCACGAGCACTTCCCGCGGCACCTCGACGATCTTGACTACCGGCTTCTCGACGACCACCTCGACGATCCGCTCGACCGGCTTCTCCACGGTCTTGTAGACGATCTTCTCGACCGGCACCTCGATGATCTTCTCGACGATCTTCTCCACCGGCTTCTCGACGATCGTCTCGATGATCTTGTCCACCGGCTTCTCGACGACCCGTTCGACGATGCGCTGGACAGGTACTTCGACGACCTTGTCGACGACCGAGACCACCGGCTTCTCGACCCGACGCTGGACCTTGACCGGCTTGTCGACCACGTTGTCGCGAATATCGACGATCAGATTCTCGACCAGGCGCTGCACCTCGGTGGGCCGGGTCTGCACGTTGTCGACGATGTTGACGACCAGCTTCTCCACCAGTCGCTGCACGTCGACGGGCTTATCGGTGATCTTGTCGACGATGTTGACCACCGGGTGCTCGACATTGCGCCGCACATCGATCGGCTTATCGGTGACCTTGTCGACGATCTTGACGATGGGGTGCTCGACGAGGCGGTGCACATCGATCGGCTTGTCGACGACGTCGTCGACGACGTTGACCACCGGCCGTTCGATGCGGCGGGACACCCGCACCGGCTTGTCCACAACCTCGTCGACGATGTGCACGGCCGGCCGCTCTACCAGGCGGTTGATGGTCACGGGCTTGTCGACTACGTCGTCGTGCACCGAGACCACCGGATGCTCGACCATGCGGTTGACGGTGACGGGCTTGTCGACCACGTCGTCGTGCACAGACACCACTGGATGTTCCACCATGCGGTTGACGGTCACCGGCCGGTCGACCACGTTGTCGACGGTGTCGACAACTAGCCGTTCGATCAGGCGCTCCATCGTGACCGGCCGGTCCACCACCGTCTCAACTGGCTGCTCGACCAGCCGCTGCACGGTGTAAGGGTGGTCGACGACATTATCCGTCACGTTCAGCGGCTGATTCTTCGGCTGCTGCGGTCGATTATCGAAATTAGCCATGACGCCTCCGAGGTGAATTCGTCGTGAGAAACCTCAACGACGGTCAAGAAGGGTGCTACCTGACGATTCCGGTGAACGATGCATCGGATTACAGCCTCCCACCATGCCAAACGGAATGAAAGGCGAGTCACCGACACGTATAGAATTCCTTTTGATAACTTCTTCGCAAATACGCGTGTCGGTCCCGATAGGGGCATCGCCGGGAGAATACACACATAACCCGGCGTAGCGAATAACGATTCCGCATCTCACATCGAATTGATATTCGATATTCAGGCGCGGAATTCGGCTAGAATTCCTTCCGCACTGCGGGCCGCGGCACGGCACGCGGTGGTGGTGGCTTGGTCGGCGAGCGGGTGGGCGGCTCGCGTTCGCCAGGTACGGACGGCGGCGAAGGCCGTGGCGCGCAGGGAATCCGGGTCGGCCTCGGCGGACAGCCCCAAGCGAAGATGCGCCGCCACGCCCGCGCCGCCGAGAATGCGGTGCAGGTCGGCGAGAACTGTTGGGGGCAGGGGTAATTCGTCGGTGCGCAGGCGTCCGAGCAGCCGGAGCTCGGTGAAACCGTGTACGTCGGCGAGCCGGGCCCGCACGCGCGGCCGCAGGCGATCTGCTTCGGTGCCGGGGTAAGCGGCCAGGATCCGGTCCAGCGTACTCAGCGCCGAATGCGCCTTCAGCTCCTCGGCGCGCTGGCCGAACTGGACCTCGAGGACCGAACGTAGTTCCTCGATGCCACTGCGGGCCGCCAATTCCGCTGCCAGCGAAGAGGAATCGCGGACGCCGAGTCGAATCAGCATGGTGGCCATGCGAATACCGAACAAGCCGAAGCGATCCGCCAGCTGCGCACGCAGTTCGGGGGCGACCGGCAACGCGATATCGGCGCGGGCGAATCGGTCCGCCGAGAGCAACGCGATCCCGAGGTCCTCCGCGGGCACCGCGGACAGCGCCTCGAACGCCGCGAACTCCGGCTGCCGCAGCGTCGAAGCGGCGAACGCGAGCAAACCTGCCACCGGAATCACCGCCTGGCACAGGCCGGTTCGTTCCAGCTCGCCGGCGAACCGGGCGGCGACATCGCGGGCCGAATGCAGCGCGTCGATGCGGCCAGAACCGATCTCGTCGGCGCGCGAGACCACCCCGATCACGCCGAGCGGGCCCGCACCACCGGCGCCCGCACCGATCTGCTCGAGAAAGCGCACGTCGGCGGCATCGAGACGGCGCAGCAGATAGACGACGGCGTCGGCGCCGGACACCGAGATCGGCGCGGCGCCTGTCCGCGAATCGTCCTGGGCGTCAGCGGGAGTGAGCAGCCGCGCGGTGCGCAGCGACACCTCACGCGACAGCGACGAGGTGCCGGGGGTGTCGATGATCGTGGTCTGCGACAAAGCCTGCGACGGCCAGCCGACCTCGAGATGGTCGACCTCGCGGGGGCCGCGCGCATCCCAGCGCAGGCCGTTCAGGTCGAAGGTGAGTCCGTGCGCGCCGCTACCGCGTCGCACGATCACATTCGCGCGCGAGCCATCGGCCGCGTGGGCGGTGACCGTGGGGGTGGCGCCGTCGCGGTACCAGGTGACGACGCGAGTGCACTCGGTGGCATCGGTCGGGGCGACCGCCTGGCCGACCAGCGCGTTCAGCAACGTCGACTTGCCCGCCTTGATCGAACCGGCCAGCGCGACGCGCAGCGGCTCACGCAAGCGGTACTCGCATTCGGCGAGCAGGGTGCGCGCGTACTCGTCGCGGCCGAACATCCGCGCCGCCGCGCCGATCAGCTCGTGCGCTTCGGCCAGGATCGGTAGTGTGGTCCGGTCGCCGGGCGCGGCGGTGTCGAAACGGTGGGTCACCCAGATACCGTACCGTCGGCCCGTCTCAGTTCGACCTGCATCGATTCCGCGTAACGGCGCAGCTCGGCGACCGCGTGCAGTTGGCGTTCCAGCACCACAGTGCGCTCGGCGCGGTGCGCGGCCGCCATCGCCGCCGCGTCCTGTGCGGCGCGCAGGGAAGCGTCGATCGAGCGCAGGCTGCGCTCGGCCACTCCGGCGAAATGGTCGCGCAGCGCACGGTGGATGCGGTGCAGCCGGTCCTTGGTGTCCTTGGCCGCCTGGAATGCCACGTCGTCCAGGAACCGGCGCACCTCGCCGTTGGCTTCGATGCGGCGGCGCGCCAGTCGGGCCGACTTGTCATCGCGATAGGCCTTGCCGCCGACGATCAGGCCCGCGCCGAGCGAGATCGGGTTCAGCATGGCCAGGCCGGCGAAGGTCGTGGCCAGACCGATCATCAGCACGCCGCCGTAGGAGCCGCGCATGCCGACCAGCACCTTGCTCGTGAAGCCGATATCCGGCTCGAGATCGGCCAGCGAACCCGAGCTCACCAGGCCGCTCTCGTCGTCCATCCCGGCGCGCACCTCCGGCAGCTCGACCGCGCCGACCTCATGGAAGTGGCCCGCGATCCGTTCGGCGAGCAGTTCGGCTCTGTGGTGGGTGAGCAGCAGGTTGTCGCCGAGCGCGGTGTCGACGGTGCCGGTGAGCCATTCGGTGATCGCGCCCCAATGCCTGCCCGGGTCGTTCTCGTCGATCCACTCCTGGCCGGTGCGGGCGATGCCGCGCAGGCGGTCGCGCAGGTCGTGGTCGACGTCGCCGACGAGATCGGTGATGCCATCGGTGAGGGTCTGCTGCCAGGTCGCGGTCCGTCGCTGCAAGTCCTCGGCGGCGGCGCGGGCCGACTTCAGCTCGTTGACCGCGGCCGTGCCGCTGGCCGGATCGCGCAGCGCGACCAGCTCGCTGCCCAGCACCAAAGCCAGATGTTCTGCCGCCGAATGTAATTCGCGAGCCACTGCCTGCCGGGTGACCGCCTGATCGCGGGCGACCACCCGATCCCGCAGGAAACCGAACAGCACGCCGAAACCGGACTCCATGCCCAGCTCCGCGTCCTGCAGTCGCAGGGCGTGCGCGCGCAGCAGCGCCGACACCGGGATCAAGGTGACATCGGTTTCCGCGCGCAGCAGATGGGCGCGGTCGGCTTCGAGCACCTGGCGCCAGTGCGGGTACAGGTCGGTCTTGGTGAGCAGAACGGCCACCGCGGGACACATTTCGCGGATCTGCCGGACGAAGGTGAGCTCGGGTTCGGTGAGCTCGGTGGAGGCGTCGGAGAGCACGAGCACCGCGTCGGCGGCTACGGCGAGGCTGAGTACACCTGCGGCGCAAGCGCTTCCGTGTCCGCCGACGCCGGGGGTATCGATCAGGACGATGCCGTCGGCCAGCAGTTGGCTGGGGAGCTCGGCCTCGATCCGGACGACCTGTCTGCCCTGCGCCAGCGGGCTGCGGGCATCGATGTCGCCGATCTCGTCGAACGGGATCTCCACCCGCGATTCGTCGGTGCCCGGCGCGGCGAGCACCAGGTACGCGCGCTGCTGCTCGCCGTGGGACAGCTGCAGGGGCAGCATGGTGGTCGCGTCGTCGCCGACCCGGCACACATCCAACCCGAGCAGGGCGTTCACGAACCGGCTCTTGCCCTGACCGAGCTGCCCGGTGACGACGATCCGGTGCCGCGGGTCGCGTACCCGCTCGGCCACCTTCTCGAGGCGTCCGACCAGGTCATCGCGGCCCGCGGCGTGTGCCGCCGCGACGGTGTCGGACAACACCGTCGTCAGCGGCACAGCGTTCGGTGCGAGAATCGCCATCGCAGCGCCCGTTTCGCTCAGTGGAACAGTCCGTCGGTGTGCACGTCGGCACCGGTATCGGTGACGGTACTCGATTCACCGAACAGCGACGCCTCGGTACCGCCGAGACCGGAACCGTGCAGGCCGGAACCGAATGCGCTCGATACGTCGACCGCGGACCAGGTGTCGGCCGCGGTGGTGACCACGCCCTGCGTGGTCGCGCCGGACGCGTCGGCCTGAGTCGTCGACGTCGCGGTGGTCTGGCCGAGGCCGCCGGTCGCGGCGGTGCTGCCCTGCGCGGAACCATCGAAGGCGGACGCGAGGCTGCCCGCCACCTGGGTACCGCCCGTACCCGAGCCCGACAGTCCTGCGCCGAGTCCGGTCTCGAGGCCGGTTCCGGCCTGGGCACCGCCGGTCAGGTCCGCGCCGGTCGCCGCGGCGCCGCTCAGCCCTGTCTGCGCACCGCCGACAGCGGAACCCGCGAGTCCGGCGCCGACATCCGCAGCACCGTTCAGACCCACCTGTGCACCACCGGCCGCCGATCCAGTCAGGCCGGCACCTGTCTCGGCGAGCCCGCCCAAACCAGCCTGCGCGCCACCGCCCAGACCCGCACCGGTCTCGGCGAACCCGCCCAAACCAGCCTGCGCACCACCGCCCAGACCCGCACCTGCCTCGGCGAACCCGCCCAAACCAGCCTGCGCGCCACCGCCCAGACCCGCACCTGCCTCGGCGAGCCCGCCCAAACCAGCCTGGGCACCACCAGCCAAACCAACACCCGATTCGACAGCACCGGTCAACCCAGCCTGCGCACCCGAGGTGACCGAGCCCGCGACGTCGGTGCCGAGAGTCGCGGCGGTGCCGAGACCGCCTTGCAGGCCGGTGGTCAGGCCGATGCCCGTCGTGGTGGACACCGCTGACTCCAACCCGGTCGTGACCTGGGCGCCACCACTGCCGGTGACCAGTCCGTCGACACCGAAGCCGGCACCCGACTCGCCGCTCGCCCCACCGGTGAAGCCACCGATCAGCTCGGTACCCGCCGACGCGGCACCGCCGAACCCGGTCTCCAGGCCGGTGCCGAAGTCCCCACCCGCGCCGACCACACCATCGAGACCGGTGATCGCCGTGGTGGTCGCGGCAGCACCGAGCCCACCCGCGGCCTGCGCCCCCGCGTTCGCCGCCGCCCCGAGCCCACCGCTGACGCCTGCCCCCAGTCCACCCACCGCGCCGGTCGCACCGCTCAGCCCGGCATCGAGGCCACCGCCGAGCCCAGCAGCGACATCGCCACCAACCCCGACCGCGCCATCCAAGCCACCGGCGACATCGCCCCCCGCATCGACAGCCCCGGTCAACGCACCACCAAGACCAGCACCCGCACCGACCGCACCCGACAACGCACCACCGAGACCAGCACCTGCACCAGCGGCGCCAGACAACGCACCACCGAGACCGGCACCCGCACCGACCGCACCCGACAGCGCACCACTGAGGTCGGCACCCGCACCAGCCGCACCGGTGAGCACACCGCCAAGGCCGACCCCGGCACCAGCCGCACCATCGAGGGCCGCGTCCAATCCGGTTTCGAGATTTGTGCCCGCACCCACCGCGCCATTCAACGCACCATCGAGCCCAGCGCCGACCGCACCACTCAACGCACCATCGAGGCCCGCACCGAGCCCGGCACCCACACCCGTCACGCCATTCAGGGCACCACCGAGCCCAGCACCGAGGTCCGCATCAGCGCCGACCGAACCATCGAGGCCCGCACCGAGCCCGGCGCCCACACCCGTCACGCCGTTCAGGGCACCGCCGAGGCCGGCAGACAGGTCTCCACCCACGCCAACTGCACCGTTCAGGGCACCACCGAGATCGCCACCTGCGTCGACTCCACTGTTCAGCGCACCGCCCAGACCAGCAGCGAGATCGCCATCGAGGGCACCACCGAGGGCGGCAGCAAGATCGCCACCCGCGCCAACCGCACCGTTCAAAGCTCCATCGCCACCCACACCGACCGCGCCATTCAAAGCACCCCCGAGGCCAGCAGCGAGATCGCCACCCGCGCCAACCGCACCATTCAATGCACCACCGAGATCGCCACCGATGCCGACTGCACCATTCAGCGCACCGCCCAGGCCAGCGGCGAGATCGCCATTGAGGGCACCACCGAGGCCGGCTGCAAGATCGCCACCCACGCCAACTGCGCCGTTCAGGGCGCCGCTGAGATCGCCATCCACGCCGACCGCGCCATTCAAAGCACCACCCAAGCCGGCAGCAAGATCGCCACCCGCACCGACCGCACCATTCAGAGCACCACCCAAGCCGGCAGCAAGATCGCCACCGACGCCGACCGCACCATTCAGAGCACCACCCAAGCCGGCAGCAAGATCGCCACCGACGCCGACGGCACCATTCAGAGCACCACCGAGGCCGGCAGCAAGATCGCCACCGACGCCGACCGCACCATTCAGAGCGCCGTTGAGGCCTGCGCCGAGGTTCGCGCCGAGGTCTGCCGCGCTGTCGATCGCGCCGGTCAGGCCGAGGCCTGCGCCGAGGGCGCCGGTCAGACCGGCGGACAGGTCGGCGCCGAGATCGGCGTTCACGTTGGCGCCGGTGACGGCGTTCAGTGCGACGTCGAGGCCTGCCCCGACCTGCGCGGCGGCTTCGGCGACGACCGAGGCTACGGCGCCGAGGCCGACATCGAGGCCGAGGTCGACATCGGCGTCGGCTGCTGCGGCCGCTGTGACGGCGGCGGCGGCTGTCGCGGTGGAGGCGAGGGCCGCGCTGGTGCTCGCCGCAGCGCCGGCAGCCACGATCGCCTGCAGCTGGGAGCCGCCGCTGACCAGTGCGGATTCCGCCACCATCGGGGCGACCGCGGAGATATCCTCCGGGGTAACCACCAGGCCTGCCTCAGCGAGCGCAAGGCAGGGGTTGGCGCAGTAACTTGCCGCGGCCTCCGGGTCGCGCAGCAGATTGAGGATGAACTCCAGAATCGCGTTCGGTGTCATCGAGATCAGCTCCTCCAGATCATGGGCGGTGGTGCCCGATCTGTTTGTCGTTGGAATGTCTTTCACGCTAGGTGGGTCCGTCGTTACAGGTAACGGGGCGAATACCTAGTTCACGCCGGGGTGCCCCATTAGGGGCCCACCGCCGATTAGGGGAATTTCCCCGTACTTGTCCCATCGCAGGTAACAGCTGCTCCCCAGCAACCGACAGATCGGATGGGACGCCCGCCATCGGCGATCTCGCTGTACACAAGCGTTACCGGTCCACCGGAAGTCCTGCGAACGGGGTTGTCACATGACAGAGCGTCTGGCGCTCGGCATCACTGTCGGAGCGGCGAATTCGGTCGCCGTGGCCACGACGGCCGACGGGACCGGAGCCACTGTTCGCGCACACCGCAGCGCGCTGTTGCTCGGCGCCGACGGATCGGTGAGCTTCGCCGACACGACGCGCCATCGTCGCGGAGTGGTCGTCGACGACTACTTGTCCAGAGTCGGCGATCCGGTAGATCTGCTGGCAGAGGACGGTTCCACCCACGACGCGGCCGATTTGGTCGCCGCCGCGACCAGCGCGCTGATAGCCGAACTCGCCGGCACCGCCACCGACGCGCCGACCACCGTCGCGTGCTGCCCGGCATGGTGGCCGGAGCAGACCGTCGAGGCGGCCAGGTCCGCGCTCGCGCGCTCGGGTCTGCCCGAGGTGACGCTGGTACCCGAGCCGCTGGCCGCGGTGCGCCGATACGAGATCGAGCACGGACCACTCGACGACGGCGCGCTGGTCGTATACGACCTCGGCGCCGGTGGATTGACGGTGACCGTCCTGCGTACCGGCGAGCAGGCCGGGCTGCTCGGCGCCCCGGCGCACAGTACCGCGATCGCCGGTTCGGAATTCGACCTGCTGACCATGCGCTACGTGCTGGCAAATGTTCTGGACGGAAACGATATCGATCCATTCGATCCCGTTGTCGAAGACGAATTGTCAGCATTGCGGAAACGCTGCGGAATTGCGAAAGAAGAACTTTCCAGAATTACCGCGACGGCGATTCCGGTCGGCATGCTCAGCCCTTCCGTCCACACCGAACAGGTCCGACTGACCCGGGGCGAACTCGAAGATCTGCTGCGTCCGATCCTGCTCGACTCGATGAGCCTGCTCCAGGACGCGGTGCGCCGCGCCGAACTCACCCTCGGCGATATCAGCCAGGTACTGCTCACCGGTGGCGGTGGCGCGATCCCCCTGGTCGCCGAGCTGATCTCCACCGAATTCGGCCTGCCCGTGATCGCCTGCGCCGACCCGGCGACCTGTGCGGCACACGGCGCGGCCGAGATCGCCCTCGACGTCGCCGCGATCAGCGTGCCCACCGTGGCCATCCCGGTAGTGCGGGTGGCACCGGCGGCAGCGGCCGCGGCACCGGTCGTCGAGGAACTCGCGCTGCCACCGTCCGAGCCCGTCCGGACCAAGATGTTCACGGCCAAACGCTCGGCGATCGTCGCGGCGGCGGCCTTGACCATGGCCGCGCTGGCCACCGGCACCCTCGCTCTCGGTGGCGCCACACAGTTCTCACCCACCGGACCCGCCGCGACCACCGGCGCCCCACCGGTCCCCGGTGTACCCGCGACGACCAGCACGGGCGGCGCGGCCGGAACAGCGAATGCCACGAACTCCGTGGTCACCGACCCCGCCAGGCCAGGCGCGACCAGCACCGCGGCGCCGTCGGGTGCGATCCCGGTCGGCACGACCGACGCGGGGACTCCTGGCGGCACGCCCGAGGCGGGAACTCCGGCATCCGCGGGAGCACCCGCCGCGGGAGCACCCGCCGACGGAACACCGGCGCCCGCAGGCCAGCCAGGTCCCGCCGCGCAGCAACCGCCGCCCGCTGGGCAGGACCCCGCACCCGCCCCAGCCCCAGCGCCGGCTCCGGCTCCTGCCCCCGCACCAGCTCCCGCTCCCGCTCCGGCTCCTGCCCCCGCTCCGGCACCTGCTCCCGCACCAACCCGGCCGCAGGTTCCCACCATCAAGGTCGACCCCGGTGGTCTGCTCGACGGCGTGGGCGGCGCGGTCGACGAGACCCTCGAATCAGGCACGCAACTGCCGGGCCGGGTCCTCGGAGGCAACGGTGGCTGAGATCGCCCACGAGACCTTCCCGCACGCCCGAACCGTTTTCCGCGATCTCGACACCGCCGCCAAGCAGACGGTGCTGCTGTTGATCCGCGGCCGGGCCGGAACCGGGAAATCGTTCCTGCTCAACGCCATTCGCGCACACTTGCGTGGCCGCGGCATACCGGTCGTCGAATCCGCCGACCACGGCGAGAACCGGGTTCCCGACCGGGCAGTGCTCGTCGTCGACAATGTCCACCGCTACAGCGATGCTGAGCTTCACGCACTCTGTACGGCAATCGAAACCGGGCAACGCTCCGTCGTGCTGACCACCCAGCCTCGCCCACACGATCCCCGGCTGCGCGCGCTGGCCGACGCGGTGGCGCGCAACGGCCGCACAGTGGATCTGCGGGCACTGGGTAGTGCCCACATCACCTCGTTCGCCAGGGAACTCGGCGTGGCCGTTTCCCAGCCGCTCGCGTCGCACATCCATCAGCTGACGGCGGGAATTCCCGGCGGTGTCGTCGCGGCACTGGCCGGTGCCCGCGGGGCGACGCTCGAGACCTGCGAGACAGCGGTCAACGAAGCCGTCACCGCCTGGACCAGGTCGCTGCTGGAGTCGATCGAACCCGAACTGCTCGAAACACTGGTCATCGCGGCGACCGGAACCGGTTTGGACGCGACCGAACTCACCGAGGTGCTCGGGGTCGACACCGCCACCGCGCACGAGCTGATCGACCGTGCCAGGGCGGGCGCGCTGGTCACCGATGCCGACCTGCTCCTCTCGCCCGCCGTCGGTCCGCTGCGGACGCTGCTCGGCGATCGCCGCTACGTCGATGTGCAGCGCAGGCTGCTCACCGCGCGCCTCGACGCCGGTCTGCTGCGCGATCGCACGGCACTGATCCTGGCCGAGTCCGGCGTCGTCGACGCCCGGCTCGCCGAGTTCCTCTGCCGCACAGCCGAGAAGTCGGATCAGGCGGCCCGCTGCTACGCGGCCGCGGCCGCGGCGGGCGCCCCGGTGGAGTCGATCGCGGTGCGCTGGGCCGAGGCCGCCGCGCACGCGGGTGACACCGACACCGCGCTCCGCCTGGCCGAACCGCTGCTGACCGCGGACAACATCGCACGCACCGAACTCGTCGCCGCGGTACGAATCTGTGCGGGCGTGCTCACCCGACGAGGCCTGGTGAGCCGTGCGGCCGGACTGTACAACTGGCTCGGACCCGAGCGAATCGGCGCCGACTGGGCGCCCGCGGCCATGGTCCTCACCCTGGCCGGTGAACAGGCCGCCGCCGCGCGCATGTCCGAATCCGCACGGCACTGGCCGCCGACCGAGGCCGACGCGGGCGCCCGGCTGATCGCGGGTGCGCTCGACGAATCGCTCGACCCGCACGGAACCGGCACGGTCACGGCGATCTCCGCGCTGATCCAAGCGGGCAACACCGACAACGTCGATGATCGCTATCTGCCCTGCTCCGCTGTCTCGATCGCCACCCTGCTCTGTCTCGGCAGCGGCGAGCCCCGCCGCGCCGGTGACGCGCTGCGCCGGGCGGCGGGCATGGGCGGTGGCCGCCAGCTTCCGGTACTCACCGCGTGGACCGCGCTGCTCGGCGGCGACGAACGCCGCGCCGCGAGCACCCTCGCCGAAATCGACATCCCCGCCCTCGCGCCACGCGATCAACTCCTCGCCCATGCCCTCACCGTGGGTCTGGCCCGCCGCGGCGGCGATCACGCGGTCCTGGCTCGCGCGTGGCAAGCGGCCTGCCCACTGTTCGACGAACTGGAAGCCGACCTGCTGAGTCTGTTGCCGATCGGCGAACTGTGGCTGGCGGGCGTCCGCCTCCGCGATGTGCGCCCGATCGAGCCGCTCGTCGCCGCGGCAAGGGCGCTGGTGCGCAAGCTGGGCCGCGCGCCGGCCTGGACCAATTCCTTCCACTGGTACGGGGTGCAGGCCGCGCTGGCCGACGAGTCGCCGAGCACGCTGCTGCCGCACGCCCACGCGTTGAAGACGTCAGCAGAAGCGGGTGACCGGCAGGCAGGCGTGCTGGCCGACGCCGGGCGCACCTGGGTGCTCGTGCTGCGCGGGCAGGTGGTGGCGGCCGATGTTCAGGCCGCGGTGTCGGCGCTGGCCGAACTCGGTCTCACCTGGGATGCCGCCCGCCTGGCCAGTGAGGCCGCCCTCGCGGCGGGCGATTCGACGACCGCCACCGCGTTGCTCAAGCTCGCGCGCTCGGTGCGCGCCCAAGCCCAGCCGGTCGAAACGCCGCGGCCGACCACTCAACCGCTGCCGCAGGCACCCGCCGCGCCGCTGACCAGCGAGGCGGGCACGCTCAGCGACCGCGAACGCGAGGTGGCCGAGCTGGTCCTGCTCGGTCTGACCTATCGCGAGATCGGCGCGAGGCTGTACATTTCCGCGAAGACCGTGGAGCATCACGTCGCGCGAATCCGACGTCGACTAGGCGCGCGCTCACGATCGGAATTACTGTCAATGCTGCGCGCGATGGGACACGGCCAATTGCTGGTGTGACTCGCGCGGACGATGTCGACGCCGAAATGAGGGGTGTTCCGCCGATGGCCACTGGGGTCGGCCTGCGTATCGCCGATGACGAATGCATCGCCGCGGTGGTCACCGAGGACGGCACGGTCCAGGTCATCGAGCGTGCTTCGGTCCTGCACATGTCCGACGACGGTGACGCCGCCCTCGGCGGACCCGCGCCCACCGGACACGCCCACTCGATCGCCGGTTTCGTGCGCGCGATCGGTGACCCGGCCGGTGTCGATGTCGACGGCGGCGAGGCCTACCGCGCCGAAGACCTGCTCGCGACGGCCATGTTCTGCCTGATCGATCTCACCACCGAGCACCTCAGCGGTCCCGCCGAGTTCTACGCGACCCACCCCGCGGGCTGGTCGCCCGAGGTCGTGCGTGGCGTGCGCGAGGCACTGGACTATCTGGGATTGAAGTCGGTGGCCCTGCTCGGCGAGGACGAACTGCCCCAGCCCACCGACGGCGCCGATCCGGGCAAGACCTTCGCCAATGCCGCCGCCCAGGCCGCGCTGGTCGCGGTGCTGGCGACCCCGGCGGGCGCGACCCCGCCCGATCCGATCGTCACCGAGAACGCCACGGTCGCCACCGATGTGATGCCCGCGCTGCAGCAGCCCGTGGCGATCGCGCAGGCCTATTCGGCGGCGCTGCCGGTCTCACCCCTGCCGACGAAGGCGATGGCGCCGATCGCACCCGAGCCGATCGCTGAGCCCGCGGTGGTGCCCGCCGCGAAACCCGCCCGCAGTAAAACGCCCTTCCTGATCGCCGCCGCCGCGCTCATCGGCCTGCTGCTCGGCGGTGTCGCGGTCTCGGTGCTGATCCGCGATCCCGAAACAGTCACGCCCCCGACGATTTCCGATGCCCGCCCGGAAACCCTGCCCCCTACTTCCGCACCCGCGCCGCCCCCACCGCCGGTCATCGAACCGACCACGCCCGCGCCGGTCACCACGACCACCGACGAGCCGGAACCGACGACCACCACCGAAGCGCCACCGACGACCACCCCGGAACCGACGACCACCCCGCCGTCGACCACCCCGGCCCCCTCCACCACCCGCCCTCGGCTGCCCTTCGGGACCTACCCGCCGGGCACTCTCCCCGAGCCCATGAGGATCCCGGGTTACCGCTGAATCCAGCAGCGGGACCGTAACCGCGCCAGCTGGGCGAGCGTGCATTTCAGATACGTTCTCAACGCATTCCGAGGGAGCGCACGCACGAAGCGTGTCGGTGGCCTGTGTCACACTCGTCGACGATGAGCCGTCACACGACTTTCCGGTACTGCCTCGATCCCACGGTCGAGCAGTCCGTCGTGCTCGCCCGGCACGCCGGGGCGGCCAGGTTCGCGTTCAATCAAAGCCTGCATTTCGTGAAGACCGCGCTCACCACACGCAAAAGCTGCCCAGAGTCTCCGGTCCCGTGGACCAGGTTCGATCTGATCAACGCGTTCAACACCTGGAAGAAGACCGAAGCCGCAGGACGGATCTTCGCGGTCAACGCGGCCGGGGTCACCGAAGTGCGAGTGACCGGGCTGGCGTGGCGTACCGAAGTGTGCCAACAAGTCTTCGAGGAAGCCGCCGTCGACTGCGGTCGTGCGCTGACCGCGTTCTCCGACTCTCGGACCGGTAAACGCGCGGGTAGACGGGTCGGGTTTCCCCGATTCAAGAAAAAAGACAAAACTGTTCCGGCGTTCCGGATCCGCAACAAACACACCAAGGCGGGGCGGGCGGCGATTCGAGTCGGTGACCAGGGCACAGTCCGCTCTGTGACGTTGCCCGGGATCGGCGCACTCCGGGTGCGCGACGACACCCGCCGGTTGCGGCGAATGCTCACCAAAGGCCGGGCGAAGATCCTCTCCGCCACCGTCTCCTATCGGGCGCGACGCTGGTGGATCAGCCTGACTGCCGAAGCATCCGATCTACACACAGCTCACCATCACCGGCCCCGCGAACATGGCGATGACGGTGGTTGGGTCGGGATCGACCGCGGGTTGAACGCGTTCGTTGTCGCCGCGAACGCCGACGGTACCGAGGTCGTCCACATCGACACCGCTCCCAAACCACTGGCCGCGGGACTGGATCGGCAACGACAGCTCGCGAAGTCGGTGTGCCGGAAACAGCAAGGATCCCTCAACCATCGGCAGGCGGTCGCCCGGCTGGCCCGCCACCATCACAAGGTCGCGAATATTCGTCGTCATTTCGCTCATCAGGTCGCTAACCAGTTGGTCAAGGCTCACGACCGGCTCGTTGTCGAAGACTTGAACGTGGCGGGGATGCTCGGCAACCGTCGTTTGGCGCGTGCGATCAGCGATGTCGGCTGGGCCGACTTCGCCCGGCTGTTGGTTTACAAGCAGCAATGGCGTGCTGGCGAAGTCGCCGTGGCGGATCGTTGGTATCCGTCGAGTAAACGGTGCTCGGCTTGCGGCACACTCAACCCGACGCTGTCGTTGGCGGATCGCGTGTTTGTATGCGTCTGCGGGTTTCGCGCCGACCGTGACCACAACGCGGCGGTCAACCTCGCACTTTGGCCGACGATCAACCAGAACCTTTCACGATCCCCGGACCCCCGAGCAGGAGGCCGGGTTACCAATGTCCGCCGACGGGAAGGCGCTGACCGACACCTCATGGGTGTCGGTGAAACCGGCCCGGATGACGCGGGAACCGAGGTTCACACCACGCTGGTGGCGTGAACCGACGACGCCCGAGAAGGGCGGTGTCCGGAGACCATCCAGGTTTCCAGACACGCTGTTAGAGTGATGCGCTGACCGACATGATCGCCGCCGGCGGTGTTCTCGGTCACTGGTTGTAGACGAAGGGATTTCATGCGCAAGCTGGTGGCGCGTCGCGCCGCGGTCAAGGCAGCCTCCGCCGGGTTCGCCGCGACTGTTCTACTCGCACCCCTGCTCGGATCCGGTATTGCGTCATCGGAACCTCCTGCGCCACTACAACTTTCCGCTGATGCGCTGCCCGGCGAGCTGGTGACCGCGCTCTCGCGTGATCTCGGGATGACCCCCGCCCAGTACCTCGATCGTGCCGCGCGCGCCCAGCAGCTGCGCGACTACGCGAACGATTTCCGCGCCGCGAACCCCGACACGTTCGCCGGTGCCTGGCTCACGCCGGAGGGCAAGGCCGTCGTCGCCACCACCGATGCCGAGGCGGGCAAGCTCGTCACCGCCGACGGCTACCAGGCCCACCTCGCGCCGATCTCGGCCGGCGGACTGGAAGGCGCGCTGGTGCAACTGAGTCAGTGGATCGCGAGCCTGCCGCCCGCGATCTCCGCGCCGATCAGCTCGATCGCGATCGACGCGCTCAACAGCCAGCTGGTGCTCAACGTGGCCAACACCCCCACCGGCCACATGCTCAACCTGCCGACCCTGATCGCCACCATCAAGGTGGTGCTCTCGCCCGGCGGCGGCGGTCCGGTGGAGTACAAGCCGATGGGCGGCGACACCTACATCACCGCGAAGAAGGACCTGCACGACGCCGACCTGCGTGGCGTCGATGTCTGCTCGTTCGGTTTCAACAGCACCGACGCCGCGGGCAACGCGCTCAATATCTCCGCGGGCCACTGCAATCCGAATATCGACGGCGGCGGCTCTGCCGCGGTCTACGTACCGAACGTGCGCGATATCCCCAACAGTCCCGAGGTCGGCTCGTTCACCCATTCCGTGCTGGGCGGCGCCGCCTCGCTCGACTACTCGGTGATCAAGCTCAACGAGCGCGCGGTGAACGCGGGCATGGACCAGCCGCGGGTGCGCGGCGCCGAAGGCACCACCCTGACGCTCACCGGCACCGCCGAACCCGTCACCGGCGCACCGGTCTGCAAGACCGGCCAGTCCTCCACCTTCACCTGTGGTTTCGTCTCGGCCGACCACGTGGAGACCCAGCTGTTCACCGAGGCGGGCGTCAGCAAGACGATCCGCGGTTTCGCCAGCACCGCCTGCACCCTCGGCGGTGACAGCGGCGGTGCCATCGTCTCCGGCACGCTCGCCCTCGGCATCACCAGCGGCTCGAACGCCTCGGCCGCGCCCAATTGCACCGAAGCCAACACCCAGCTCGCCCCCTACGGCGGCACCGCCTCCCTCGGCATCCCGATCCGGCCCATTCTGGCCGATATCGAGGCGACCTCCGGTGGCGGCGTCGGCAGCGGAATCATGGTGCGCACCAAGCCCAACGCGGGCTGAACGGGGACAAATCACCGACCGGACCGGGTGAGCGAAATCTCTTGCCCGGTCCGAGTAGGCATAAGTCGCTCGAGCCCATATAGTTCGGATCATGCTCCTGCCACGTATGGGTCGTACCCCGTCCGCGCGAAGCTCGAGAAGAGCTCGGAAATCCGTACTCGCCGCTTCGGCGGCGTTTCTGCTGTTCGGCCCCACGATGGCGGTTGCCGATGCGCAGCCCGCACCCGCAGATCTGCCCGCCCAGCTCATCGAGGCGGTCACCCGAGATCTGAAGATCTCCCCCGACGAGTACCTGCGCCGCGCCGATGTCGCGCAGCAGGTTGCCGCGTTCTCCACCACCGCGCAGCGTCAGTTCCCGCAGGTCTTCGCCGGTTCCTGGCTGAACGACCAGGGCAACGCCGTCGTCGCGCTGTCGCATGGCCCCGGCACCGACCAGGCCCGCGAAGCCGCGCAGTCGGCCGGTTTCGAGGTCCGCAACGTCGCCAAGAGCGAGTCCACCCTGCGCGGCGAGAAGACCGCCTTCGAGAACTGGCTCGCCGCCGCACCGCCGGAGATCTCCGCGCTGGTGCGTGGCGTCGTCGTCGACACCGTGAACAACTCGATCGCGGTGCGCGTGCAGCAGGCCGGGCTCCCGCTGCCCAGCTTCATCGACCCCTCCCGCGTCATCGTCACCGCTCCGCCGGTGGCAGGCGAGCGGATCGACCTGTCCGCCACCCCCGTCGCCGGTGACGGCAACGGCGCGCTGGCGGGCGGCGACGGCTACGCCTCCGTGATCGGCCGCAGCTCGCTGCGCTGCTCGCTCGGCTTCAACGGCACCGACCGCGCGGGCAACGTCATCAACATCTCGGCGGGCCACTGCAACCCCGACCTCGAGGCTGCGGGCACCGGCAACGCGGCCGCCGTGTACGAGGTCAACGGCGACCGTGCCGGTGCCCAGCTGGGCACCTTCCAGAAGTCGGTGCTCGGCGAGCAGGACTACTCGATCATCCGGGTCAACGACAACGCGCGCGCCCGCTTCGAGAACAACCTGGTCCGTGTCCCCGGCAACGCCCCCATCGCCGTCGACGGCGTGGCCGTCCCCGTGGTCGGTGCCCCCGTCTGCAAGTCCGGTGCTCGCACCGGCTTCAGCTGCGGCGTGATCAACGGCATCGATCAGACCGTCCAGGTCGGCGACCGCCAGCTCACCCAGAGCTTCTCGGCCAATATCTGCGCCCTCCCCGGCGACTCCGGCGGCGCCATCGTCACCGGCCGCCTTGCCCTCGGCATCTCCAGCGCGTCCTCGGTCGCCGACTTCCCCATCTGCGAGATCCCGAACATCATCGGCGCCATCACCGGCGACACCCCCCAGCTGTTCGCCCAGCCCCTGACCGTCGTCCTCTCGGACAACCCCGGTCTGTCGGTCCGCACCAACTGACTGTCCCGCCTCTCCGCGACTTCAGCGTGTCGTCCGGAGCTCGACCGTGAGCTCTCGGCCCTACGTCACCTGCGCCGCGACTGAGAGGTGGTCGGGAAGTTACCCATGTACTCACGCGATCAGTAGTAGGCAGTAGAGCAGCCACAAAAGGCCGGTAGCGTTCGCGCTACCGGCCTTTTGCTTGTCCGCCACCGGTTGTTCCGGCGCGAATCAACCCGTCGGGAGACGGTGGTGGGGCTGGCCGGTGATCTCAGCGATCGTTTCGTAGTCGCTGTCGACATGCATGATGGTTGCGCCGTGCACTTCCGCTGTCGCAGCAGTGATCAAGTCGGGGATCGGGAGGCGGTGAGCACCGCGTTCGGCGAGGAGGCCCTGCACCGCCAGGGCTCGATCCATCGCCTCCTCGGTAACAGGCAGCCACACCAGCGACTTCTGATGCCCGATCTTCGCGGAATAGTCCGCTAACGAGCGGGCCGAATACCCGACCTCCAGCGCGGTGAGGTGACATGCCGCGACGAGGGTGCCCGGCTTCTTGGTGACAGCATGGAAATCCGCTGCGGCAGCGGGGTCGCGGAGAACCCACTCGATGGCAGATTTGTCCGCCAGCATGAATATGGTCCTCAGCGCCAAGCCCCCTTCATTCCTTCGGGTGAGAGGTCGGTGTCACTGTCGCGGAACTGTTGCAACATGTTCGCGACAGCACGCCGATTCGCGACTTCACGCAGAGCCGCGTTGACGGTAGCCACCTTGGTCTTGGTCCCCAGCTCTTCCGCCGCGAGGTTCAGCGCGTCGTCGTCGATGTCAATCAATGTCCGGGACATAGCCCACCTCCAGATATCAAAACTATCGACTTCATGATATCAAAACCGGCCGTATGGAGGTACGGGTGCCCAGACAAGCAGTGAGGCGCGGGTTCCGGGGAATCCGCGCCTCACTGGTTGTCGGTGTTCAGTTTGTTAGTTCTTGCGACCCGGAGACTTCGCACCGGACTTGAAGCCGAGGCCGCCGGGCTTGGCGGTCGGCGGAGCCACCGAGGTGCCGTTGCCGTTGGTCGGCTCGGCCTGGGCGGCCGACTCCGCCGCGGGCGCTTCCGGCTCAGCCGCGGGTTCCGCCGGGGCTTCGGGTTCCGGTGCCGCGGCAGGTGCCGCAGCGGTGCCGGGAGCCTTCGGGCCGGGGCGCTTGAGGCCGGACTTCATGGCCAGACCCTTCGCGGGCACCGACGGCTTGGATTCGGCGGGAGCCGAGACCTCGGAGGCGACTGGAGCTTCAGCGGGAGCCGCCTCGGGGGCCGGAGCTGCCGCGGGGGCCGATGCTGTCGGAGCCTTGGCACCCGGAGCCTTGGCCTTGCCCTTCATACCGAGGCCCTTGACCGGCGCGGCCGGTGCGGGAGCGGCTTCGGCGGCAGGGGTTTCCGCGACGGGAGCGGCCGGAGCCTTCGCGCCGGGAGCCTTCGCACCACCCTTCATACCGAGCCCGCCACCGGGAGCCTTCGCTCCACCCTTCATACCAAGACCCTTGACCGCGGGAGCGGGAGCTTCGGCAGCGGGGGCAGCTTCAGCCGCAGGCGCCTTGGCACCGGGGGCCTTGGCGCCACCCTTCATACCGAGCCCACCGCCGGGAGCCTTCGCTCCACCCTTCATGCCGAGCCCCTTGGCCGGAGCGGCCGCAGCGGTTTCGGCGGGGGCAGCCTCAGCGCCGGCCTTCGCACCCGGTGCCTTGGCAGCACCCTTCATGCCGAGCCCACCACCGGGAGCCTTCACGGCACCCTTCATACCCAGACCACCACCGGGAGCCTTGGCAGCACCCTTCATGCCAAGACCGCCACCAGCAGGAGCGGCCTTCGGCGCGGCCGCAGCGGCGACCTCGGCCACCGGTTCCGGTTCCGGCTCGGGTTCCGGCTCAGCCTTGGGCTCCTGGATAACAACCAGATTCGCCGACAACTCAGCAGCGTCGATACGAGTGATCGAGTCCAACATCAGCTGCGAAACATCGACAACCTCGACGCCCTCGCCCTGGCCCTGCTCCTGACGGGCGGTCACACCATCGTTGAGCATGACCCGGCAGAACGGGCAACCCGTCGCGATCTTGGTTGGGTTGGTCGACAACGCCTCATCGACCCGATCGACGTTGATGCGCTTGCCGAGCTGCTCTTCCATCCACATCCGAGCACCACCGGCACCACAGCACATGGAACGTTCGCCGTGCCGCGGCATCTCGATCAGATTCGACCCGGAGGCTTCCATCAGCTCACGCGGTGCGTCGTAGACCTTGTTGTGCCTGCCCAGGTAGCACGGATCGTGGTAGGTGATGTTCTGCGAGACCGTGGCGACCGGGACCAGCGCCTTCTGGCGCACGAGCCGGTTCAGCAGCTGGGTGTGGTGCACGACCTCGTAGGTCCCACCGACCTGCGGGTACTCGTTGTTGAGCGTGTTGAAGCAGTGCGCGCAGGTGACGACGATCTTCTTCTTGGACTGCTCGACACCCTCGAACACCGAGTTGATGACCTCGATGTTCTGCAGAGCCAGCTGCTGGAACAGGAACTCGTTACCCGCACGACGAGCCGAGTCACCGGTGCAGGTCTCTTCCGCACCCAACACCATGAACTTGGTCCCCGCGGTCGCGAGGAGCTCCGCGACCGCCTTGGTGGTCTTCTTCGCACGGTCCTCGTAGGCACCGGCACAACCGACCCAGAACAGGTACTCGTACCCGTCGAAGCTGTCGGCGTCTTTACCGAAGACCGGGATGTCGAAATCGACTTCGGAGATCCAGTTCAGGCGGTCCTTGGAGTTCTGACCCCACGGGTTGCCCTTGTTCTCCAGGTTCTTGAACAGACCGGCCAGCTCGGAGGGGAACTCCGACTCGATCAGCACCTGGTAGCGGCGCATATCGATGATGTGGTCGACATGCTCGATATCGACCGGGCACTGCTCGACACACGCACCACAGGTCGTGCAGCTCCACAGCACCTCGGGGTCGATGATGCCGTGGACATCCTCGCCACCGACCAACGGACGATCGGCCTCGGCACGGGCGGCCTCGGGAATCTTGGCCAGCGCGGCCTCATCGGGCTTGCCATCTGCGTCGACCAGGCCGATCTCGTCGCCACCGGCGTCCTTGCGGCCACCGGCCAGCAGGTACGGGGCAGCGGCGTAACCGTGGTCGCGCAGCGACATGATCAGCAGCTTCGGCGACAGCGGCTTACCGGTGTTCCAGGCGGGGCACTGCGACTGGCAGCGACCGCACTCGGTGCAGGTGGTGAAGTCGAGCCAGCCCTTCCAGGAGAAGTCCTCCATGCGGCCGGCACCAAGGGTGTCGACCTCGGGGTCGACGTTCTCCATGTCGAGAACCTTGCCGTTGGAGATCATCGGCGCGGCCGCGCCGAGGGCGACGCTGCCGTCGGCCTCGCGCTTGAAGTAGATGTTGAAGAAGGCCGAGAAGCGGTGCCAGGCCACGCCCCAGGTGATGTTGCGGCCGACCAGGTACAGGAAGGCCATGCCCGACATCAGCTTGATGAACGCGAAGATCGACACCATGGTCGGGCTCGCGGGCAGCAGCTTCGCGATCTGCATGGTGAAGAAGTCGGTGGAGGCGTGCCCGTTCCCGTAGGTGGCGATCTTGCCCGCCTTGACGAAGATCATGCCGAGGCCCTCCATCAAGACGATCGTCTCGATGACATAGGCGGGCGCCATCTTGGAGCCGGTGAAACGCGACAGGCGCGCGGGAATCCGCGGGTGGTTCAGCTGACGGATGATGATCAGCGCGCCGATGCCGACCACGGTGCCGATGCCGAGGATCTCGTCGGTCAGGTGGTAGATCGCCCAGTTGCCGATGATCGGCCAGTGGAACGAGCCGTCGAAGGTCTGGCCGTAGGCCTCGAACCACAGGATCGCGCCGAGGATGAAGCCGGTCATGACCAGCCAGTGCGCCCAGCCGACGGTGCGGAACTTGTTCATCCGCGTATGGGCCGCGACCTCGATGAACATGTTCTTGAACCGCGGGAAGAACGGTCGCCAACGATCGGGAGCTGACTGGCCGATGGTGATGGCCTTGCCGATGTTCCATGCGCCGCCGATAAACGACGCCCAACAGAACAGGCTGAGCACAGCTCCAATCGTGCCCAACGTGATTGTCAGGGCATTCATGTCGCGACCTTTCTTTCGAGGCAACACGAGGGTCTGAGCGAGGAGACCTCACCCGATTGCTCGTATCGTAACCGCCACTAAGTTACCGGCCAGTAACTACAGCTGTCCACCGTAGGATCGGCTTTTGCGCTCTGACCTTGTTTACTGGGATTTGACCTGTGGTTTGCCTGTGAGCAATCTCACAAAATTGTTTGCTAGGGGGTTCCCGTAACACCTGCTGAACACCGTAAACCGTGCGTGAACTGCGGTGAAGCTAAGGTCAGGCTTACTAACTCCGCCGAAATTCCTTCTGGTCTCAGGGGATTCGGTCCATTAGGCTCCAGCTGTTCTGCATGCTGTGCCGGTCTACACACTGCTCGGGGAGAAGTGGGAGACATCTCATACGGATGCCCTGCTTGACGAGATCTCGCGTGTCGCTCGATCGCACGCCGCACCACACCTGATGGATTGGAACCTGAATGAACTTCCGTAGGACCACTGCGGCTGCCGCGCTGGTTATCGGGGCGATGACCGTTGCCATGGGCACTGCTCATGCCGAAGAGGCACCGCAGGACATCAAGTACTCGGTCAAGCTGGTCGACAAGACCGTCGTCGCCACCGTGAAGAACGGCACCTTCTCGATCGTCGAGCAGGATGGCGAGACCCCCGAGGCGCCCAAGACCAAGATCGCCGAGATCAAGGACACCAGCGGCGCGGTCGTGATCGCCCTGCCGATCGCCTTCTCGATCGGTGGCGCGGAGATCCCGACCAAGACCGAGGTCGTCAAGGACTCCACTGTTCTGGAGCTCACTCCGGAGCGGCCGGCCGGCGTGGCCATCGGCCAGCAGGTCGTCAGCCCGAAGCCGGTCCTGAAGGACATCGCGTCGGCGCAGGAGAACCAGAAGGCGATCAACGACTTCTCCAGCAAGTTCAGCATCGGCACCGCCATCGGCACGTTCGTCGGCACCGCCGTCGGCGCGCTGATCGGCTGCGTCGTCACCATCCCCGTCGGTTGCATCCCCGGTCTGACCGTCGGTGCCGCTGTCGGTGGAATCGTTGGCATGATCGCCATCGGTGGTCCGACCATGGCCGTCACCGGCTGGGAGCTGCTGCAGGTGCTGCAGGCTCCGGACGGCACCACGGTGTGGGCCGACAAGCCGAAGGCCGTCGCGGCTCCGGCTCCTGAGGTCGCTCCGGCCAACTGATAGGGCTTACGCCCCAACAGTTTTCCCGCTAAGGCCCCGCTCCTGTTCGGAGCGGGGCCTTACGCGTTCGGCGATCCCCCTCAGCAATCGGCGAACCAGGCCTTCACGTACCCCGCCGACTGATATACGTAGTCCCACGCCCAGCGGGCGGGCGAGAGGTGTGGTTCGGGGTCGACGAACAGCAGCTCCCCGTCCCAGCATTTCCCGAGGATGTAGCGGGCGCGGGAGATGTGCGGGGTGAAGGTGACCACGATGACGCGGTCCCAGCCGGCACCGAGCCGTGCCAGTTCGCGGCCTTCGCCGAGGGTCGTGCGTGGGTCGGGGTCGAAACAGATGACCTCGAAGCTGTAACCCCCGTGGCAGATTCGATTCACCATCGGGCTGCGGTCGTAGGGGTTGGAGACCAGGACGCGGGGCGCGTACCCCTGCGCGGCCAGCCGCAGACCGAGTTGTTCGCGGCCGTCGTGCGCCCCACCGAGGACGAGAATCGCGTCGGCCATCCGCGGGTCATCCGTGCGCGGCCGCACATACACCGGCCACAGCGCGACCACCGCGATCAACACCACGACCAGCAATCCACCCGTGGCGAACAGGACCCGACGCATAGTCAATGCTCCGTCCGCGATGGCGAATTCGTGCGATTCCACACGATTATGCCAATCCCGGCGAAGCCGAGCGGTACGCCGCGAGTGCAGGCCGACGATCCGAACCGTGCACCGACCGGCTACCGCGTTCTCGCAGGTGAGAGCCCCGCAAGCCAATCACCCCAGCTACCGTTTCCCCCTGTACACCAGATGTTGCGCCCCCTCTTGCCTCGCTGACGCGGCGTAGCCACGCGCGCCGCCTACCAACAGAACTATGCGATGCACAGTCTTCGGAACGGGGTACCTCGGAGCCACGCATGCAGCGTGTATGGCCGAGTTGGGACACGACGTGGTCGGGGTGGACGTCGATCCCGGCAAGGTGGCCAAGTTGGCCGATGGAGTGGTGCCGTTCTACGAGCCGGGACTCGAGGAGGTCCTGCAACGCAACCTCGCCGCCGGCCGCCTCCGGTTCACCACCGATTACTCCGATGCCGCGGCCCACGCCGACGTCCACTTCCTCGGTGTCGGAACGCCGCAGAAGAAGGGCGAGTACAGCGCCGACCTGAAATACGTTCACGCGGTGGTTGATACGCTCGCCCCGATGCTGGAACGCCCGGCGATGATTGTCGGCAAGTCCACAGTGCCGGTGGGAACCGCCGCCGCCCTTGGTATTCGGGCCCGCGAGCAAGCGAATGTCGAGGTCGAGGTCGCCTGGAACCCCGAGTTCCTGCGCGAGGGTTTCGCGGTTCAGGACACCCTGCGTCCCGACCGCCTCGTCCTCGGTCTCGACCACGGCCGCGAACGTTCGGCATGGGTGGAACAGCACATCCGCGAGATCTACGCCGACCTCATCGCCGCCGAGATCCCCTTCCTGCTCACCGACCTGGCCACCGCCGAATTGGTGAAGGTCTCGGCGAATGCCTTTCTGGCGACGAAGATCTCGTTCATCAACGCCGTCTCGGAGGTCTGTGAGGCCACCGGCGCCGATGTCACCATGCTGGCCGACGCGCTCGGCTACGACGCCCGCATCGGCCGCCGATTCCTCAATGCCGGACTGGGTTTCGGTGGCGGCTGCTTACCCAAGGACATCCGCGCCTTCATGGCACGCTCGGGCGAACTCGGCGCCGATCACGCCGTCGCGTTCCTGCGCGAGGTCGACAACATCAATATGCGCCGCCGCACCAAGGTCGTCGACATGGCCACCCGCGCCTGCGGCGGTTCCCTGCTCGGCGCGAATGTGGCCGTCCTCGGCGCGGCCTTCAAGCCCGAATCCGATGATGTGCGCGATTCGCCTGCCCTGAATGTGGCGGGCATGATCCAGCTGCACGGCGCCGTCGTCACCGTGTACGACCCCAAAGCGGTGGAGAACTCGCGCCGCGTGTTCCCCACGTTGAACTACGCCACCTCGGTCTCGGAGGCCTGTGATCGCGCCGATGTGGTGCTGGTACTTACCGAATGGAACGAATTCACCGCTTTGACACCGGCCGACCTGGACCCGGTGGTACGTTCCCGTTCGATCATCGACGGTCGCAACTGCTTGGATAGCGCGGCCTGGCGTCAAGCCGGGTGGGTGTACGCCGGACTCGGTACCCCGTAGAGTAGCGAGCCAAGCGGGGGCTGGGCGAATTTCGTGCAGCACGGACGAGATGGGCAGTGGATGAGTTCGGTTCTGGGAGTATCGGTGGGGGCCGGGACGGTTCGCCTCGCGCGTCCGCAGCACGGTGGCCCGCACGATTCCGTCCCACCGTATTCATTCGAGCTGCAATCCATCTCGATGCCCGAACAGCGGGCCGAGGAGTCCGCTGCCGACGCGATCGCCGCCATGCTGGCCGCATCGCCGGAGGTCGTCGCCACCACCGTCACTTTCCGCAGCGAACCGCAGGCCAGGGCGGTCCGCGCCGCGATGGCACGGCGCCAGCTCACCAACTACCAGCTCGTTCCCGAAGCCGTTGCCGCCGTGCATTTCGCCCACGCCACCAGCGATATGCGCGAAGTGTCCACGCTGGCCGTGTACGACCTGGGCAGTTCGGGTCTCACGGTGAGCGTGATCAACGCCCGCACCAGCGATGTGTACCAGTGCGAGCGGATCAGCGACATCAGCGGCGACTACCTGGATTCGCTGATCAGGGAGCAGCAGATCGCCTCGGGCCGGATCGCGCATCCGGCCGACCCGGCGGGCCTGGCGGCCCTCGACGCACTGTGCCGGGCCGCCAAGGAGCAGCTGTCCAACAGCAACGCGGTGGCGTTACCCAGCGAGCAGGGTCTGGTCCTGCTCACGCAGGAGAATTTCGAAGCGCTGATGATGCTGGCGATCGAGTCGTCGGCCCGGATGACCCGCGATGTCATCATCCGCGCACAGCATCCGGTGCAGGCGGTCATGGTTCTCGGTGGTGGCGCCCGGATTCCGTTGATCGCGCGCGTGCTCGAGCGCACGATCGGCGTGCCGGTGATCGTGCCCGCCGAGCCGGAGACCGCGCTGGCCCGCGGTGCCGCGCTGCTCGCCCGGCCCGCCCAGGTCCAGCAGGCACCCGTCGCCCCGGTGCCGATTCCGATGGGCGAACACGACGACCCGACCCCCGCGTGGCTGACCGCGCCCACCCGCGGCCGCCGCCCGCTCAGCGCACTCACCAACCGCGCTCATTCCCGCCGCGAACTGAACGTGGCGGTGCTGACGGTGAGTTCGCTGGTGGTCGTCGCCGCGATCGGCCTCGGCCTCGGCTACGGCCCCGAAGTGCTGGAGCGTGGTTCGTCGACGGACGGTTCGCAGGCCGTCCCCGCGTCCACTCCGCCGCGCCCCAGCGCCGTCGGCCCGACGACGGCTCCGGTCGCGACCACCGAGGCCCAACACGAAACCGTCGCCGCCCCACCGGCCAATCCGCGCCAAGCGGAGGTAACCACCACCGCGCCGCCCGCCCAGGGCCCCAACACCTTCACCGTGGTCCCCGGTCTGCCCCCGGTCGTACTGCCCACCCTGCCCCCGGTCGTACTGCCCGGGTTCCCACCCGCCGGTCAGTAACCGCTCGATTCGAAGGCCTGCCGAGTTCCGGGCGCGGTATGCCGAACTGAATTCCGGGTGCCGGTCCGACGCTCGGATTCAGTTCCGGGCGTGCCTGGCCCGCGCGGGCGCCACCGCTGCCTGCTTCGACCCGAACGGCCGGGCCAGCATCACCGCGATCGCCGTCGTCAACGGCACCGACAACGCCAGCGCGATACCACCCACCGCCGATCGGGTGATCTCGATGGCCACCGCGTCCCCGGTCAGCACATCGGTGATCGACCGCCCCGCCACGCTGAACAGCAGCAGCAGTGGCAGCGCCCCACCCGCATAGGCGAGCACGAGCGTGTAGACGGTACTGGCGATGTGGTCGCGCCCGACCCGCATGGCCGCGGTGAAGATCTCCCGCCGCGTCGCGCCTTCGTCGAGCGCGGCTAGCTCGAAGGCCGCCGAGGCCTGCGTGATGGTCACATCGTTGAGCACACCGAGCGAACCGATGATGAACCCCGCCAGCAGCAACCCGGTGATGCTCACGTGCTGAATGTAGGTCGCCACGTTGGTGTTCTGTTCCTCGGACAACCCCGTGAGGTGCGTGACCTCGATCGCCAGCCACGACAGCACCGCCGCCACCACCATCGACGCGAGCGTCCCGAGCAACGCCGAACTGGTCCGCAGATTCACCCCGTGCGCGAGGTAGAGCACCACGTAGAGAATCAGCGCCCCCGACACCAGCGCGACCGGAATCGCCGACTTCCCGTCGAGCAGCGCGGGCAACAGGAACATCACCACCACACCGAACGCGAAACACAACCCGACGAGCGCCCGGAATCCCCGCCACCGCGCGACCACACAGATCACCACGACGAACGCGAGCACGATCAGGGCCAACGGTAGCCCGCGCGAGTAGTCCTCGAAGCCGTACATGGTGACGCCCGCCGGATCCGCGGCTCGCACCACCCGAATGTCGTCGCCCGCCCGCAGATCGGGCTGCCCCGGCCCCGGCGCGATCTCGAACAACGTCTTCTGGCCCTCGTCGGGCCCCGACCTGAGCTCGATGATGCTGCGCTGACACGTGTAGGAGGAGGTCCGCGGCGGTTGCGGCGTGTCCGCGAACACCTTCCCGTTCGACGGACTCCCGCAGGGACCGATGTCCTGCATCACAACGGTTCCGGCCTCGGTCTGCACCGCCTCACCGGACATGGTCTGCATCGGCAACGGAATCTCGACGTGCTGCGCGCTCGGCCACAAAATCACCGTCGCGACCAACACCACCGCCCCGATGATCGCCAACAACCCGACTACAACCTTCGCCGCAGTGTCACTGATGGCAATCGGCCCAGAATGGTCGTGATGGTGATGATGCTCGCTCACGGCCGAAGCTTAACGGATCTCGTTTTCAAGAACACCCCACACGCCCCGCCTCTCCGCGAATGGCGTACACAAAAAACTCCCCGGGTCTAGGTCTGACCTAGACCCGGGGAGGCGGGTTTGTGGGCGGCGGAGAGCAGGGGGGTGTCTCCGCCGCCGGAGGCAGGCGCCCAGGGGGGTAGGCGCGCGTACCTAAGGCTCTCGGTTGTCCAGGGGGGGTAGACAACCGGGCCAGGGCGCCGAAGCGCCGAGGTCTACTGTACACAAAAGATGGATATTTGCACTAGTAGATCTTCAAAACATCCAACATTCCGAACTCACAGTCTGTTTATACGGGGGATACCAGGAACCCCATCCTGCCTACAACCCCGGAAACTCACTGGTCAAAGCCGTGACAAGTGAGTATCACCTGTAACCCTACTGCCGGTAGCTGGCCAGGAAATTGCCGAATCGCTCGATCGCCACGGCCAGATCGCGCGCCCACGGCAGGGTCACGATCCGCAGATGGTCGTTCGCGGGCCAGTTGAAGCCGGTCCCCTGCACCATCAGGATCTTCTCCTGCAACAGCAGATCGAGCACGAGCTTTCCGTCGTCGTGAATCTCGTGCACATTCGGATCGAGCCGAGGGAACGCGTACAGCGCGCCACGCGGCTTCACACACGACACACCCGGGATCATGTTGAGCCGCTCCCACGCCACATCGCGCTGCTCGAGCAGCCGCCCACCGGGCAGGATCAAATCCTCGATGCTCTGATGTCCGCCGAGCGCCACCTGGATGGCGTGCTGAGCGGGCACGTTCGGGCACAGTCGCGAGGACGCGAGCAGATCGATGCCCTCGAGGAAACCGGCCGCGTGCTCCTTGGGCCCGGTGATCGCGAGCCAGCCCGAGCGGTAACCGGCCACCCGATACGCCTTCGAGAGCCCGTTGAACGTCAGGCACAGCAGGTCGGGGGCGAGCGAGGCCAGCGAGATGTGCTTGGCGTCGTCGTAGAGGATCTTGTCGTAGATCTCGTCGGCCAGCAGCAGCAACCGGTGCTTGCGCGCCAGGTCGACGATCTGCTGCAACACCTCCGCCGAGTACACCGCACCCGTCGGATTGTTCGGGTTGATCACCAGCAGGGCCTTGGTCTTGTCGGTGATCTTCGATTCGATATCGGCGATATCGGGCTGCCAGCCGTTCTCCTCGTCGCACAGGTAGTGCACCGGAGTACCGCCGGCCAGGCTGGTCATGGCCGTCCACAGCGGGTAGTCGGGCGCCGGGATCAGCACCTCGTCGCCATTGTCGAGCAGGGCCTGCATGGTGACGGTGATCAGCTCGGACACCCCGTTGCCGAGGTAGACGTCGTCCACATCGAGCTCAGGGAAGCCGGGCACCAGCTCGTACCGGGTGACGATCGCGCGCCGCGCCGACAGGATGCCCTTGGACTCCGAGTACCCCTGGGCATACGGCAGGGCGGCGATGATGTCGCGCATGATCACATCGGGCGCCTCGAAGCCGAACGGGGCCGGGTTGCCGATGTTGAGCTTGAGAATGCGGTGGCCCTCGGCCTCCAGGCGTGCTGCCTGCGCATGAACCGGCCCACGGATCTCGTAGACCACGTTCTGCAGTTTCGTCGACTGCTCGAGAACGCGCGGGGGCACATGCGGATGTTGGCTACTCACCCATCCATGGTGCCACCACCATCAAATGGATTTTGACGACCCGCTGTCTCGCCTCCCTGCGTTTCTAGGCCAGTCCTAGGCGCGCTGGGGCGTGCGTTCGCGGCCGACGGCACGGTGGTGAACCAGCTGGTTCGTCCCCGGCGAGTACCCATGTGCGTGCGCGACCAGGCGTTATCTGGAGATTCAGAGTCTCGGGTGACTGGCGAGGGCGGCCGTCGCGACGCAGAACTCTTCGATTCGTTCGTCCAGGCCGCGCGCTTCGACAGCGTCACGATAAGTCGGGGCGGCGATGCGGCGGCGCAGGCCTACGAGGCGTTCGCTCAGCTGGGCGATGCGCTTGTCCTCGGGGAGGTCGAGGACCGGGCGCAGGGCGTCGGCGGCGCCGTCGATGCTGCCGTTGATGAGGTGGGCGGCCGCGTTGTCGACGCGGGCCAGCGATTCGGCGCCGTAGGAGCGTTGTAACGGCGGGCCGCTCGAGTAGAGGGTGATGGCGCGTTCGGTGGCGGCCAGTGCCTGTTCGGCGCGGCCGAGCTGGATGCAGGTGGCGCCCGCGTAGTAGGCGGCCTTGGGCGGGCCGAAACCGAACACCCCGCCGATCTCGTCGTGCAGTTCGTCGCGCCGGTCGCCTGCCGCCACCTCGGCCGCGCGCAGGCACCGGTCGGTCTCGGTATCGCTGCCGAGCCGCGCCCACACCCTTGCCTCGATATTGAGCAGCCGCACCCGGCCGAGGCCGGGCCCCACGAATTCCTGTCCGCTGCGCGCTAATTGGACGGCGTTGCGCGGCCGGTCGGACCAGTTCTCGATCAGCGCGTGCATGCCGCGGGTCCACGCGCGCAACCCGTTGTGTCCGCTCAGTTCCGCGTAAGCCCAAGCGGCCCTGATCTGTTCGCCCGCAGCGTCGAGATAGCCCAGGTCGGTACTCGCGTTCGCCAGCAGCCCCGACAACGTCCCGGCCAGCAGGTAGAGGTGGCTGGTGTCGACCGGCTTCTGCTGCCCGTCGAGTAGTCGATACACCCGCCTGCGCACCCGCAGCATCTCCACCATCATCGGTGCCGGTGCGGCATGGACGTATTCGTTGGCGATGCGCCGGACGTCGGCGTCGAGCTGGGCCAACGTCGTCGCTCCCACGTTGGTGCCCTCCGCGGCGGCCGCGTGTTCGCTGGCCTCGTGCGCAGCCGCCATGATCAACTCCCTCTCCGACAACACCTCGGGCACAGCACCTTTGACAGTTCCCGCATCGACGAACGCGAGCAGATCGGCATCACCCGCGGGCGCCAGCAGGGTCGAGAATCGCGCGCGCACAACATCATCGGAGCGGGCCAGTGACGTATCGAGCGCGGCCTGATTCACCGGACGTGGGCGCACCCGCACCCCGCCTGCTTCCCATTTCGACACCAGCCGTTCGTGCACACCGAGATGAGCCGCGAACTCCCGGATGCTCATTCGTTTGGCATCGCGAAGAGCTCTGGCCTCTCTCCCTGTCCACTCTCCGACCACGGCGTCACCTCATCCGACTAACAAGCTCCTTCCAGAGTACGAGCGTGACAGTGAGACACACCACAAGTTCGCGGAATCGGTTGCCAGAGGCAGTGAAAGGGCGGTGCGGGGCAGTGGTCACGCGCTCGCGCGTGGGCGATTCTGGAAGCGTGGAAGCCAGAACTGTCGACGACTGGGTGCGGTGTTACCAGCGTGAATTCCGGCTACCCGTCCGCGAGCGCGGCGGCTTTGTGATGCTGCCGATCACCGACCGGCTCTGCGTGGTGCACCTACCGACCACGCGCGCCGAGAAGGTGCTCACGGCGTTGCGCGAGCAACGCTGTGACGGTCCGGTGCTGGCACGCCAGATCCGCTGGAGTGTGCTCGCCGTGCCCGACGCCAGGCCCTCCGAGGAAGAGGCCGCCGAGCTCGCGGGGCTCGATATCGACATCCCCGGCACCGGCAGCGCCGTGATGCTGCCGACCAATCTGGGCCGCTGGAGCCGCGAGGGCTGTCACTGGGTGCGGCCACCGTCCGGCGGTGGCGACACCCTCCCGGCACTGACCCTGGTGCTGAGTCTCGCCGTGACGGCGGGCCCTCAGCGGGTCTCGACCGCGCTCAGCGAATCGGGCGAGAGGGGAAAGTTGAGGTAGGACCGCGACGGCGTCGGCCCCCGCTGACCCTGATACTTCGACCCGGCTCTGGCGCTGCCGTACGGGTGCTCGGCCGGGCTGGACAGCCGGATCAGGCACAGCTGCCCGATCTTCATCCCCGGCCACAGCGTGATCGGCAGATTCGCCACATTCGACAGCTCCAGGGTGATGTGCCCACTGAACCCCGGATCGATGAACCCCGCCGTCGAATGCGTGAGCAGCCCGAGCCGCCCCAGACTCGACTTGCCCTCCAGCCGCCCCGCCAGATCGTCGGGCAGCGAGCACACCTCGAGCGTGGACCCGAGCACGAATTCCCCCGGATGCAGCACGAACGGCTCACCCGGCTTCGGCTCCACCAGACTGGTCAGCTCGTCCTGCTGCTGCGCCGGATCGATATGGGTGTAGCGGCTGTTGTCGAACACCCGGAACAGCCCGTCGAGGCGCACGTCGATACTCGACGGCTGAACCATCGACTCGAGCATCGGTTCGACACCGAGCCGCCCAGCGGCGATCTCGGCCCTGATGTCACGATCGGAGAGCAGCACCGGCCCAGTGTAGGCAGCTGCGGCGCAGGTAGGGCCCCCACCCCTGCGGGCGACGCGTCAGCCACTCCGCCAGGCGACCTCGTCCGTTCCGCGGGTGAACCGGAGTCGCGTTCACCCGCGGGCTGGACTCGAATGCCATCGTCGCCGCGTCGGCCCGCCATGATCTCCCAGCTCGGCGAACTACGGCGTCGGCGCCACGATGTCGCCCGGGGAGGTCGGCGGCTTCTCGATGGTCGGGTTCACCAGGGCGCCGGGCGAGGTCGGCGGCTTCTCCGAAGTCGGGTTGACGATGTCGCTGGGACCGGTGGGAACCACCGTCGGCTGCACCGGCGTGCCAACCTCGGAGGTCTCCACCGGATCGCCACCGCCGTGGTTCGGGTTCGTACAGATGGTCCCCTCACACGGCACCCACGTCCCGTCCCCGTTCGGGTTCGGCATCATGTTCGGCCCCGGCGCGGGCGCCGTCGTGTGCACATGCCCCGGATCCCCGTGCCCCTCATCATGGGCAGCCGTGGTCGTCGTCGGCTTCACGGTGGTGGTGGTCTTGCTGGTGGTCTCGGTCTTGGACCCGGAATCATCCGAGCATCCCGCGCCGAGCACCGCCAACGCCGCGATCACCGAAACGAACAGAACGCGCTTCATCAAGTCAGCCTTTCGCCGTTCCGGCCATCGACCCAACCCACCGAGCCGAACCCTCGAGCCGGAGAACTAGTTACGCCGCACGACACGGCATGGCCGGATCCCGCACGAACGCTGACGAAAATGTGCGAAACCCGCTGCCCGCACTCTAGATCCACCCACCGACAACCACGGCCGAATCGCGCCCGATCCCCAACGATGCGCCGACCACCCCCACAGACGCGGCAACAGTTGCATCGCCCCACGCGAGTTCTGATAGAGTCGCGAGAGCCCCCAGTGGCGCAGTGCCGATGTAGTTCAATGGTAGAACTTCTGCTTCCCAAGCAGATGGCGCGGGTTCGATTCCCGTCATCGGCTCAAAACACAAGACCCCCAGGTCAGCCTGGGGGTCTTGTTGTTTCTGTTGATCTTGTCCGAGCACTCAGTCCTTCGCCATCTGCGAAAGATCGTCGGCTATGCGACGTTCGGCGTCATCGGTTGCCCGCTGGTAGATCAGCGCGGCCCGCATATCGTCGTGGCCATCCGCGACATCAGATCCTTGGTCGACATCCCCGATTTCGAGGCCCACAGGCCCCCGGCATGGCGCAAGTCGTGAATGTGGATGCCCGGCGGCCCTACCGACATGGTGGCCACCTTCCAGGTCGCGTTCTTGGTGAAGTTGGACCGCCGCATCGGATTTCCCCTCAACCCGGTGAACACGTAGGCATCCGGCCGGTTGTCGACGTACTTCTCGAGGTGAGCCAGGATGTCCGGCCGGATGGCTTCCGGGACCATCAGGGTTCGAACACCAGCCCGCGACTTGGGGCGGGATTCGCGAATAGGCTCGGAGTGTGGAGTACGAGGCGGTCTACTCGGTTATCTATCGCGCGGTGGACGAGGGCAGCGATGACCCGGACTATCTGTATGCCGGTGTGCGATTCGTCAGGGAGGGCGAGGCGCTCGCGCATGCCGCGGCTCCGCCCGGACGCGTTCCCGTTTGCGGAACGACCACACCATTCATCGTTCCGGGTTTGCCCTGGTCGGATCCTGTTTCGGGTGAGTACAGACGTTGTCCGGAATGTGAGGTGCTTTGCCCGTTGTAGCCGATGTTCGTGTCGAGCCGTCGGCCAACTCCCCTGGGTGAGTGCTCAATGTCGACCACTGTGCACGAAACTCGGCATGAGCGCAGGTCAACCTTGGGGTCTTGTCGTTTCTGCCGGTCTGGCCCGAGTCAGTAGGTGGTGAAGACCCAGGAGCCGTCACAGCCCCAGTCGGTGTTCCGCGCGGAATCGAAGTACCACGTGCCACGTGGCGGGGTTCGCACCACCCAGCCATCGTCGGAGGCGATCGCCTGGTCGCCCACTGTCAATATCGTGGTGGTGAAGGGGGCCACCTCCCACCATTCGTCCTCGAACGCATTCTCCAAGTGGATGACAACAGTGTCGGGAAGCTGGTTCGCGACCGTCAGGCACGCATTCGAGTCCGGGCCTGCCTGGGCAGGTGCGGACACCAGAAACGTTGCGCCGACTGCGATACACACCGCACCCACACGACCGACAAACGAACTCATCAGAATCTCCCCGTTCACTGGAGTGGACAGGCACAAACGCTGTCCCCGGTGACAGATTTGTCGAGATCCCTTGGCGAAAGCTGGTGAAACGCTTGCTGTTACGCGGCGATCAGCCCGCGTGCAAGGTGCGGAACTTGCTGCCGTGGAAGACCAGTGGGTCGATGTCCTCGCGGGCGGCGACGCGGTTCACGCGCAGGATCACCACGAGGTGGTCGCCCGCGCTGACCTGTGTCTCCGGGACTCCTTCGATCCAGGCGGTGGCGCCGTCGATGAAGACCGCTTCGCCGGTTCCGCGGTGCAGGGCGGTCTCGCGGAAGCGGTCGCCGTTGCGGGCGCCGAGCGCCTTGGCCGCGGCTTGCTGGTCGGTGCCGAGCAGGCTCAGGCCGAGGTGGCCGGCACCTGCCAATTTCGGCCAGGTCGACGACGAGTTCTGCACGCAGAACGAGACGAGCGGCGGATCGAGGGAGACGGGGACGAAGGTGCTCACCGCCAAACCGTGTGGGACGCCGTCGATCTCGGCGCACACGGCCACCACACCGCTGGGAAAGTTGGCGAAGGCACGGCGCAGGCCGTTGCCGTCGGCGGGAAAGTCCAAGAGCTCATGCATGATTCGTTGCCTCCACCGGCCTACCCGCCGGATCTGTCAGTGCCGCGACGACGGGTCCCCATCGCCGCGCGTATTCCTCGATGACGCCGTCCTCGCCGAAAGTCTGATCGGAGAGGTAGAGCCCTGGCAGTGCGGCGGTGCCGCCGATCTCCACCAGGACGGGCTTGAGTAGCAGGTCGGGCGCGAGCGCGTGGGCCGGGCCCGCGCCGAGCATCACCGGCACCGTCACCACACCGGCCAAGCCGGTACCGCCGTCGAACTGTTCGAGGAACAGTTTCAGCAGTCCGGTGTAGGTGGCCTTGAAGGTCGGACTCGCGAACACGACGAGCTCGGAGGACGCGACGGCGCGCGCGGCCGCAGTCACCGCCGGGTCGCCCCAGCCGAGCAGACCGGGCCCGAGAGTGACCAGGTCGATCACCGCGGGCTCGGTGCCGGGGCGCAGTGCCCGCGCGATCTGCACGGCCGCGGCCAGGGTGCGCGATGCGGGTTTCGGGTTTCCGACGACGACCGTCACTGTGTGGTCGAAATCCCAGCTGGTGCGCTGCTCGATATCGCTGGTCACCAGCCCGCCACTGACGTTGGGCACCCAGTAGGCGAACGAGACCTGGTCGGCGATTCTCTCCGTGGTCACGGCTGCTCCTCCTCGTCGTCGGCTGTTCCAGTGCAACACCGGCAGCCGACCCCGACGAGGGTTTGAATCGGCGCGATCGATACGCGCTCGGGTCAGCTGCCCACGCGCACGCAATCCGCCGCGATCTTCGACTGCGCCGCGCTCACTTTGGCCGCGTCGCCTTCGCCGAGCAGCTCGGCGGGATCGCCGGACTGCGCGTTCGACACCATCACCCGCAGCCCGTCCTGCGACATCCCCGAGTCGAGGAACACCTTCGCCGCGCAGTCGGCCAGCGCGGGATTCTTCAACCCCTTGTCCTGCAACGACTTCGACAGCTCGGCCTGAGTCACCGCAGGTGCTTCGTCGCCACTGCCGCAGGCCGAGAGCACCGGCAGCGCGAGCAGTGCCGCGGCCATCAGACAGATCCGCATTCGGGGAGTCCTCTCGATCGTCGCGCGTCGAACGACGCGCGATGCGTTCGGATCATGCCGCACCATCGTCCGCGTGGCCACCCACTCGAACTGACTCGCGAGTAAGATAGGCACATGGGAGACAACATCACCGTCCGTTTCGACGACAATCGCGCCTATGTCGAACTGAACAGGCCCGGCAAACACAACGGGCTCACCCTGGAAATGCTCCGCGATCTTGTCGACGCGGCCCGAAAAGTGGCCGACCGCAAGACAACCCGCGCCGTCATCATCACCGGAAATGGTCCGAGCTTCAGTAGCGGACTCGATATCGCCGCGGCCACTCGCAATCCGGTGGCTATCGTCAAAGAATTCCTGCCACGACCCTTGCGCGGCACCAATACCTTTCAGGAAGCCTGCTGGGCCTGGCGCCGCCTCGACGTCCCGGTGATCGCCGCCGTCCACGGGCGCTGCTTCGGCGGCGGCCTCCAGATCGCACTGGCCGCCGACTTCCGGATCGCCGCCCCCACAGCCGAATTCTCGGTGATGGAGGCCGCCCACGGGCTGATTCCGGATATGACAGGCCCCGCCGCATTGTCACAGCTCATCGGCATCGACCAGGCCAAGCTGCTGGCGATGACGGCCGACTCGATCGACGCCGATTACGCGCTCCGGATCGGCCTGATCACCGACGTCGCCGACGACCCGGTGAAGGCCGCCCAGGCCCTGGCCGACCGCGCCACCGCCCGCGACCGCAACGCCGTCGCCGCCGCCAAACACCTGTTCGACCGTTCGTGGCAGCACGGTTCCCGCGCCACCTTCGCCGCCGAGCGAATGGCCCAACTGCCATTGCTGCTGCGTAAGGCCATGAGCAGTAGCGACTGACAAGCAATCCACCGGGGAATTTATGCCAACTACCGGAGGTATGTGCCGCACCTCACTGTTAGCGGCTGTTAGCATCGCTTCGATTCGCTGACCAGTCGAAGAGTGGTACGTGACGGCAAGCCTGGAACGTGCCTGGATTTCGGCCTGACCCGGAGGCTCGAACACCTGTGAACAAGACCGGCTCCGCCCTGTTGTCCGCACTCACAGGTATTACGGCCTTGCTGGTGAGCGCGGCACCTCCCGCCGTGGCGAACCCGAACGCCATCAACCCGATTCCCGTTCTCAACGGCACCCATGGCCTGCCCGTTCTGCACGGACGCACCCAGGCGGTGTTCCAGGTAACCGGCATGGCCAGCCCCAACAACACCCAGAACTACAACGTCCTCGGCACCGATCTCGGCATCATGTGGGACAACGGGCGCGGCGAGATGCTCACCGCCTTCGGCGACACCGCGGGCCTCGGCTTCCCCAACCTGCTCGCGGGCAGTACCTGGGCGTGGCGCTCCAACATCCTGGTCCGCAGCCATGACCAGAACCCGTCCGACGGGATCATGTTCGACGGTGTCGTGCGCGATGTCATCGGCCAGGCGCGCGACCTGATCCCCAGCCCCAAGATCCCC
The DNA here is from genome assembly GCF_042754695.1 of Nocardia sp. NPDC059195. Classification (NCBI taxonomy): domain Bacteria; kingdom Bacillati; phylum Actinomycetota; class Actinomycetes; order Mycobacteriales; family Nocardiaceae; genus Nocardia; species Nocardia sp. NPDC059195. Next base: position 42,320 of record NZ_JBHZBG010000017.1, on the reverse strand, counting down.
TTCCTGGAGATCAGCCGCATCCCCACCGCGGGCATCTCGGCCAACGGCGTGCAGTACCTGTCGCTGATGTCGGTGAAGACCTGGGACGCGCCCGGTGAGTGGACCACCAGCTTCTCCGGCCTGGCCGCCTCGGCCGATAACGGCGAGACCTGGGCCGATCTGGGCCACACCCGCCGTCCCGATGAGGGTGGCAACGCCAACTTCCAGATGAACAGCTTCGTGAAGGACGGCGGCTTCGTCTACGAATACGGCACCCGCGCCGGCCGCAACAACGATGCCTTCATCGCCCGCGTCCCCGAAGCCCAGATCGAGAACCTCGGTGCCTACGAGTACTGGGACGGCCACGACTGGAAGCTCAACGAGGTGAACGCGGCGGCCCCCATCATGGGCGGCGTCGGCGAACTCTCGGTGATGTACAACGAGCACCTCGGCCAGTTCATCTCCCTCACCACCGACCCGTTCAACTCCGTGGTGATGCGCCGCGCGTCCTCCCCCGTAGGCCCGTGGAGCGGACCGGAGGTACTGATCGACGCCCGCGATCTGCCGACCGCCTACGCGCCATCGATCTTCCCGTACCAAACCGGCAGCGACCTGTACTTCATGACCACGATCCACACGCAGTACAACGTCGTCCTCATGCGCACCAGGCTTTGATTCCCGGCCGCCCACGGCGCCAACGCACGCGCCCCGTTCGATGACGAACGGGGCGCGTCGTGTGATTTCCGGGTCCTACATGGCCTGGTCCTTGGTCTCGACCAGTGCCTTGGTGCAGACCAGGCTGAGCACGGCGAGCCCGGACAGCATGACGCCGATCGAGATGCTGCCGAAGGACGCGGTCAGCGGTGCGGCGATCAGCGGGGGAATCGCCCCACCGAGCACGCCGGCCAGGTTGTAGCCGAGTCCGGCGCCGGTGTACCGGAAGCGGGTCTGGAACATTTCCGGCAGTAGCGCGCCACAGGGCCCGTAGGCGATGCCGAAGATCGCCAGGGTGATCCCGACGCCGATCGCGAAGGCCACCGGGGATTTGGTGTCGAGTAGCGGGAACAACATCAGCGACCAGACGACGGCCAGCCCGGACGACACCATGATCACCCGGCGGCGACCGAGGCGGTCCGAGTACAGCGCCGAGACGATGATCGCCGCGCCGAAGACCAGCGCGGCGCCGATACCAACGGTCAGCACGAACGGCCTGCTGAAGCCGAGGGTCTTGGTCCCGTAGCTGGTGAGGTACGCGGTGCCCATATAGAAGAAGGCGAACAGCAGAGCCAGCGAACCGGCCGAGAGCAGGATCTCCTTGGCCTGGAAGCGCCAGGCGTCGAGGAACGGCAGGGCGTTCGGCTTGCTCGTGTCGAGTGCTCGCTGCGCCTGGTTCGCACGGAACACCGGCGTCTCCTCGATCGCCAATCGCATGTACAGGCCGATGGCGAGCAAGACAATGGAGAACAGGAACGGGATGCGCCAGCCCCAGGTGAGGAAGGCGTCGTTCGCGTCGCCGAGGACCGCGCCGGTGATGAGCAAGGTACTGCTGGACAGGATGAAGGCGAAGGCCGGTCCGACCTGCGGGAACATGGCGTAGAGACCGCGTTTGCCCGGCGGGGCGTACTCAGCGGTCAGCAGGGTCGCGCCCGCCCATTCACCACCCACCGCGAACCCTTGGCCGAATCGCAGCAGCACCAGGATGATCGGCGCGGCCACGCCGATGGTGCCCGCGCCGGGGAGCATCCCGATGAGCACTGTGCACAGACCCATCAGCAGCAGAGTCGAGACGAGCGTCTTCTTGCGGCCGATCCGGTCGCCGTAGTGCCCGAACAGCACGGCGCCGACCGGCCGCGCGATGAAGGCGACAGCGAAGGTCGCGAAGGAGGCGAAGGTCCCTGCCGTCGACCCCAGGGCAGGGAAGAACACCTTCGGGAACACCAGGGCCGCGGCGGTGCCGTAGATGAAGAAGTCGTAGAACTCGATCGTGGTGCCGATGCAACTCGCAATGGCCACCTTGCGCATACTCGTAGCCGGCGTCGTCGGGGTTACCGCCGCCGTCACTGGAGACACTTTCATAGCTGTGTTCCTTTTCTCTGCCCGTTGCGGTGCCCGATCGGCTCGCTGGGTAAGAGCAAAGTAGTGATCTGGCTCACGTAGCAACTACCCCCGAAAAGGGGTGGATGTCCCGTGAGCCCATGGGTAACCACCGGGAACGGGCTACCATGACTCCAGGCCGACCGGCGGCCGCGGCGCTGCGAACACGCCTGAGTCCGGCCATGAATCGGGGAGGCGGAATGCGCGCAGCGGATTGGGACGCACGGTATGCCCGCAGCGAATTGGTGTGGGGCGCACCGCCGAACAGCACCGTTGTCGAGCACGTCTACGGTCTGGACCGCAGAATCCCCCTGCTCCCCGATGAGTCGGGGGTCGCGCCGTCGCTCCCCCGCGCGCTGGACCTGGCCTGCGGTGAAGGCCGCCACGCCCTCTGGCTCGCCACTCACGGCTGGCAGGTCACGGCCGTCGACTTCTCGCAGGTGGGGATCGACAAGGGCAGAACGGTGGCCGCCCGCCTGTCGCGCTCGGTCCGGTCCCGCGTGCACTGGCAAACAGCCGATATCACCGAACTCGAAGCCGCCGAGATCACCGGTCCCTTCGAACTGATCCTGATGGTCTTCGTCCATCTCCCCGCCGACGAGCGCCGCGCCCTGCTGCACCAGCTGTCCGACATGCTCGCCCCCGGCGGCATGCTGCTGATCCTCGGTCACGCCACCCGCAACGTCACCGACGGCTACGGCGGCCCTCAGGAACCCGAGATCCTCTTCTCCCCCGAAGATCTACGCGCCGACCTGGCCCGCGACGACATCACCATCGCCCTCGCCCACGAAGTGTTCCGCCCGACCGAAGGCCCCGACGCCATCGACTCCCTGCTCATCGCCGAACGCCCCCTCCCCGAGCCCACCGACTGATCAGTCGTCCAGCTTCCAGCGCTCGAACCAGGGCGCCACGGTCGCCTCGATGACGTCGAATCCGGTGCGGAACGAGTGCGCTTGCTTGGGTATCACCCGCACTTCGGCGGCATCGGCGGCGTCGGGCACCCCGAACGGGTCACTACCCCCGTTGATCACCACGACCTCGATATCCCCGGGCGCCAGCAGCTCATCGCGCCTGCTCTTCTCGGGCTTGCCCGGCGGATGCAACGGGAACGACAGCGCGATCACGCCCCGCGCATCTACCTCAACGGCCGTGCGGCAGGCAACCCGAGCCCCGTTGCTTCGACCCCCCTGAACAACCGGCATCCCGGGAAATCTCGCCCGCAACGCCGCCACGATCTCGAGCCAGGCCTCGTCCTGCTTGTCCGCGTTGCCCGGCGCCCGTCGACCGGCAACCCGATAGGGCTGCACGACCCGAGCTACCGCCCCACCCGCTTCGACTGCCGAATCACGCACGGCCAGAATATCTTTCGCATCGACGCCACCACCGGCTCCATGCGTGATCACCAGCAGGAATGCCGGATCACGCACGTCGTCGAGCTCGATCTCGGCCGGTCCAGCAGTCGTCTCGATGCGCACATCTCACGGTAGCCCCGCGGTCGCGGCGAGCAACGTTGCGGCACCCGCGCGTGTTTTTCACATCACATTGCCGCCCACCCCTTTGCCGAGATGATTACCCACCGGTAATATGGTCAATAAGTTACCCGCGAGTAGCATGCGGAAAACCGGCGACGGGCGGGAACGGCACACCACCGACCGCACCAGAACTCAATGGAGAGTGAGTACTCACATGGGCCACTACAAGGCAAACGTCCGCGACCTCGAGTTCAACCTCTTCGAGGTCCTCGGCATCGACAAGGTGCTCGACGCAGGCGCCTTCGGCGACCTGGACACCGACACCGTCAAGGAAATGCTCTCCGAGGTCCGCCGCCTGGCCGAGGGCCCGCTGGCCGAGTCCTTCGCCGACGCCGACCGCAACCCGCCCGTGTTCGACCCGAACACCCACACCGTCGCCATCCCCGAGTCCTTCAAGAAGTCCTACAAGGCGCTCGAAGACGGCGAGTGGGCCAAGGTCGGCGTCGTCGAGGAACTGGGCGGCCTGAACGCACCGTCGGCCGTCACCTGGGCCCTGTCGGAGATGGTCCTCGGCGCCAACCCGCCCATCCAGATGTACGCCGCGGGCGCCGGTTTCGCGCAGGTGTTCTTCAACAACGGCACCGAAGAGCAGAAGAAGTGGGCGGCCAAGATCGCCGACCGCAACTGGGGCGCCACCATGGTGCTGACCGAGCCCGACGCCGGTTCCGACGTCGGCGCGGGCCGCGCCAAGGCGATCAAGCAGGAAGACGGCACCTGGCACATCGAGGGTGTCAAGCGCTTCATCACCTCGGGCGACTCCGACGACATGTTCGAAAACATCATGCACCTGGTGCTGGCTCGCCCCGAGGGCGCCGGACCGGGCACCAAGGGCCTGTCGCTGTTCTACGTCCCGAAGACCCACTTCGACTTCGAGACCGAGACCTACGGCGACCGCAACGGTGTCTTCGTCACCAACGTCGAGCACAAGATGGGCATCAAGGCCTCGGCCACCTGTGAGGTCACCTTCGGCGGCCACGGCGTGCCCGCCAAGGGCTGGCTGGTCGGCGAGGTGCACAACGGCATCGCGCAGATGTTCGACGTCATCGAGAACGCTCGCATGATGGTGGGCACCAAGGCCATCGCGACCCTGTCGACCGGTTACCTGAACGCGCTGGAGTACGCCAAGACCCGCGTCCAGGGTGCCGACCTGACCCAGATGACCGACAAGGCCGCGCCCCGCGTGACCATCACCCACCACCCGGACGTGCGTCGTTCGCTGGCCACCCAGAAGGCGTACGCCGAGGGCCTGCGCGCGATCTACCTCTACACCGCCGCCCACCAGAACGAAGAGATCGCGCTCGCGGTCTCGGGTGCCGACTCCGACGTCGCGTTCCGCGTGAACGACCTGCTGCTCCCGATCGTCAAGGGTGTCGGCTCCGAGCGCGCCTACCAGTACCTGACCGATTCGCTGCAGACCTTCGGAGGCTCGGGCTTCCTGCAGGACTACCCGATCGAGCAGTACATCCGCGACGCGAAGATCGACTCGCTGTACGAGGGCACCACCGCCATCCAGGCGCAGGACTTCTTCTTCCGCAAGATCGCGCGTGACCGCGGTGTGGCCCTGGCCCACGTGGCAGGCCAGATCCAGAAGTTCCTGGAGTCCGACTCGGCCAACGAGCGTCTCAAGGGTGAGCGCAAGCTGCTCGCCACCGCGCTCGAGGACGTGCAGACCATGGCCGCCACCCTGACCGGCCACCTGATGGGCGCGCAGGAGCAGCCGACCGAGCTGTACAAGGTCGGCCTGGGTTCGGTGCGCTTCCTGATGTCGGTCGGCGACCTGTTCATCGGCTGGATGCTGCTGAACCAGGCCGAGATCGCGCTGACCGCGCTGGACAACGGCGCCACCGGCTCCGACGTCGCCTTCTACACCGGCAAGGTCGCCTCGGCGCAGTTCTTCGCCCGCAACATCCTGCCCGAGCTGACCGCCACCCGCGCGATCCTCGCCAACCTGGACAACGACATCATGGACCTGGACGAAGCCGCCTTCTGATCTGTTCCGCCTCTCCGCGTATTTTGGCCAGACTCAGGTGGGTCTTCGGCTCGAGCGCGCGGCCGGAGGTAGGTGGTGCGGGGAGTTAGCCGGTTCCCGGTGAGTTACCCATGTTCTTGCGAGACCAGTTGAACGGTCCGGAGTCTCAGACTCCGGACCGTTTTGGTCTCCGGTGCTGAGCTCGGCGTACCCTGGGATTGCCGTCGGCGCGGGGTGAGCTCGGGGGTTGCGACCGGTGAAAGTGCTGCGTTCCTACCACTGATCTGCCGTGAGGGGAGGCCTGAGAAATGAATGAAGATGCCGGGCTGCCTGCGCAGGCGTTTCCGGCAGGCGAATACCTCCGGGACGAGATCGAGGCACGCGGCTGGACCGTCGCCGAGTTCGCCCAGATTCTGGGTAGGCCGACACAGGCTGTTTCCGAGATCCTCAACGGGCACAAGGAGATCACCGCGGAAACAGCGCTGGAAGTCGCGGCAGCAACCGGCACGGAGGCTGCCACCTGGCTACGGCTGCAGAACACCTACCGGTTGTGGAAGCTGTCTCGCACCGCAGGGTCGGAGCGAACAGTCGTGGTTTCGAGGCGGGCCCGTCTCGCACAACTCGTTCCGATGCCAGAACTTCGGCAACGAGGGATCGTCCCCACTGGGGGACGTCCGGAAACTCGCGGGCGATGTCGTCGAGCACGCGCGCGTGCCTTCCGCGCTCGCCGCGTTGTCTGACCTGTTCCGGCAGTAGGGCATTCGCTTGGTCTATGTAGCGCCGTTCAAGTCGGGAAAGATCGACGGCGGCGCCTATCTGGACAAGTCGGGGGCGCCGGTAGTCGCCCTGTCCGGCCGCATCCAGCGTATCGACAGTGTCGTATTCACCCTGCTACATGAACTTGCGCACGTGCACTTGGGGCACCTGTCCAGTGGCATCGCGTTGGACTCGGACGTGTGCGCGGCCACCCAGAACGAAACAGAACACGCCGCCGACAAGCTCGCTATGGAATGGGCGCTGCCCGGCAGACTCGAGTTCTCCACACCGATTTCCAAACGCGCGGTCACCGACCGCGCGGCATCCATGGGCGTTCACCCGGGACTCATCGTCGGCAGGCTTCAGCACCAGGGCAGACTGCCGTGGTCGCACCTACGAGACCTGACCCCCAATGTCAGGAACTATCTGAGCGCCTGGGTATGACGTTTCAGAGGTAAGGTCCCGAACCCGGCGTATCCTGGAATTGCCGTCGGTCGGGGCGAGGCTCGGGGGTTGCGATGGGTGAAAGTACTGCGCTCAGTGCGTATTTGCGCGAGCGGCGGCTGGCGGCGGGACTCGCGCGAACCGAGCTCGCGGCGCGAGCGCAGATGGCTCCGTTGCTGATCAGTCAGATCGAGTCGGGCGCGCTTGTCCCGAATCACGCTATGCTGCAACGCCTTTTCGATTCCCTCGATGTGCCGCACTGGTATCGCAAGCACATCCTGGTACTCGGCCTGCCCGCCGTCGAATCCGGTGCCGTCGCAACCGCCCCTTCGGCCGAGGACCTCGCCGACCTGGCCAGCCTCACCCACCCCGCCTGCCTCACCCGCTTCCCCACCATGGACATGCTGGCAGCGAACTCCGACTACCAGCGCCTTTTCCCCGGTCTCGGCGCCGGCGTGAACATGCTCGAGTGGATGTTCCTCAACCCCGTGGCGAAGAAGGTCTACCTAGACTGGAACACCGAAGCCCAGCTCCTGGTTCATGCCTTCCGCATGCTGGCCCCGCTCGCCCCCACCCAGCGCGTCAGCGCCATCACCGCATCGTGCGGCGAGTCCCCCGACTGGGATCCGGTGTGGACCAGCGAAGTTCGCCCCCAAGACATCGCCCGGCGCCACCTGCGGCTGCGCGAACGCAGTACCGGTCTGGAGCGCCGCATGATGCTGCGCATCTACGACCCCGCGTTCCCGAGCCGCCCGTGGTGGCTCTACCGCCTGATCCCCGTGCGATGAAGCAGTGCGGCACCCGTCGATCCGACGGGTGCCGCAGGTACAGCGCTCAGGGTTCGAGCTACTCGGTTTCCGCTGCGGCCGTGCCGGTGGTGAGCTGCGTCAGCAGCGCGGCGAGGTCCAGACCTTCGGCGGAACCGGTGGCAGGCTCCTCGGCCACAGGCTCGGCCTCACTCGACCCGGAGGTCAGCAGCGCCAGCAGCGCGGCGAGGTCCAGACCTTCGGCGGAACCGGTGGCAGGCTCTTCCTCGACCACAGGCTCAGTCGCACCCGTTCCGCTGCTGAGCTGCTCGAGCAGCGCGGCCGAGCCGGTGGCCGGCTCCTCGGCGGACGCCACGCCCGCGCCGAGTACCGTGACGCTGGCCACCGCCGCAATCGCTACACCGAAGACACGAATCTTGCTCATTATGAACCCCTCATACTTCAGATTTGCCGCGGATTTCCGCCGCACAAGATGTTTAACAGCAGAACAACCCCGGACAGAAGACCGATGAAAGGGGGGCAAGACAAGCCCGCCGAAAGACGTGGTGGAGAAGGCAGGCGACGGCATCGTTCGCATCACCCGCGATGCCGAAGATCTGATCCTGATGCGGGCGGGCCATCTGGAGCGCCAAGACGCGGGTATCGCGTTGGCCAGCCGACCGGGACTGCCGAGGCATATGCGGCGGGCCTGCCAGTGGCAAGAACTATCGGTGACCTGTTCAGGAACCCAAACCGCGCACCAGCAGCTGCAATAGTCCTGTCATTCCCCACAGCATCGTCGTCGCCGACCCGGTCGGCAATTGCTCCACGATACCCATATCCCGAAACCCCTTGTAGCTCAATCCATCACCGACAACCTCTCGACCAAGATCATAGTGAGTCACCCGATCCGGAAACGGCGGCGGTACTCGTTCGGGGTCGTGTCGAGCTGGCGACGGAAAGCACGCGCGAGCGTATCGATGGTGTTGAATCCGCAAGTGGCGGCGATTCGTTGGAGCGTTTCGTCGCTCGTCTCGAGCCGATGCCGCGCCACCTCCACCCGCGCCGACTCGATGTAGGCCGCGGGCGTCATCCCGAGTTCGGTGCGAAAGATTCGTGTGAGCTGGCGATCACTGACATGAACCTGCTCGGCCAGCTCGGTGACAGTGAGCGGACTGGCGATATTGCGGGTGATGTAGTGCCGCAAATCCTCGATCCGCCGGGTGGTGGACACCGGCTCGAGCGACACACTGAACTGGCTCTGCCCACCCGGCCGTTTCAGATACATCACCAGCTGGCGAGCAACCCGCAACGCCAGTTCATCCCCGAAGTCATCGGCTACCAGCGCCAGCGTGAGATCCAGACAAGCCGTGAGTCCCGCACCCGTCCATACGTTTTCGTCGCGAATGTAGATCGGATCGGCATCGACGAGGACCTTCGGATGCTCGGCCGCCAACTGCTTCGCGGTCGACCAATGCGTGGTCGCCCGCTTCCCATCGAGCAGCCCCGCCGCCGCCAGAATATGCGCACCAACGCACACCGAAGCCACCCGCCGAGCCCCCTCGGCCAACCGCGCCACCGCCGCGACCACCCCCGGATCGACCACCGCGCTGACCCGCCGCCGACTATCCACCTCCACCGCCCCGGGCACCACCACTGTGTCCACCCGCCCCAACTCGGCGAACGTCACATCCGGCAGAATCCGCACCCCCGCCGAGGTAGTAACCGCCGCCATCGACTCGGCGGCCAACACCACCTGATATCCGGTCGGCTCATCCATCTCCCGCTGCAACAGCGAGAAGACCTCCGGTGGCCCCGTGACATCGAGCAAATCCACCCGATCGAACAACACGATCACAATGAGCCGCTCAGTCATCCCGCAACCTCCATGTCCGAATCTGCAGGTTACATGACATTGCCGACACAACGCACCGTCCATAACGTGGATCCCATGACCTCCACAACGCTGCGCGCACTCAACGGCTTCGACGAAACCCCCGCATCACTGACCAACTCCACCCTCGTCCTGATCGACTACCAGAACACCTACACCCAGGGCGTCATGGAACTGACCGGTTGGGAACAGGCCCTCGACGCGGCAGCCGAACTCCTCACCGCGGCCAGGGCTGCGGGCACCCCCGTCATCCACGTCATCAACGACGGCGGCAAAGACACCCCCTACGACATCACCACCGACATCGGCCGAATCCATCCCCAGCTCTCCCCAACCCCCGGCGAACCCACCGTCGTCAAATCTGTCCCCAACGCCTTCGTAAACACCGAGCTCGCCGAATTGATCGACGCCACAGGCAAACCCAACCTCATCATTGCCGGCTTCATGACCCACATGTGCGTCACCTTCACCACCGAAGGAGCTTTCCTCCGAGGCAACACCCCGACCATCGTCGCCTCAGCCTGCGCCACCCGCCCCCTGGGCGATGTCCCCGCAGCTCAACTCCACGCCAGCGCCCTGGCCATCATCACCGACCTCTACGGAATCGTCGTCCCCACTCCCACCGACCTCCGGCAGTTTTAGAACTAGCCCTCAGCCGATTCCAGGTCAGACGAACCCGCCAGTGCTATGACTGCAGAACACCTACCGCTGTCTCGCACCGCAGGGTCGGCACGAACAGTCGTGGTTTCGAGGCGTGCCCGTCTCGCACAGCTCGTTCCGAAGCCCGAACTTCGACAACGAGGAATCGTCCCCACCAGCGGACAGTCCGGCTGAATCCGTCAGAGCTAGCTCCGCCGGGGGCGCTACCCCGCCCACATCGCGGTGATAGTGTCAGGCTCTTGACCGGATCGGAACTCGTAGAGTTGCCAGCACGCCGAGGTACCGGACCAGAATGCGATTCGCGGATCGGTGATCACCCGCCGGTCACCGTCGGGCAATGAGATTGTGGCGGTGCCCCGTCGCGGTTGTCGGCCGCGGAACGTGCGTGCACCAGCCGCACCGCTTCGAGAACTGGCATGGCGTCGGAGGTGATAGCGGCGGCTCGTTACGTGTATCCGTCGATCTGCGTGGGTAACGGCCCGTCGGGTAGCTCGGCGAAGTCGACCGCCAGCGGCGCGCTGTGATCGCTCGGCACAGGCCCGAGTCCCCGGGATATGCCGCGAACTCAACTCCGCCGCGCGCTCATAGCCGTTCCGTGGATTTGTCCAGGCGACCAGGATCGGATAGAACTTGATCGCTGTCATCAGCAGCACAGCGAAACATTCAGCACGCCAACGGATTGCGGCGTGTACAGGGGATAGGAAAATCAATGCGTCGGACTACCGGCAAATTATGCCGTCAGGCTCTAATCGCGGCACTTCCCATGGCGGTCGCGGTAGCTTTCGCGGGAGCAGGAACAGCTTCCGCCGACGTCGCGGGCGTTGCCCCGCAGCAGACCCCGGTCATTCAGCTGGTCGCGGCTTCGCAGGATCCGGTTCCGGTCCAGTTGGCTCCGGTCGTCGCGCAGTCGGCCGCTACAGTCGCAGAGCAGCCCAACACCTCGGCTGCCGCACAGGCTGCCACTCCGGTCGCGGGTACGGTTCCGCAGGAAATCGCCACCAATCCGAATGCGGCCAACCACGATCCGATGGCCAATGGGGCGGCCGCGGGTGCGATCGTCGGGGCCGTGATCGGCGCTACTATCTGCGCCGTCACCATTGTCGGCATTCCCCTCATCCCGCTCTGCGCCCTCGGGCCAGCTTTGCAGGGTGCCCTGGTCGGTTTGATCGTAGGTGCGGTTGCCCCGGACGTCATTCCGCAGATCCTTCCCTGATCCCTGGGAATTGAACGAATATCGTTTCCCGGTAGCCGAATTGAGTTCGGCTACCGGGAACGCGCTACCGATGTGCGCATCACTGATCACGACAGCGAGCCTATTCGTCCTGTCACTGAACCGCATTGCACCGCATTGCGATTGATCGTCCACTAAGACGACAAAACGGCCCGCACACCCTTTCGGGAGTGCGGGCCGAGCACTGGGGTTCCAGTGCGCACCAGTTCCGTCGAGAAACTGTCGAGATGCCGGGCTGTCAGACCCGGTTCGGCGGGTAGTCGCTATCAGACTGGAACAGTCACGATGGCTACAGCAGAACTCGGAGTCTTCCTCGAAAAACGCAGTGGCACCGGGCATCCCGGACTCACTGACCTCGTCGCTCGGCGGCTCACCGAGGTGGCCAGCCGCACGGTCGGGCAGAACGCCGCGGCGAATCAGAAGGGCCTCCTTACCCGCCAGCGCGTTGCTCGGAATCTCCCACCACCTTGCCCGCGACGTTCTTCGACTAGTTCAGACTCCATGGGGCACAACACTATCCAGCCCGACCGCCAGGCGTCTCGCGGTCGCCTACGTGGCGACCAAGCTGTCGGTGCTGTTCGCAGATCATCATTCGGCATTGCTGGCGCGGACCCGAAAACGATCATCATCGCTGGACATCGATCGATCGCATCACGCGAAGCTCGGCCAAGGCGTAGAACCGAGGCCGAGCAGCGCGCCTGCGCCGAACCTTTTGTTATATCCAATTAATGATCGGCAAATACCACGATTGATCTCACTCGAAAACCAGGCAATACCAGGACGACTGTAAACGATTGCGGCTCAGCCGCATTCATACATTCCTCACCCCGACCAGGACTTGCCGCACCGGCGATTTTCCGCCCGATAGCTGGGAAGAACACCCTCGCACCCGAGCGAACCGGCCATCAGACAGGGCGCTTCGACATGTTTCGGCAATATTCTGCCGATCCGGTGGACCCGCGCGACAAACAATTGCCAACCGACCCAATTTCGGCAGGATTCTGCCGATTGGTCGAATTCTGAGGTATGCTACCGGCGAAGGCACCCAATTCGGCAATATTCTGCCGACTAGTATCAGGTGGTGGACATGTTGACCGACATAGGCGCGAAGATTCGAGCTGAGCGGCGACGTCACCAGTTGACGCAGGAGCAGCTGGCCGAACTTTCGGGTACCTCCACGCGCACGGTCCGCGATATCGAACACGGCCATGGTTCCACCAGCATCGGGACAGTCGCCGCCGTCGCCAGCGCACTCGGGTTGGCACTGACGGTGACGCCGTGACCGACTTCGATGCGATGCGAAGGATCACCGCCGCCGACATCTACAAGGCCGGTTGTCTTGCCGCCTCGATCAGCAGGAGAGCGGACGGCAGCACCGAATTCCGTTACACCCCTGGGTATTCTGGGGATGCAATCGCTACGACTTTGCCGCTCGGTGCCGACCCGGTTATCAGCAGATCCGGGTCGGTGCCGCCGTTCTTCGCTGGCCTGTTACCGGAAGGACACCGCTTGACCGTGCTTCGTCGTGCGGTCAAGACCAGCGCTGATGACGAACTCAGTCTGCTACTCGCGGTCGGCGCCGACGCACCAGGCGACGTTCAGATCTTCCCCACCGGTGCCGAACCAGTTGACGCTCCCGCGCTTGTCGACTGCATGTCAGCCGAGGAGCTCGAATTCGACTGCCTCGTAGACGATGTCGACCGACAGTCGATCCCAGGTGTCCAGAACAAGGCAAGCGCGTCGATGATCAGCACACCGATCGCCGCGGGATTCGGCCGATTCATCCTGAAGCTATCGCAGTCGGGATACCCGCACCTGATCGAGAACGAAGCCGCGCATCTGGCGGCGGCCCGCACATTGAAGTTGGCGGTCGCTGATTCGAATCTCGTGCACGATAAGTCCGGCCTGCCAGGGCTGCTCGTCCGCCGTTTCGACCGTGTCCACGAGGGAGACACGTGGCGTCGTCTCGCGTTCGAGGATGCCACCCAAGTGCTCGGGTTGCCGCCCGCATCGAAGTACAACGTCGATTCGGTCCAGGTGGTCGGAGCGCTGGTCGGCATAGTGGGCGCCCCGCTGCTCGCAGCACGAAATCTCTACTTGCAGTTCCTGTTCGCATGGTTGACCGGCAATGGCGACCTGCATGGCAAGAACATCGGGGTACTGCGGGACAGCGTGGGGCGCTGGGATATCGCGCCGATTTACGACATTCCATGCACCCTGGTCTACGACGACGACTCGATGGCGCTACCGATCGCCGGACGAACCAAGAATCTACGTGCGAAGCACTGGACCGAATTCGCCGCAGAAATCGGGGTACCCACCAAAGCCGCGAAGTCGGCGCAACAACTCGCGCTCCGCGCCGCCACGGCGGTCGATCTCGATCAGCTCCGGATAGCCGGTTCGCCGTTGAACCGAACTCGACGTGAACTCCGGCTTCGCCGAGGAGAATTGGAGCAAGCGCTCGACGCGTGACGGGGCAAGCCGAACGACGAAAGCCCCGCCGGAAGCGGGGCATTCGTTCGGTAGGCGTTGGGTCAGTCGGCCGGGGTTGCTGCCGGTTGTGCTCGCGCGTCCATCTTGTCCATCAGACGGCGACCGAGGTTGTGGAAGGGCTTCTCGATCGTGTGGTAGGTCAAAGTCGCGAGAGCGATCGAGCCGATCACCCAGGTGCACCAGGTGAGCCAGGCTGCGGATATCCCGAGTACCGATGTTGTCCACGGGTTTATCGCGCCGAGCACAAGGGCGTGCATGAGGTAGAGCGAGAAACTGATCCGCCCCAGGAACAGCAAGGGCCGCGGGAAGGAGTACTTGCGCAACAGCAGTGCGACAGCGAACAGCAGGTAAGCGCAGATCATGGTGACGGCTTCCTTCCACCAGGGGATCCACACGCCGGTCGACGGGTCCAGATGTGGCTGTTCGACGACGAATTTGAACGCGAGGATCACGCATGCGGCCAACCCGAACATTCGCCAGCCGAGCGCGGTGCTGATCTCGCCCGCCGTCATTCGGTAGAGCACCGTACCGACGAACATCGTGGCGAAGATCGTGGCGGAGTACGCAGACGGACCGGGTTGGTTGAGAACCAACGGGACGGCGATCGCTGCGAGCAGGACCGCTGCGACGGCCGAGCGTCTTGCGGTTGCACGGCGAGCGAAGAACACCGCGACGGCCACTGTCGCTATTACGACCGTCAGGCGACTGGCAAGGCTCGACTCTGGGCCATTGACCATCGCGACCGGCAAAAACAGTGCGGCGACGATCGAGCCGATCGCGAGGACGGCCAGCGGCACCGATCGCCGGTTGAGCCCACCGAGGAACAACAGCGACACGAACAGGTAGAACACCAGCTCGTAGGACAGCGTCCACGCGGCCCCGATCACCTGAGTATCCGGTGGGCCGAGGAAGAACTGCGCCATGGTGACATTCGTGAGAATGTGCCATCCGGGGTCGGCCAGAAAGCCCGCTTGCAGACCGAACCGGCCGACGGAATGCAGGATCATCGCCGCGATCAGACAGCCCCAGAACAGTGGGAACAGTCTGAAGAACCGGCCGACCCAGAACGCGCCGAGCGAACGCCCTCGCTCCAATGATGCGGGGATGATGAAGCCGCTGACGATAAAGAAGACAAAGACCCCGAACATCCCGGCCCCGAAATATGACGACGAGAACCGTGCGTATTCAGGCCACAGTCGCTCCCCACAATGCCCGATCACCACCGCCAAAGCCGCCAAACCCCGGAGCGCATCCAGAAACTCGAACCGGCCACCACGGGTACGTACTTTTTCTTCGACCGGTGCTACCGGATCGAAAACCGCTTCATCAGATTTCGTCACACCACACCGCGAAGAGTTCGAACAAGGACAACCACACGCATAGCAAGTGATCCTAGCGCCGGCCGACCGCGGCGACCGGGCGCAGCAGCACTGGGCATGAAATGACGTATACCCAGTTCATCGCGGGTCCCACACTCCCTGAACTCTCACCGTCGACGACGACCCCGCGGGCAGCGAATCACTCGGGATCCGGTGCCCTGGTGTGGTTGTCGCCGACATCTCGAATACAACAAGGCCCGCACACCCCCCTGGAGTGTGCGGGCCTTGTCGAGGAGACCTCAGCGCAAGGTGGCGGTGAGGTGGGGGTAGCCCTTTTTGGGGTGCAGGATGGAGAGGTCCCAGCCGGATCCGACCTGGTCGGCGTAGATGTTCACCGAGGACGGGAGGAAGATCGGCTTGCCGAATTTGACCGCGTAGGTGGCCTTTTCGGGAACGCGGCCCTCGATGGTGCTGAGGATCGCGGCGGCGGACCACATGCCGTGGGCGATGGTCTGGGGGAAACCCATTGCCTTGGCGCCGATTCCGGAGACGTGGATCGGGTTGTGGTCACCGGAGGCGGCGGCGTAGCGGTTGATCATCTTCTGATCGACGCGCTGCACGCGCAGCGGGGGCGGCGGGACCTCGTCGGCGGGAGGTGCCGACTTGGGGCCGCCCGAGAGTGACGTGCGCTGCTGGTGCAGGAAGGTGGTCACCTGGCGCCAGACGAGTTCCCGGCCGACGCTGATCTCCGTGATCGCGTCCACCAGAAGGCCTTTCGGGTGTTCGCGGAGGTTCTCGATATGGGCGGAGAAATCGAGGGGCTCGGCGACCGAGATCTCGCGGGTGCGTTCGATGACGTTCTCGAAGTGCACCGAACCGATCGCGCTGAACGGGAAATCCCGTGCGACTACCAGTTGCATCGCCAGCGGGAACGCCAGGATGAACGGGTAGGTCAGCGGCAGGGTGTCGCTGAAACGCAGGCCGGTGGCATGGCAGTAGGCGGCCAGGTGGTCGGGGTCGACCCGCACGCCTTCGAGGACTACTCGACGGTCGGGCAGGGTCGGCTTGCGAGCCGACAGCGGAGCGGGCAGCGGGATGGCGCCCAGCGCGGCCTTGGCGTACAGGCCGCCGTTGCGGGGAACCTCGGTGAGGGTGATGGTCTGGGTCATCAGGCGCCGATCAGGCTCTGACCGCAGACGCGAACCACGTTGCCGCTCACCGCGTTCGACGCGGGGCTCGCGAAGTAGGCGATGGTCTCGGCGACGTCGATCGTCTGGCCGCCCTGCAGCAGCGAGCTCATCAGACGACCCGCCTCACGGGTACCGACCGGGATGGCGGCGGTCATCGCGGTCTCGATGAAGCCCGGCGCCACCGCGTTGATGGTGATGCCCTTCGCGGCCAGCAGCGGGGACTCGGCGTCGACCATGCCGATGACGCCAGCCTTGGAGGTGCCGTAGTTGGTCTGGCCACGGTTGCCCGCGATGCCCGCGATGGAGGACACGTCGATCACGCGGCCACCTTCCTTGAGCACACCCTTGGCGACGAGGCCGGAGGTGATCCGGTGCGGTGCGGCGAGATTCACGTTGATGACCGAGTTCCAGCGACCATCGTCCATGTTGGCGAGCAGCTTGTCGCGGGTGATACCGGCGTTGTGCACGACGATGTCGATGCCACCGAAACGCTCGACGGCGAACTCGGCCAGCCGCTCGGCGGCGTCGGCGGCGGTGACGTCCAGGGCCAGCGCGGTGGCGCCGATCTTGTTCGCGGTGTCGGACAGCGCCTCGCCCGCGGCGGGGATGTCGGCGACGATCACGGTGGCGCCGTCACGGGCGAACACCTCGGCGATGGTGGCGCCGATACCGCGCGCGGCACCGGTGACCACGGCGACCTTGCCCGCGAGGGGCTTGTCCCAGCTGGCAGGGGCGACGGAGTCGCCGGAACCGACGCGGATGACCTGGCCGTCGACGAAGGCCGACTTGCCCGAGAGCAGGAAGCGCAGGGTGGACTCGAGGCCGGTCGCGGTGGCGCCCGCTTCGGGGTGCACGTAGACGAGCTGGCCGGTGGCGCCGCGCAGCAGCTCCTTGGCGATCGAACGGGTGAAGCCCTCGAGCGCGCGCTGGGCGATCTGCTCGTCGACCGAGCCGACCAGTTCGGGGGTGGTGCCGAGAACCACGACACGGCCCGAAGGGGCGAGGTTGCGCATGGCGGGCTGGAAGAACTCGAACAGCTGGGCGAGCTTGTCGATCGAGTCGATGCCGGTGGCGTCGAAGACCAGCGCGCCGTACTTGGTGCCCGAGTCGAGCGAGTCCGCGACGGTGTAATCCGACAGCAGCGCGCGGACCGGCTCGGCCAGGCGGCCCTTGCCACCGAGCAGGACCGGGCCCGGCAGAGCGGGCTCGCCCGCCTTGTAGCGGCGCAGCTCAGCAGGCTGCGGGAGGCCCAGCTTGCTCGCGAGGAACGCGCCGGGGGCGGAGTGGATGAAAGATCCGTAGAGGTTCGGTGCACCCTTGCTCTTGGCTGCCACTGTTCCTACCTTCTCTGTGCTCGACGAGTTGTGTGACCGTGCTCCGCCCAGTGTCCCCCGTGTGAGCGCACACTTGCGGGTACGGTGTCGACAACGAACTTACTCCGGAGTAAGTTTAATGTAAACCGATACGACGCTGTACCCGCACGGGGGCCTGTTCCACCGGCCGGCGTTACCCGGAACCGACGAGACCATGGAGAACTCGAGTGACAAGCAAAGCCCGCTCGGCGACCGCCAAGGCTGCAGCTAACACTGCCAAGGCCGCCAAGACCCAGCGCCCGGTTGCCATCGTTGGCGGCAACCGCATCCCGTTCGCGCGCTCCGATAAGGCGTACGCGAAGGCGTCCAACCAGGACATGTTCACCGCCGCCATCGATGGTCTGGTCAGCCGGTTCGGCCTGCAGGGCGAACGGCTCGGCATGGTTGTCGGCGGCGCGGTCCTCAAGCGTGTCGGCGAGCACAGCCTGGTCCGCGAGAGCGTGCTCGGCTCGAAGCTCTCGCCCTACACCCCGGCCCACGACCTGCAGCTCGCCTGTGGCACCGGCCTGCAGTCGATCGTCACCGTCGGTGACGCGATCGCCCTCGGCCGGATCGAGTCCGGCATCGGCGGCGGCGCCGACACCACCTCCGATGCGCCGATCGGCGTGAGCGAGGACATGCGCGAGTGGATGCTCACCGCCAACCGCGCCAGGACCACCAAGGACAAGCTCAAGCTGGTCGGCCAGCTGCGTCCCTCGATGCTCGGCATCGAGATCCCGAAGAACGCCGAGCCGCGCACTGGGCTGTCGATGGGTGAGCACGCTGCCATCACCGCCAAGGAATTCGGCGTCGCCCGCGAGGCGCAGGACGAGCTGGCCTACCTCTCGCACAAGAACATGGCGGCCGCCTACGACCGTGGCTTCTTCGACGACCTGATCACCCCGTTCCTCGGCCTGACCCGCGACGACAACCTGCGTCCCGGCTCGACCGTGGAGAAGCTGTCGACCCTGAAGCCGGTGTTCGGCGTCAAGGCCGGCGAGGCCACCATGACCGCGGGCAACTCGACCCCGCTCACCGATGGCGCGTCGGCGGTGCTGCTGTCCACCGACGAGTGGGCCACCGAGCACAAGCTGCCAGTGCTCGCGCACCTGGTCGACTCCGAGGTCGCCGCGGTCGATTACATCCACGGCCCCGACGGTCTGCTGATGGCGCCCACCTACGCGGTGGCGCGCCTGCTGGCCCGCAACGGCCTGACCCTGCAGGACTTCGACTACTACGAGATCCACGAGGCCTTCGCCTCCGTGGTGCTGGCCACCCTGGCCGCGTGGGAGTCCGACGCCTACTGCAAGGAGCGCCTCGGCCTCGACGCCGCGCTCGGCTCCATCGACCGCAGCAAGCTCAACGTCAACGGCTCCTCGCTCGCCGCGGGCCACCCGTTCGCCGCGACCGGCGGCCGCATCGTCGCCTCGACCGCGAAGATGCTGGCGGAGAAGGGCTCCGGCCGCGCGCTGGTCTCCATCTGCGCCGCGGGCGGCCAGGGCGTGGTGGCGATCATCGAGCGCTAGTCCGCACTGATCACAGCGACGGCGGGTGGTTTCCGGTTATCCGGAGACCACCCGCCGTTCGTTGTCAGACCTCAGCGGCACATCGGGTTCGGATGCGGCTCGGCGGACGCCCACGGACCGCAGATGATGAATTTAAGAATGCCGAGCGGAAGGTCCACCAGCGCGGAACCGGTTCCGGCGGAACCCAATTCGGCGACGACGGCCGGTTGGGCGGGAGCGGCGAGCGCGGGTGACGCGCCTGCCGCGATACCGGCGACAGCCGCGGTCGCGACCAGGATTCGGATCATTCGACGATGCATAACAAGCCTTTCGAGGGGAAATCTGAGCAAAGCTAATAACCACATCGGGTGCCTCGACGCGATCGTTATCCATAGATTCCGGGGGCTTGACTACCTGAATTCCCCAGTGCTAGAAGACATTCGAATGTCAGCTCGCACCGATAGCCGCGGCGAGAAGTGGCCAGGATTTGTGTAGATCTTGTTCCCAATACTGCCAGGTATGGGTGCCGGCGGAGCGAAATTCGGTGTGGGCGGGGATGTTCAGCTCCGCGAGGCGGGCGGCCAGGCGCTGGGTGCACAGGTTGGCGGCCGCCTCGATGGCGCCGCCGAGGAGGATCTGGTCGGTCATGCCGATGACCTTTCCCGGCGTCGCACCGGGCGGGAGAGTTTCGGCGGGGCCGGGCAGACCGTTCGCGCTGGAGAGGTAGATCGCCTTGCCGCGCAGCCGTTCCGCATTGAGATAGGCGTCGTTCGCACGCCAGGCCGGGTCGCCGGGTTGGCCCCACATGTTGGCCGGGTCGGCTCCGCCACGGGCGAGAACGAGGTCGATGTAGGCGCGGCCCATCGGGTCGTCGACCGAGGCGCAGCCACTGTAGGCCCCGACGGCGCGGTAGCGATCCGGGGCGGCGATAGCCAGGTTGAGCACCGCTGTGGCCGACATCGACAGGCCCGCGATGGCATTCACGC
Source organism: Nocardia sp. NPDC059195 (assembly GCF_042754695.1). Classification (NCBI taxonomy): domain Bacteria; kingdom Bacillati; phylum Actinomycetota; class Actinomycetes; order Mycobacteriales; family Nocardiaceae; genus Nocardia; species Nocardia sp. NPDC059195. Next base: position 22,170 of record NZ_JBHZBG010000017.1, on the reverse strand, counting down.
CGGTGGTGTTCAGGGTGGCGTCGATGATCGGCGGGAGTTCCTCGGCGAGGAAGGTCTGCCACTTGTTGCGGCCGAGCTTCGGATCGTCGCGCTGCCAGTCGGTGTAATACGAGAAGGCGCCCGCGGCGGGCGTGACGACGTTGACGTTCTTGTCGGCGAAGAACTGCACGATGTCGGTCTGGTTGTACCAGTTCGCGATGTCCTCGCCGCCGCCCGCGCCGTTGAGCAGGTACAGGGTCGGCCGTGGCGCGCTGGTGTCGTGCGGCGTGATGACCCGCAGCGGGATCACCCGGTCCATCGACGCGGAGTACACGTGCAGCGTCTGTTGCCGCTGGCCGGGTCGTTCGATCCGATCCAGCTTCGATCCGTCCGCACCGGCGGTCCCGATCGAAGCGACCGACACCGCGATGACAGCGAGCGCGGTCAGCACTGTCCGCATACAGGTGAACACGAATCCTCACAGAGTTCGAAACGAATGACGCCACAAAGAGAATGGTGCGCCGGGACGGCAGCGCGAGAGACGTCCCGGCGCACCACGCGCTACGCGATCAGCTACCGATCAGATTGCGCAGCACGTCGGAGATGATGTCGCTCAGCGAGCCGGTGGAGCTCAGCTGGCCATCATCGGAACCGAGCCCGTTGTCACCGAGGCTGCCGATCACGGTCTCGCCCGCGTTGGCGCCACGTGCGGTGAAACAGGCGGTGAGGCCGGGCATTTCATTGCTGACGCCGACGGTGCCCGCCACCCCGACGCCACCACTGGTGACCATCTGGCCCACCTTGATGTCGCTCGGCACCGGGTAGGTAATGGTCATGGTGACCGGGTTGCCGGAGTTGACGAACCAGCCGGTGCTCGTCACCTTCCAGCCGCCCGCGTTGGGCTCGGCGGTGACGTCCTCGGTGACCTGGCCGCCGACCGCGTGATAGGCGGTGATGGTGGTCTTGATCGGCGCCCCGAAGCCGACCGGCGGGAAGTCGGTGATGGTGTTGACGTACGGGTTGCCGATTCCGGTGGTCCCGACGATCACCTTGTAGGTGACCGAGGTGCCGACGCCGATCTGCTCGGCGCTGGCGATCTTGTCGTAGACGTGGGTGACGCCGACGGTGCTCGCATCTTTCTTCTGCGCGTGGGTGCTCACCGCACAGTCGGCGGCGGCGGCAACGCCGGATCCAAGGCCGACACCGACACCGGCGACGACCAGAGCGGTGGTGGCGACGCCCGCGGCGATACGCGAAGTCCGGAACATGATTTCCTCCAAAGCCCCGGCGAGACGGCCGGGACTACTTCCTCATCAGGTGGGCTGTCCCCCCCCTCTGACCACAAGGTATAGGTCAGGCTGGACGCTTGTCCTGGAAAATAGGAACGTGTTCTTATTTTGTGGAACATCGTTGTTTTACTCTTGGAGGCGGGTAGCATCCGAGGATTTTCGGTCATCCGAATCGATCCGAAAACGCGACAACCGGCCTCCGTCTGGCGACGAAAACCGGTTGCGGGGCGTATAGGGGGCTACTTCTGCGGCAGCTCATTGTGGCCACCGAACGCCTTGCGGAATATGCGCGTCTGGCTACTTCTGCGGCAGCTCATTGTGGCCACCGAACGCCTTTCGCATGGCGGAGAGCATCTTGTCGGCGTACAGGGCTTGGCCGCGGGAGGAGAAGCGCTGGTAGAGGGCGGCGGAGAGGATCGGGACGGGGACCGCGGTGTCGATCGCGGCGTCGACGGTCCAGCGACCTTCGCCGGAGTCGGAGACGCGGCCACCGTAGGAGTCCAGGTCGGGGTCGGCGACCAGGGCCGATGCGGTGAGATCGAGGAGCCAGGAGGCGACGACCGAACCGCGACGCCACACCTCGGTGATGGCCGGGATGTCCAGGTCGTACATGTAGTACTCGGGGTGCTCCATCGGCGTCTCCTCGGCGGAGTGCTCACCGTGCAGATACGCCGAGCCCGCGTTGGCGTGCTTCAGGATGTTGAGACCCTCGGCGTAGGCGCCCATCGCGCCGTATTCGATGCCGTTGTGCACCATCTTCACGAAGTGGCCCGCACCGTGCGGACCGCACAGCAGGTATCCCTTCTCCGCCTGCGACGGCTCCCCGGTACGCCCAGGGGTGCGTGGGGCCGATTCGTAGCCGGGGGCGATGGTCTCCAGCAGCGGCTCGAGGTAATCGACCTGGGCCTTGTTCCCGCCGATCATCAGGCAGTAGCCGCGCTGTAGGCCGAACACGCCTCCCGAGGTGCCGATGTCGAGGTAGTGAATGCCCTTGGGCTCCAACGCCTTCGCGCGCTTGATGTCCTCATGGTAACGGCTGTTACCACCGTCGATGATGATGTCGCCGGGCTCGAGCAGCTCGGCGACGTTCTCGATCACCGCACCGGTGGCACCGGCGGGGATCATCACCCACACCACGCGGGGCACCTCGAGCCTGCCGATGAACTCGGCCAGGTCGGTCGTGCCGCTGAACTTGTCGCCGAGCTCGGCTTCCAGCTCGGGAATGGGGCCTTGGTGGCGCTCGTAGCCGACGGCCGTGTGCCCGTCGCGCACGATCCGGCGCACGATATTGGCGCCCATCCGGCCGAGGCCGATCATTCCCAGCTGCATCAGTTCTCCTCGCTGTCCGCACCCCGTGGTGTCGATTCTCACGTCGATTGTCTCGCGAGCTCGAGACGCGACGAAGGGCGGGCGTCGCCCCACCCGCCGAAATTCTTCCGAATGGGCTGTAACGCCCCGCTCCGGGCCACGATAAACAGATCGGCTCCGTGTAGTTGCCAGACCCCCGACCCGGCAACTACACGGAGCCTTTCCGCTGCCTAGTAAGCTGTCAGACCCCGATCCGTCATCCACACGGAGCGTTTACATAGTCCCCACCCGGTTGCCGAGCTGCCGAGCGCGCCGAAGCGCGTTACCCTCGGGCCGGACCCCGCAAACATCGGGGCCAACCTAACGGAAGGACCTCCGTGCCCAGCGAGTCGACCGCCGGACAACCGGCCGACCGAAGGGGCGAGGTCGGATTACGCAAGCTGCTCGATTCAAATCGCACTTTCGATCCGGACACCACCGCCCTCACCCAGCCTTTGACCACCGTGACCCGCGATCGCTGGTCACCCACTCCCGGCCCGGCAGGCGCACAGCCGCCGACCCCGCCGGACAACCAGCAGCTGGTCAAGCGGGTCGGGATCGCGGTCGGCGCCGTGCTGGCCGTCGGCACCGCCGCCTACCTGGCCGACCTCGCGTTGAGCACGGGTGAGGTGGCGCGCGGCGTCGTCGTCGCCGGTATCGAGATCGGCGGGATGGATCAGGCCGAAGCCGACGCCCTGCTCCACACCGAGCTCGGACCCAAGGCCGAACGACCGCTACCTGTGCGGATCGGTGACGTGCAGGCGAGCATGGTGCCCGCCGCCGCCGGTCTGTCGGTGGACTACGACCGCACCTGGGCCGCGGTCGGCAGCCAGCCGCTGAACCCGGTGAGCCGGCTGATCTCACTGTTCGGTACCCGCGAGGTGCCGGTGGCGAGCATCGTCGACACCGCGGCCCTCGACGCACAGCTCGCGGATTTCCGCGTACACGACAATCCGACCGTCGAAGGCACGGTGCGGTTCGAGAACGGCAGGCCCGTCGCGGTCGCGCCGGTACCGGGCCGGGTGCTCGACACCGACGGCGCGCGAGCCACCATCACCGAGCGGTGGGCCGCCAGCAGCGAGCTGGATCTGCCCGTGGTTGCCGCACCCGTCGCCGTGCGGATCGATGCCGTGCAGGCGGCGTTGCGCGATATCGCGACACCGGCCGTCGCGTCACCGATCACTGTGTCCGGCAAGGACGTTCAGGGATCGCTGACCACCGATCAGATCGCCGATGTGCTCGGTTTCGTGCCCGACGGCAACGGCGGGCTGGCACCCCAGATCGACAACGACGCCGTGATCGCCCTGCTCGCACCGCAATTGGCGAAGTCCGAGGTGGAACCCAAGGACGCCACCTTCACCGTCGTCGGGGGCAAGCCGACCGTCGTGCCCGCCGTGGTCGGCGAGAAGGTCGACTGGCCCAAGACGCTGGAGAAGCTGCCCGCCCTGCTCACCCAGCCGGGTCCGCGCACCAGCCCGGTGGTGTATCAGCGCATCGAGCCCAAGCTCACCACCGAGGCCGCCAGTGCGCTCGGGGTCAACGAGAAGATCGGCGAGTTCACCACCGGCGGCTTCAGCGGACCCTCCGGGGTGAACATCCGCACGGTCGCCGCCAAGGTCGACGGTGCGGTGATCAAGCCGGGAGATACGTTCTCGCTCAACGGGTTCACTGGTCCGCGCACCACCGCGGAAGGCTATGTGGAGTCCGGCATCATCGACCACGGCAGGCCGAGTACCGCGGTCGGCGGCGGCATCAGCCAGTTCGCCACCACGCTCTACAACGCGGCCTACTTCGCCGGGATGGAAGACGGCGGACACACCGAGCACAGCTACTACATCTCGCGCTACCCGGCCGCACGGGAAGCGACCGTGTTCGACGGCGCGATCGACCTGGCGTTCCGCAATACCGGCACGACCGGTGTCTACATTCAGGCGGTCGCCACCGGATCCGAGATCACCGTGCGGTTGTGGGGCACCAAAACCGTGAACGTGGAATCGATTACGGGTGAGAAGTCGAAGCCGACCGAGCCCAATGAGGTCGTCCTGCCCAAGGGCAAGGACTGCATCGCCTCCGAGGGTGCGCCCGGCTTCACCATCTCCGACACCAGGGTGATCACCGATGCCAAGTCCGGCACCCAGGTGTCGCGACACACGCGGACCGTGAAGTACGACCCGATCCCGGTCGTCAAGTGCGAGTAAGGGTTCAGCGTTGAGAGGCTCGCGCGAGCAGGCGGATTCGCCACCGCGCGAGCCTTTTTCGTCAGCAGCTACAGTCGCAACCGCAACTGTCGCAACCGCAACCGCTGCAGCAACCGTCCTCGCCGCAGCAACCACCGCAGCACTCACCGCAATCGCAGCAACTACCGCAATCGCAGCGCTTGGCCCAGGCATCCTTTTTCTCGCCGGTACACGGGCTGGTGTGGTCGAAACAGCAGGCCAGACCGGTGCAATAGATGCCCATGACCACACCGAGCGTCTCGAACGGACCGGGCCGGTTCGGTCGCTGTTCGGGCGGGGACGGGAATTCGTACGGCGAACGCTGTTGCGCCGTGACGGAAGCGCGGCAGACGTGGCCGACCACGATGCCCAGACCTTTGCCGAGGTTTCGCAGCAGGCTCGCCAGCGGATCGAGCAGCGCCCAGCGCACGGTCGGCAGCTGGTCGAGTTCGGTCTCGGCCGCGACCTGCCGAATTCGGGACTCGCTCTCGCGCAACAGATCATAGGCGCGGGGCATATCGGTGCCGGTGGCCTCGAGCGGATTGAAACGGCCGCGCGCTCGGTCGCGCTCGAGGTCTTCGATGGCATCGGCCAGATGCGCGATTCGGCCGACGTGACGCCCGATCTCCTGCAGGGCCGCAACGTTTTCCGGTCGACCGGCCAGCGTCGCGGTGTGGCCGAAGAGAGTGGCGGCACAGAGCTGCGTCGGCCCGGTGAGTTCGTCGAGAGTGATCACTTCGACCATCGACGGCGACAAATCCCGCCGTGCCCCAACGGAATCCGACGCATCGATCGCAGCCGGAAGTGCCGGATCGGACGCACCAACGGCGGCCGAGACTGCGCGCAGTTCGGTCGACGACCGCGCCGCGCGCGCTTCCACCGCGCCCTGGGTGGCGATCGCCGCGAGCAGCGGTGCCACATCGAGGCCGATCTGTGCGGCCTGCCGCTGCGCACGTGCCGCCCAAGTGCTCGAAACCTTGCGCATCGGCCGGCGGGCGAAGGCGGCGGCGTCACCGTCCTCGACATGATCGCCGATCTTGGCCGCGCCCAGCAACAGTGACGCCGTGGCAGCCAGCTGCACGCCCGGCGAACTCGCGGCGACCACCGAAGCGCGCTTCATCCCCCGCAGCGGACACGGGCCCGCGGTCGTGCGCGCACCCGCACCCGACTGCGCCTCGGTGAGCACACTGAGCACGATCGCATCGGTATTCGTCGCGGCACGGGCCAACTGACCGTGCCCGTCACGCAGACCCAGACACAGCCCGCACATATGTGCCTGCCACTGCCCCGGATCGATGCCGTATTTCGCCGCACCGTGCGCACACGGCTTCAACACACCGAACACTGATATCCGCCTGTCGTAACGCCTGCCGAGCTCAGGCGCACAGGGCCGGAGCGAAAGGCGCGGGAGAACGCCTAACCCTGCACCCTCGCAGCCGGAGGGGACGACCGCAACCGCTACTCGGACTTCTTGCGCCCGGCCAGACCGCGCCAGGCGAGATCGTCGAGCAGGTCGACCGCCTCCGCTACTTCGATCCGCCCGCTCGCGACCCGGTCGGCGATGGCCTCGCCCGCGCCGATCACCGCCGCCGCGACGACCTCGAAATTGGTACCGGGGTCGGCGTTCTTGGCACTGGATTCCAGCAGCTTCGCGGTGAGTTCGATGACGCGCTCACGGGCATTGTCGATTTCCGAGGCGAAAGTTTGCTGACCGATCGCCTGACGGTAGAGGACCTGCCAGGACTGCCGGTTGCGGTCGACAAAATCGAGGAAGCCCTCCAGTGCGGTGCGAACCTGCTCGTGGGGGGTCAGCTGCGGGTTACCCGCGGGCGCGACGGCCTCGATGAAACGTAGACCCTCGCGCTGGATGCAGGCGCGGAAGAGTTCGTCCTTGGAGCCGTAGTACAGGTAGAGCATGGGTTTGGAGATCTTCGCCTCGGCGGCGATGGCATCCATCGACGTGTCATGGAAGCCTTTGCGCGCGAACACCTCGACAGCGGCATCGAGCATCTGCTGCTCGCGAACCGCCCGGGGAAGTCGCTTGGTCCCGCCTGCCATCCACTCTCCTACCGCAGGGTGAACCACCTATCTTACTTGAAGGTAAGTTAACCCGCGCTCATTTGCCGCACAGTCGCCGGGTGCGATCAGCAGCCCAGCGCTACGCCCTTGTAGCGCGCCATCCGCAGTACGGAAGTGTCGACCCGGTCGGCGGGCAGTTTGCCACTCGCGACCGACTGTTCCAAACGGTCGAGTACCTGCGGCACCGCATCGGTACTGATCCACAGGGCATTGTCGGCGCCCGCGACGAGCGTGGCCTCGACCGCCTCGGCGATGGACATGCGGGCGGTGATGGCGGCCATGCCACTGAGATCGTCGGTGAAGATCGGGCCGTCGAACGGCGGGGCACCGTAGCCCTTGCCCTCGCGCAGCAGCGTCATCACGGCCGGGCTGATGCTGGCGGGCACGTCGGGTTCGGTCAGGCCGGGGACGTCGAGGTGACCGACCATCACCGCCGCGCCGGAGTTCACCAGGTCGCGGAACGGCACCAGGTCGGAGTCCTGCAACTGATCCAGGGGTGGGGTGGTCACGGCGCCGGTGTGCGAGTCGCCGGAACCGGAACCGTGGCCGGGGAAATGCTTGATGACCGAGCCGAGGCCCACCTCGTTGGACGCGCGAATGTAGGCGCCGGCGAATTCGGAGACGACCTTCGGGTCGTCGCTGTAGGAGCGGTCGCCGATCACGCTGTCGGCGGGCTGGCTGCTCACATCGGCATCGGGCGCGAAATTGACAGTGACGCCGACGTCCTTCAGTGCCTTCGACCTGGTCAGGGTGAACTGGTAGTACTCCTGGGGCGACATGGTCTGCGCGACCTCGCGGGCCGACGGCGCGGCGCCGATCACGTTCTTCGCGCGCGAGACCCGCCCGCCTTCTTCATCGATGGTCACCATCAACGGCACCTTGGCCTGCGCTTTCACCGCGTCCAGTGCCGTCTTGTCCAGCAGGCTCGGATCGGTCCAGCTGCCGACGAAGATGCCGCCCACCTGCTCCGAACTCACCACGTTCGAGGCATCCGCCGAACCGGTGATGCCGACAGTCAACAACTGGGCGAGCTTCTCTCGCTGGGAGAGTTTGGCGAGATAGTCCGCGCCACAATTGCTTTGGGTCGGTGTTGCCGAGGCCGGATCCCCGGCGGCCGACGGGGCAGCCACTGCGCTGCTACTCGCCGCGGGCGACGTCTCGTTAGACGAACCTCCCGAACAGGCGGTGGCAACGGCGGCGAGGACTGCGAACACGACCACAGGCGATTTCCGCATGCGCTCCACGGTAGCCCGCTCCGGCGCCAACCCCACCACTCCGGTTCGGATTGATACACCCCGTCCAGGGGTAATCTGATGAAAAAGCCGCTCCGACCAGCGCAGGAGGTCGTCATGGCATGCGATCGGATGCTCATCGCCTACGACGGTTCCGAACACGCCAAACGAGCCATCGAGTACGCGGGGCGGTTCCTGACCGCCGAACGCGCGATTCTGCTCACCGCGTGGGAACCGATGGTGCGCCAGGCCGCGCGCATCTCCGGGCTCGCCGGGGTGATGCAGCCGGACTGGGTGCCCGACGAGGAGGTGGAGGACATCGCCTACACCGATGCCCGCAAGATCAACGCCGAGGGCGTGCACCTGGCGAAACTGGCCGGAATCGACGCCGAGCCGCGCACCGCCGAGTGCACCACCACGATCTGGAACGCCATCGTGGATTGTGCCGATGAGCTCGACGTCGACATCATCGTCGCCGGTACGCGCGGTTCCACGGGGCTGCGCGCGCTGTTGCACAGCAGCGTCGCCGAAGCGGTGCTCAAGCACGGTCATCGGCCGGTCTTCCTGGTGCCGCCGGAGCAGTAGCGGTTCGTGGTGGCGCCGAGCAGTTGAGAGTTCGGTCGCTCTCCTGGATCGGGGCCACGGTCGCGGCGTTATGGTCGAAGAACCATGAACGAATTCCTGCTCGCTCGACCCGACGCGGTATTACGGACCTCGGGCGTGCGCGCGAGGTATTCGGATCCCCGGCAGGCGGCCGAGGCGTTGCGCCGGACCGCCGCCCCGAAGCTGATCGTCGGCGCGCTGCCGTTCGATCCGCGGGCGGCGGCCGCGCTCTGGCAGCCCGAGAGCGTGCTGCACACCGCGGGTCCGTGGCGGCCCGCCGCGCTGCCCGCTTTGCCCGGCGTGCGGGTAGTGGCCGAGATACCCAGTGCACCAGAGCATGTGGCGCGGGTGACGAAGCTGGTCGAGCAACTCGGCGACCCCGCGAACGAGCTGCGCAAGGTGGTGGCCGCGCGGTCGATGGTGCTCGAGGCCGACGCGCCGCTCGACCCGGAGGTGCTGGCCGGACACCTGCTCACCAGGCATCCGAATGCCGCCGTATACGCGGTCGAGCTGTCCGCGGCGGGGCGCGACGGCGAGACGCTGATCGGCGCGACGCCCGAAGTGCTGGTCGCACGGCACGGTGATCGCGTGAGTCTGCATCCGCTGGCAGGCACCCTCCCCCGCCTCGCCGACCCAGCCGATGACGCGGCGCAGGCTCGAGAGCTGTTGTCCAGCACCAAGAATCACGCCGAGCATGCCTTCGTGATCGAGTGGATCCGCCAACAACTGGCGCCGGTCTGCGCGGAGCTGCACATCCCCGACGCGCCCGAGCTTCTCAGCACCGAACAGGTCTGGCACCTGGCCACGCCCATCCACGGCGTGCTGCGCGATCCGTCGACCACCGCACTCGACCTGGCACTGCTGCTGCACCCGACGCCCGCCGTCAACGGCACGCCCTTCGCCGCCGCGCTCGACGCCATCACCACCGATGAACCGTGGCGCGGGTTCTATGGCGGGGCGGTGGGCTGGTGTGGCGACGACGGCGACGGCGAATGGGTCGTCGCGATTCGCGGCGGCGAACTATCGGCCGATCAGCGCGTTCTGCGCGCCAGCGCGGGCGGCGGGATCGTGGCTGCCTCCGATCCACTGGCCGAACTGGCCGAGACCACCGCCAAACTTCGCACCCTGCTCGGCGCGCTGCGTTGCGAGCTGCCCAACGACCGACTGAGCTCGATAGACCTGCTAGGTTGACCGGAGACAGGCCCCGACGTCGAGCGTATTGGAGTGCGCGATGAAGTTTGCTGTTCCGGCTGTTGCCAGCGCGGTCGGCGGCGCCCTGCTGAGCGCGATCGCCGTCTTCGCAATCACGGCGGCCGTCCAGCAGAACACGGCGCCCTCGATCGACCGCAGCGGTGACAAAGACTCCTCGCTGCTCAACGCCCCTGAATACGGCAGCCGCTGAGGCTGACGCCCGCGCGTCGCGCCCCACCTCGGGGCAACCGGACAAGGCGCCACTCGGTTGGCGCTGGCTCGTCGGCTCGGTAGTAGCCGCCTTCGTACTGACCTTCGCGCAGGCGCCCGGCCTCACCGTCGCCGACACCAAATACGACCTCGCGCAGAACCCGCTCGGTTTCCTCGCGCGGGCGTCTCACCTGTGGAGCAGTCAGGCCCCGATGGGCCAGGTGCAGAACCAGGCCTACGGCTACTTCTTCCCCCACGGCACCTTCTTCTCCGCAGGGCACCTCCTGCACCTGCCCGCGTGGGTCACCCAGCGCGTCTGGTGGGCGCTGCTGCTGCTCGCCGGGTTCTGGGGAATCGTCAAGCTGTGCGAAACGCTCGGCATCGGCTCGCGCGGGTCACGCGTGATCGCGGGCATCGCGTTCGCCTTGTCGCCGCGCGTGCTGACCACGCTCGGCTCGATCTCCTCGGAAACCTTGCCGATGATGCTGGCGCCGTGGGTTCTGCTCGCGCCCGCGGCGCTGGGCGTCGCCGTGAAAACGCGGCGCGGCGCGGCGGCACTCGACCAGGCGCAACCCGGCGACCCGGCCGGCGACCGTGTGGCATCCGATACCGAGAAACCCTCGACGCGCCGAGGCGGCCCGCTGTCTCCGGCGGGAAGCGCGCTCGCACTGGCGTTGATGGGATCGGTCAATGCTGTCGCGACCGTGGCGGCGTTCCTGCCCGCGGCGCTGTGGTGGGCCTCCTACCGGCCGAATCGGCAGTGGTGGCGGTTTACCCGGGCGTGGATTCCGCTGCTGGTCCTTGCCACTTTCTGGTGGGTGGTGCCGCTGCTGCTGCTCGGCAAGGTGAGTCCGCCGTTCCTCGATTTCATCGAGTCGTCGGGGGTGACGACGCAGTGGGCGGCGTTGAGCGAGGTGCTGCGCGGGACCGATAGCTGGACACCGTTCGTCTCGCCGGAGCGGATCGCCGGTGCGGTGCTGGTAACCCAGCCCGCCGCGGTGCTGGCGACCGGCTTGCTCGCGGCGGCGGGAATGGCCGGACTCGCGCGGTCGTCGATGCCGTATCGGGGCAGGTTCGCGCTGATCCTGTGCGTGGGGCTGGCGGGGATCTGTGCGGGGTATGTCGGGACGCTCGGGGGGCCGTTCGCCGAATCGGTGCGGATCTTCCTCGACGCCGGCGGTGCGCCGCTGCGGAATGTGCACAAGCTCGAACCGCTGATCCGGCTGCCACTCGTGGTGGGGCTGGCGCACCTGCTCGGCCGCGTCGCCCTGCCCGCTTCCGTACCGATGCCGGTGTGGCGCAGCTCTTTCGCCCATCCCGAGCGCGATCGGATGGTCGCGGTCGCCGCGCTGATCCTGGCCGCGCTCACCCTCGCGACCTCATTGGCGTGGACCGGTCGGCTCGCCCCGCGCGGCGCCTACGACCGGGTGCCCGCCTACTGGACCGATACCGCCGACTGGCTGGCCGACAATGCCGCCGACACCCGCGCGCTGGTCGTGCCGGGTGCGCCGTTCGGCAGTCAGATCTGGGGACTCACCCGCGACGAACCGCTGCAGGCCTTGGCGAGTACCCCCTGGGCCGTGCGTGATTCGGTTCCACTGAATCCGCCGGGCACGATTCGCGCGATGGATTCGGTGCAGCGGCTGATCGCCGACGGCAGACCGTCGACCGGTCTCGCCGCCACTCTCGCCGACCAGGGCATCGGAATCCTGGTGTTGCGCAACGACCTCGACCCCGAGACGTCCCGTTCCACGCGCCCGATACTGGCGCACCGCGCGATCGAGGGCTCGCCGGGGTTGACCAAGGTTGCCTCGTTCGGCGCGAACATCGGGCCGCGCGCGGCGGATGCGGGACTGGTGGTCGACAACGATCTGCTGCCCGCCTATCCGGCGGTCGAGATCTACCGGGTCGACGTGCCGCCGCCCGGCACTCCCGTCGACGTGCGCAGCGGCACCGGGGCACCACCCGGATTCCCCGGCGCGTACACGACCCCGCTGGATTCGATCCCCGTCGTCCGAGGCGGTCCCGAAGTACTGGAGCGAGTGCGCCGAGACAGCGAGAACCCCACGGCGCCAGTGCTTCTCGAAGCGGATGCCCGGCGTGCCGGGTTACCGCCGCAGCCCGTCCTGGTGACCGACACCCCGATGGATCGCGAGACCGACTTCGGCCGGGTCGACAACCACAGCTCGGCGGTCCGCGCCGCCGACGACGCCCGGCGCACCCACAATCTGGTCCCCGACTACCCGGTCGACGGCGCCGAACTCGTGCAGGGCGAGTGGTCGGGCGCGAAGGTCACCGCGTCCAGCTCCGCCGCCGACGCCACCCAGATCGGCGGGGCAGCACCCGGTAGCTCGACCGCGGCCGCCGTGGACGGCGATCCGAGTACCGCCTGGATCAGCAATGGGTCGGAATCGGCTCTCGGGCAATGGCTTCGACTCGATCTCGACAAGCCGATCGCCAACGGTTCGCTGCGCTTCACCACCACGGGGGCGGCGCTGGGTGATCCGGTGAAGTGGGTCGAAGTTCGCACCGCACGCGGGACGGTGTCGGCGCGGATCACCGAACCCGGTGAGCCCGTGTCTGTCGCGCTACCCGCGGGCAAGTCCGACTGGGTGATGATCTCCGCCGCCCGCACCGAAACCGGCACTCGTGGTGGGCAATTCGGGATCAGCGAGCTCACGCTCGACGACTACTCGAATCGGGAAGCGCCGGTGCGTGTCGATATCCGGCATCGGGTCGTGCTGCCCGATGTGGCCGCGGGAACGATTGTCAGCGGGTGGGATCTCGGACAGGAATTCCCTGGTCGCAGTAGCTGTTTCGACGGTCCCGACCGCGTGCACTGCAGTAGGGGACTCGGTCTGCCCGCCGAGGAACCCGGCATCTTCGGCCGCACTCTCTCGGTGCCGGAGCCGCTCACCGTCGGCACCGACCTCACCGTGCGCACCCGACCCGGGCCCGCGCTGGAGGCGTTGCTCACCGACCCGACCAGGCCGGTGGCACGCGGTAAAGCCGACATCGCCGACCTGCGCGGTGCCGCCTTCGCCGCCACTGATGGCGACCCGAAGACCACCTGGACCGCACCGGAGTCCACCGTGCGCGGGCTCGCGGGCGGCAAACCCACACTGGTACTGGAACTTCCGGAGCCGACGATGGTGACCGGACTCGACATCACCACCGCATTGGGCGGACTGCCCGCGACAGCTACCGCCGTCGCGGTGAACATGGGCAACGGCCCACAGATCCGGGAACTGCCCGAACGCGAGCACGGCGAACCTGCCCGAATCTCGCTGTACCCCACCGAAACCGATCGCATCGAGATCAGCATCCAGAGCTGGAACGAGGTTCTCGACCGCACCGCACTCGGCTTCGTCCTCACCCAGCCCACCGGGCTGGCCGAAGTCGAAGTGCTCGGCCCCGAGTACCCCGCACATGCCCCCGGCGACCGGCTCGTCACCATCGGCTGCGACGCGGGACCGGTGATCGCCATCGGTGGGCGCGCCGTCCATACGACGATCACCGCCACCGCCGACGAACTCCGCTCCGGCGCTCCGGTTTCCGCGCAACCGTGCCCACAAGACGCGGCCGACATCGAACTCCTCCCCGGTCACCCCGACCTCACCGTCGCCCCGACTGAGCTGTTCACCGTCGACCGACTACGCCTGCCCCGGACCGACCACTACCCGGGCAAAACCAGCACACCGACCGCACCGGAAACCCCTGCCGAACTCAGCGAAACACCTACCGATGCCGCACCGGAAACCCCCGCCGAACTCAGCGAAACCACGGCCGCGCCCACGGATGTCACGCCGGAAACCCCCGCCGGTCCCGGACACTCGGCGACGGGTACTCAGCTGCTGGTTCTGCCGCTGAGCACCAATGTCGGCTGGCAGGCGCACACCGCCGACGGGCGGGAACTGTCGCCCATCGTTGTCGACGGTTGGCAGCAGGCTTGGCTCGTTCCGCCCGGGACCAGCGGGGAGATCACGGTGTCGTTCCCGGCGGACCGCTGGTATCGGCTGGCGATCTTCGGCGGGCTGTTGCTGCTGATTCCCCTTGTGCTGCTTGCGATTCCGCGCCGACGTGCGGTTTCCGACGCCGGGCCCGCTCCGAGCACTTGGGGTGTGCGCCCGATCGCGGCTATCGGGCTGACCGGCGTGATCGCAGTCATCTCCGGACCGTTCGGTGCGGCGTTCACACTGATCGCGTTGGGCTGCGCCTACTTCCGGCCCGCAGTGACCGCTCGGACCCTGCCCTGGCTCGCGGGCCTCGGGACACTGATCTCGGCGGCGGCCCTGTCGACCGGGACCTGGCGTTCTGGCACCGAATACATGGGCGGCTCGCTGTGGGCTCAGGCACCTGCGGCCATCGCGGTCGTCGCCGTCGGGGTGGCGGCACTCCCACGCCGCCGCTGAACGGGACTCAGCGCACCGCCGAACTGTCGACCGATTCACGTTCGGCGTGCGCGGACGCGGCCCGCCGATCCCAGCGGGCTGCCCAGCGGCGGGCGGGTTCTTCGATCAGGGCGAAGCTCGCGGCGGCCAGTGGGAGGGTGAGGGCTGTGGTCAGGATGATCACGTAGAGGAAGTGGCCGTTGAAGGGCATGATCCCGAAAACCGGGAAGACCACGGTGAGGACCACCAGGTGCCAGAGGAAGATGCCGTAGGACCAGCGGCCGAGGATCGCGGCGGTTCGCGATTCCAGCCAGCGGTGCGGGGCGTCGGGTCGGGCTATCACCAGGGGCGCGAGCAGGCAGAAGCCGAGGATCATGCCGAGCACCATCTTCATCGCGTACTGCCACGGTTGCGCGCGTTCCAGACCGGCCGGGCCGCCGAACTCGGTCGCCGAGAGCAGAAGCGCCGCGAGCGCGACCGCCCACATCAACGGCTGACTCGACATAATCCGGGCCCACCGCACCTCAGGTCGCACCAGGTGAATCAGTTCCGCCAGGAGCATGCCCGCCGCGAACCACGGCAGATAGGCGGGCAACCAGTTGTCGGCGTGGATCGCGTCCGGCGTGGGGATCGGCCACAGATTCCAGGTCAGACACACCGCGACCAGCCCGCACAGCACCGGCACCCGCCACCGGGCCGCGGGGCCGCGCAGTCGCACGACCAGCCATGCCAACAGCGGCAGTACCAGGTAGAACGCCATCTCCACCGACAGGCTCCACATCTGTGTGAGGCCATCGGTCAACGTCAGCGGTATGAACACCTGCAGCAGGTTCAGGTTCGACAACCACACCCGCAGGTTCGCCGAATGCGCCGCGCCGGGCAGCAACAGCAAGACGAACACCACAACGACCCAGTACGCGGGCATCACCCTGGCCACCCGGTGCAGCAGGTAGCGGGAGGTTCTCGGCGCGCGGCCGAGTCCGTGCGCGGCCGCGGCGTGCGGGCGCCACAGCAGGAAACCCGACAGCGCGAAGAACACCGCGACCGCCATATCGAAGCGTTCCAGGATCGGGCCGAGGACCGGTATCCGGCTCGTTCCGGTCTGGAAGGCGACGTGCGTGACCAGCACTCCGAGCGCCGCCATTCCGCGCATCCCTTCGAGGGCGGGAATGAAGGCGCGCGGGGGCGAAACAGGGGCGGTGGCGGTCGTCATCATGGTCCAGTCTGCCGTGTCGGCGATTTCCATGGCACAGCACCGCAACCTTCGAGGCCTGGGCTGTTAGTGTCGGGCCATCCGTGTTCGAACGACGAGGAGTTTGCATGGCACTGAGTGCCGGTACCAGAAGAACGGTCGCCTGTGTGCTCGTGGGTCTGGGCGCGGCATTACTCGTCGCCGCGCTGATGATCCCCACCTACACGGTGAGCAAAGTCGCCAAGACTCCACTC
Source organism: Nocardia sp. NPDC059195 (assembly GCF_042754695.1). Lineage (NCBI taxonomy): Bacteria > Bacillati > Actinomycetota > Actinomycetes > Mycobacteriales > Nocardiaceae > Nocardia > Nocardia sp. NPDC059195. The sequence goes on along the minus strand of NZ_JBHZBG010000017.1, from coordinate 6,187 downwards.
GATCTCGAGATCACCACGATCGCGGAGAATCAGCCGGGCGAGGAAAGCCTCGTCCTCGACTCCAAGTCGCTGACCTCCGGTGACGGTGCCGCCGTGGTGAACAAGGATGTGCCGCTGATCTCCCAGCGTTTCGTCACCGTCGAGGAGCCCTCCGACGCCGACGAGATGACGCTGCAGGCAGGCACGACGCTGCGACGCACCGACGTGCAGGGCGACACCGGCCTGCTCACCGCCGCCATCGACCGCGTCACCATCTCGCGCACCACCGGCATGCCGGTGGATACCGAGCCCAACGGGTCGATCGCGGTGACCGTGAACAAAGAGGGCAGCGTCATGGAGCCGGTGCAGCACACCGGCATCGGCTACCGCTTCCCGATCGGCACCGAGAAGAAGACCTACCCCTACTTCGACATCAACGTGCGCGAGTCCTTCGACGCGAACTTCATCGAAGAGACCGAGATCAACAACATGAAGGTGTACCGGTTCCAGCAGACCGTGCCGGTCACCAGCACCTGGGATGTCGTGCAGTCGCCGACCAACCGGCTCACCCTGCCCGCCGCCAAGTGGGGCGTGGAGGGTGGCGACACCCCCGTCACCATGACGCGCTACTACGCCAACGTGCGTGACCTGTGGGTCGAGCCGCAGACCGGCACCGTGATCAAGGGTGGGGAGTCGATCCACCTGTTCTACGCCCGGTCCGGCGACAAGCCCGAGGTCACCGCACTGAAGTCGCACCTGGTGTTCGACGCGGCGACCGTCGAGTCACAGATCGCCATCGCCAAGGAGAACACCGACAAGCTGTCGCTGTTCGGGCGTGTGGTGCCGATCGTGTTCGGCGTGCTCGGTGTGTTGGCATTGCTGGCCGGGTTGTTCTTGGGGCTTCGCGGTGGTGGCACTCCGGCTCACGCGAGTCCTCGCGGGTCGCGTCCGACGCCCGCACCTACCGCCGCGCCTGATGACAGGTGGGATGGCGATGACGCGCCGACTACGCAGTTCCCCCGTGGGGACTATGACACCCCTACTGAGCAGATTGACATCGACAAGCGTCCCTGAGTGGAAATAGCTTTCGACGGCCCCGGTCATAGACCGGGGCCGTCTTCGTTTCGGGGGGTTCAGCTGGGTTTCGGGCTGGCGTTCGGCTGGGTCCGGGGGGCTGTTCGGAGGACGACTACCGCGACGATTGTGGTGGTGACGGCGGCTATGGAGACGGCGGTGCCGATCACGGATTCGATGGTGCGGGCGAAGGTGAGCATCAGGGTTATCTCGATGGCCAGGCCTATCCAGGTGACGGCGGCCAGAGCGGTGCGTTCAACGGCGATCGCTGAGAGCAGGGCGCCCTGGAGGACCGCCAGGATCGCGCCGTGCAGGGCGAACAGCCACAGCATGCCCTGAACGGGTGCGTAATCGGCGCCGGCGAACAAGGGGGCCAAGGGGGCGGCCAGCGCGGCGCCGATCACCGCGACCACGCCGATCAATGAGAGCACCGAGAGTGCGTCGCGGATCGCGCGGGCCGAATGGGTTGGCTGGGCCATCCGGGGATACAGCACCACGCCGACCGCTTGTGGCAGCCAGAACGCGATCTTGGTGGCGATGGTGCCGAGCGAGTAGCGGCTCGCGTCGACCTCGTCGAGGACGATGCGGACCACGATCAGGTCGACCGAGGACAGTGCCATCAGCGCCGCCTGCACCTGGACAGCGCGCAGCACCGGCATGACGCCGACAGAGGTGGCCGTGGCCCCGTTTTTCGTACCGCTGCTGTCATCGATCGGCAGATCCGCTGCCGCGGTCGTCGAGCGAGCGATTCGACCGGCGACGATCGCCGCGCCGACGATCCCCACCGCACCCGCCCACAGTGCACCGGCGGCACCGCCGCCCAGCGCGAGCGCGATCAGCGCGGGCACCACCCGTGCCGTACCCGCCATCGCGAGCACCGTCGCGAGCGCGCGGAAGTGGTTGCTGCCCTGCAATATTCCCTGCTCGCCGGACAGGATCACCAACGCGGGCGCCGCACCGAGCGCGGCAGCCGCGGCCCACACACCTACGTCCAGCACGCCTGCCACCACCGGAATCAGGACCACCGCGACCGCCGCGACCAACGCGGCGCACCGCCACATCATCGCCCGCACCGCCCGCGGCGACGCGCCACGCACCACCTCTCGGGCGACCACGTTCTGCATGGCCAGCGCGGGGACCGCGCACAACAACTGCACCGCGAGCAGACTCGCGAACTCGCTGTACCCCTCGACCCCCAACCAGCTCGCCGCCAGCAACTGCAGCAGGTAGCCGGCGACGTTGGCGGTCATCGCGCCAGCCGTCACCCAGGTCAGATCGGCAACGACGGGCGGGCGGCGGACTGAGGACACGCCCCATCGTCGCACCTCACTGTGTTCGCCATCACGGCTACCCCGAAAATGTGAGTCCGAGCGGACTCACCTCGAGCGATTCCACCCCGAACAGCGCCTATTCGCCCCCGGCCACGGCGCGGCTCGACGGGACGTAAGGTGCGTGGACGTGACGAGTAGCGGGCGAGCCAGGGCCTTGGTGGCCGGATACTGCGCGCTGCTCACGATGATCATCGTCGGACCGCTGGCCGGATCGGGCTACCTGCTGCTGCGGGACGCGGTGAGCACCCCGCGCTCGTACCTCACCGATTCAGCACTCGGCTTGGGCGCCGCCGCACCCCGCGCCGTCCCGCAGGACGCCTTGCTCGCGGCGCTCTCGCCGGTCATCGACGGCGGGATTCTGGTGAAGGCGATCCTGATCGTCGCACTGTGGTCGGCGGGATACGGCGCGGCGGTACTCGCACGACGATTCATCTCCGCTTCCACCGGAGCACAATTGGTCGCCGCGACCCTCGCGTTGTGGAATCCCTATGTCGCGGAACGACTTCTGCAGGGGCACTGGAGCCTGCTCGCCGGATACGCCGCCCTGCCATGGACCGCCCTGGCCGCCGCGCGCATCCGAACAGCCACGGACGGAACAGAACCCACCCGCCTCTTCGGGTTCGGCGGCCACACCGGATCGCTCGGCGGGTGGGCCGCGCTGACCGCGAGCTTCGCCGCCGCCGGATTGACTCCGACGGGCTCGTTGCTGGCCGCTGTCATCGGGCTCGCGCTGGTCGGACGGCGGGCCTTTCTCCCTGCCATCGTTGTCTGGATCGCGACCTGTGCGCCCTGGCTCACCGCGACCGCGCTCGGATCGGGGGCCGATCCTTCGGACCCGGCCGGGGTCTCGGCGTTCGCGGCACGTGCCGAACCGTGGCTCGGCACGCTCGGCAGCCTCGCCGGGCTGGGTGGGATCTGGAACGGCGAGGCCGTGCCAGCGAGCCGCACAACCCCGCTCGCCCTGGTCGGCACGCTGTTGCTGCTCGGCATCGTCGCCTGCGGGGTGCGGGCCGTATGGGCGCTCGGCCGTGACGGGCGGGCCCTGCTGGTGATCGCCGCGGTGGCGATCGTGCTGCCCGCCCTCGGCGCGACCAGCTGGGGACTGGCGGCCGGGGAATGGTTGATGGTGCACGTTCCCGGCGCCGGGCTGCTGCGGGATACGCAGAAGTACGTCGCTTTGGCGATGCCCGCGTACGCGCTGTGCGTCGCCGCCGCGTGCCGCACCGTCGCTACGGCGAGCCGGCGACTGCTGACCGATGGGCAGCCGGACAGCGATCCGGACGCGGACTCAGCAGACACCGAGCCGGAATCCGTTGCCCACTCGAAAACCCACCGACGCGACTTCGGAATACGGGCCACCGCAACCCTTTTCATCCTTCTCATAACCCTCCCCTTGGCCGACCTGGCCTGGGGAGTCGGCGGCGCCATGCGTCCCGTCCACTACCCCGCAGGCTGGCAACAGGTCGTCGACCACATCGACGGCCCCGGCGACGTAGCCGTGCTCCCCGCGGGAATGTTCCGCCGATTCCCCTACAGCGGAACAGCTCCCGTACTAGACCCCGCTCCCCGTATCCTCCCCAACGATGTCCTGCAAACCGGCGAACTCCAAGTCCGCGGCTACGCGGTAACCGGCGAGGGCAACCGCGCCCGCGCGGTAGAGGAAGCACTACTCCGAGGCGCCCCATCCACCGATCTAGCAGCCATGGGCGTCGGCTGGATCCTCATCGAGCGCACCACCCCCGGCCGCCTCGGCACCTCCGAAAACACCCTCGCCACAGCCGAACTCGAATACCAAGACACCGACCTAGCCCTCTACCGCATCCCCTCCCCCACCCTCCTCGACACCGCCACCCCATCCCAACGCCAAGCCTCCACCGCGGCCCACCTCGTCTGGGCCATCCTGCTACTCGCAGGCCTACTCGTCGCCGGGCTCCGCCCCCACCGCACGCCACCGGAGTGTCACCCGGCGAGCCAACCGAGTGTCACCTGACACGCCGGTAAAGAGAACAGAATTCCCATTAACGATCTAGAGTCGTCGCTATGGTCAGCTCACAGCATGAGGCGACGCACCGGGTATTCCGGCATGACGCATGTCTGTGGATCTCTCGTTCTTCCGTTCCGAGACCTCGCAACGTCTGCGCCAAGAGGGCCTGGAAAAGGGCCTCGAAAAGGGCCTGGAGGAGGGCCACGATCAGGGGGTGGCAGACAGCATTCTGCGGATCCTCGCCCGGCGCGATGTGCCGGTCCCTGCTGCGGCGGAAGCCACGATCTCCTCGTGCCACGATCGGGATCAACTGGTCGTCTGGCTCGACCGTGCGATCACGGCTGAAAGCATCGACGAACTGTTCCGCGACTGAGCGGTCAGTCGCGCGGTGCGACCAACCCGGAGACCCGTTCTCCGCAGGCTGCGGCGGCCAGAACCGTGTGCACCCCGGCGCCGGTCTGTTCCCAGGAGAACTCGTTAGCGCGGGCTCGGGCTTTTTCGCCCATGACCAGTCTGATCTCGGGATCGGCGAGGAGGTCGGCGGCGGCTGAGGCGAGCGCGGGGGCGTCGTCGACCAAGAGACCGGTGACGCCGTCGACGATGGAGTCGGTGAGGCCTCGGGAGCTGCGGTAGCCGATGGTCGGCACGCCGTGCTGGGCGGCCTCGATGACGGCCAGGCCCCAGCCTTCCTTGCGCGATGGCATCACGTGGACCCAGGCGGTCGAGAGGATCTCGTGTTTGCGGCGCTCGTCGACGTGGCCGTGGAAGGTGACGGCGTCGGCGATGCCGAGCGAGTCGGCACTGGCGCGCAGGTTGGGGGCCCACCAGCCGTCGCCGATGACGTCGAGGTGCACGCCGGGGAAGCGTTCGCGCAGGTGGGCGACGGCGGTGAGGGCGTCTTCGATCTGCTTGTGCGGGACGAGGCGCGACAGCACCGCGATGCGCGGGTGGGTGGCGCGGGTGGCATCGGCACCGGGGACGACCTCGGCGGGGACCGGTTCGGCACCGTTGCGGACCACGGCGATGCGCTCACGGTCTACCCCGAGCACCGACAGCTCCTCAGCGGAGGGCAGCGACACAGTGAGGTACTGGTTGTCGCGGTGCACGCGCGGGGACAACGTGGATTCGATCCACCAGCCGATCCGCCCGACCAGGCGACCGGCGACCGGCCACTGCTCGCGGTGTCCGTGGTGCACCAGCACCACCGAGGGCACGCCCGTGGCGGTGGCGAAGAAGGGGATGCCGTTCTGGGTGTCGATCACGACGTCGGGGCGCAGGCCGCGCAGCGGGCCGAAACCGAGCCGACCAGCCACGATGGCGGCCAGGGCGCGGGGGTACACGGTGAAGCGCCCGCCCGCGCGACTGATGTCGATCCCGTCGATCCGCTCGCGCTTGGGCGCACCGGGATAACCGGCCGTACGCAGGGTGACCTTGATGCCACGCGCGGCCAACTGCGCGCCGACCTGCTCCAGATACCGCTCGCTGCCGCCGCCCTGTGGGTGCCCGGTGTCACGCCAGCAGAGTAGGAGGACTTCACGCACGGTCGCTTCTCACATTCGAGTCGGTGGCAGACAAACGTCGGCCCCCACCCTAGCGGGTGTGCTCCACACAACAACCTCAAACTGACACCGCGTCGGCCCGCATTCGACAAACTCCCCCCTCACCGCACTACCCAGCCACCGTCAAACCCCAATTCCGCCATGACCGCACTCCCAACCCCCACGACCCGACCTCGAGGAGGGTCCCGCCGCGCAGCGGCGGTAGCGGCCCGGCCGCGAGTTAGCCGCCGTTGCGTCCGCGGCACAGCCGCCAGCAACGG
>NZ_JBHZBG010000016.1:0-146089 GCF_042754695.1 Nocardia sp. NPDC059195 | reverse complement strand
GCCGCTGCCACTGCCGCTGCCGCTGCCACTGGCACTGCCGCTGCCGCTGCCGCTGCCGCTGCCGCTGCCGCTGCCGCTGCCGCTGGCACTGCCGCTGCCGCTGCCGCTGCCGCTGCCGCTGCCGCTGCCGCTGCCGCTGCCGCTGCCGCTGCCTCTGCCGCTGCCGCTGCCGCTGCCACTGCCGCTGCCACTGCCGCTGCCGCTGCCGCTGCCGCTGCCGCTGCCGCTGCCGCTGCCGCTGCCGCTGCCGCTGCCACTGCCGCTGCCACTGCCGCTGGCACTGCCGCTGCCACTGCCACTGCCGCTGGCACTGCCGCTGCCGCTGGCACTGGCACTGGCACTGGCGCTGACGCTGGCACAGCCGCTGCCACAGCCGCCGTCGTGCGCCGTGGTGTCGTAAGCGACGGCTCGGCGTTCGACCTCGACATGGTGAAAGTCGCCCTGCAGCAAGCGCTTCCGGCCTACATGGTGCCGAGTGCGTTCGTTGTTGTCGGTGAGTTCCCGGTCAATGCCTCCGGCAAGCTCGATCGGCGGGCGCTGCCTGCGCCGGAGGTGGTCGCACGCGAGTTCCGTGCTCCGGCGACACCGTTGGAGCGGTTGGTGGCCGCGGTTGTCGCCGACGTGCTCGGTGCCGAACCGGTCGGTGCCGACGACGACTTCTTCGATCTCGGCGGCAACTCGCTGATCGCTACCCGGGTTGCCGCGCGACTCGGGGCCGCGTTGAACCGGCAGGTGCCCGTGGCGCGGATCTTCGAGACACCGGTCGTTGCCGCGTTGGCTGCCGCGCTCGATGCCGACGGCGGCGTGGCCCGGCTGGCCCTGGTTGCGGGGGAGCGGCCTGCTTCGATTCCGCTCTCGCCCGCCCAGCAGCGTATGTGGTTCCTCAATCGGTTCGATCCCGATTCGGCCGGGTACAACGTGCCGATCGCGGTCCGGCTCAGTGGCGTGCTCGACCTGGACGCGCTCGCCGCCGCGGTGGATGATCTCGTCGGTCGGCACGAAGTGCTGCGGACCTTCTACCCCGAGACCGCCGACGGACCGGAGCAACGGATCCTGTCCACCGCCGAAGCCGGTGTCGCACTGCGGGTTCGCGATGTCGACGCGGACGAGATTCTCGAGGCGGTGACAGCACTGGCTGCCACCACCTTCGATGTCACCGCGGGTGTGCCGTGGCAGGTGGTGCTGTACCGGATCAGCGCCGACGAGGCGGTGCTGGCCATGGTGGTGCACCACATCAGCGCCGACGGTTCGTCGATGCCGCCGCTGGTGCGTGACCTGATGACGGCCTATCTCGCGCGTCGCGAGGGTGCCGCACCGCGGTGGACGCCACTGCCGGTGCAGTACGCCGACTACGCACTGTGGCAGCGCGCGGTGCTCGGCGACGAAGCCGATCCCGAATCGGTGGCGGCCCGCCAGCTCGACTTCTGGCGCGGCGAACTCGCCGATCTACCCGATGAGCTGGCGTTGCCATTGGACCGGCCGCGCCCGGCAGTACGCACACTCGCCGGTGGGACAGTGCCGATAACCCTGGACGCGGGCACACACGCCCGGCTCAGCGCGTTGGCCAGGGAATCCGGGGCCACGCTGTTCATGGTCGTGCACACCGCGTTCGCCGCCCTGCTCGGTCGGCTCTCGGGCAGCTCCGACATCACGGTCGGTACGCCGGTCGCCGGGCGTGGCGAGGCCGCACTCGAAGACCTGATCGGCATGTTCGTCAACACGCTGGTCTTCCGTACCCGCCTGCGCGCGGGAGAGTCGTTCCGGCAGTTGCTGATTCGCCAGCGCGCGACCGACCTCGCGGTGTACGCCAATGCCGAGGTGCCGTTCGAACGCCTCGTCGAGGTGCTCGATCCGACCCGCTCCACCGCCCGGCATCCGCTGTTCCAGGTCGGCTTCTCGTTCCAGAACTTCGAGCGGGCCGAACTGACGCTGCCCGGGATCACCGTGTCGGGACTGGATACCGACAACGAGCTGTCGCAATTCGATCTGCACCTCATCGTCAGCGACGAGTACGCGGCCGACGGGACGGCCGTCGGTGTCACGGGCGCGCTCACCTTCGCGCACGACGTGTTCGACGCCGAGACCGCCACGACGATCGGTGCCCGCCTGGAACGGCTGCTCACCGCCGTCGCCGCGGCACCGCACACACCACTGGACGCCGTGGATGTGCTCGAACCCGCGGAGCGCACCCGCATCCTCACCGAGTGGAACGCCACCACCCACGAGATCGACAGCACCGCAACGCTACTCACGCCGTTCCGGGCCCAGGTCCGGGCCAGCCCCGCAGCGACCGCGCTCGTTTTCGAGGGCACGGAACTGACGTACACGGAACTCGACACCCAGGTCAACCGTCTGGCCCGGCAGCTGATCGACGAGGGTGTCGGCCCTGATGTGCTGGTCGCGCTCGCCATCCGGCGCTCCACCGCGCTGGTCGTGGCCATGTACGCGGTCATCACCGCGGGCGGCGCGTATGTGCCGATCGACCCGGACCACCCGGCAGACCGCATTGCCCAGGTCCTCGACACCGCGCGACCGCACCTGCTCCTCACCACCGCCGAGGACGAATTCGACGGACGGGCACCGGCAAGCGGCTCACCTGCCGAATCCGGATACGTCGTCACCCCGGCTCCAGTTGTCGCCGAATCCGATTCGGAGCCCGCGGCCGATTCGTTCGGGTCACCGTTCTCGGCGATCGGGAGCGATGAGGGATCGCCGATCCGGGAAGTCGATGACGTCGTCGAGACCGCGGCAGGTGCTTCGTCGGTTGGCTCGCCGACCAGGGTCGTCGTGCTCGATGGCGCTGATACTGCCCGCTATTCAGGTCTACCGGTCACAGAGTCCGAACTCCGCGCCCCCCTACGGGATTCGAACCTCGCCTACGTGCTGTTCACCTCCGGATCGACCGGCAGGCCCAAGGGTGTGGCGATGAGCCATGCCGGAGTTCGCAACCAGATCGCCTGGCTGATCGCGCAGTATGGACTCGACGGCGACGATGTGTACCTCCAGAAATCGGCGGCCGGATTCGATCTGTCGGTGTGGGGCTTCTTCGCACCGCTCGCGGCGGGTGCGACGCTGGTGCTCGCGTCCCCGGATGGTCATCGCGACCCGCGGTACCTCGCCGAACTCGTTGCCGCGCAGCGGATCACCGTCGTCGACTTCGTGCCGTCGATGCTGGCGATGTTCGCCGCGCACGCCGAGGCCGATCAGCTGCGGAGTCTGCGGCTGGTCTTCGCTATCGGTGAGGCGCTCACCCCGGAGACAGTGGGCGCGCTCCGCGTGAAATCGCCTGCGTCCGTGCACAACCTGTACGGTCCCACCGAAGCCGCCGTGTCGGTCACCGCCTGGCCCGCCGACGGCGCGACCGGGCAGACCGTGCCGATCGGCGTGCCCGAGTGGAACACCAGGGTCTATGTGCTCGACGAGCGGTTGCGACCGGTGGCTCCTGGTGTCGCCGGTGAGCTGTATCTGGCCGGTGCGCAGTTGGCTCGCGGCTACCTCGGTCGGCCCGACCTGTCGGCGGATCGCTTCGTCGCCGACCCCTTCGCCGCCGCGGGGACGGCGGGTGCCCGCATGTATCGGACCGGCGACCTCGTGCGCTGGACTCGTGACGGCGTGCTGGTCTACCTGGCGCGCATCGACTTCCAGGTGAAGTTCCGTGGTCAGCGCATCGAGCTCGGGGAGATCGAGACCGCGTTGCAGGGCTTGGACGGGGTCAGTCAGGCGGCCGCGGTGGTCTCGCCGAGCGCGACCGGTGATCGGCTCGTCGGCTACGCGGTGCCGACGCCGGGCGTCGAGCTGGATCCGGCTGCCCTGCGGTCTGCCGTTGGCGCGGTGTTGCCGTCGTACATGGTGCCGTCGGTGATCGTCGTGCTCCACGCCTTTCCGCTCAACACCTCCGGCAAGCTCGACCGGAAAGCTCTGCCCGCACCGGAATTCGTGGCCAGGCCGTTCCGGGCCCCGGTCAGTGCCGTGCAACGGGCAGTGGCCGAGGTGTTCGGTGCGGTACTCGGTCGCGAGCAGGTCGGGCTCGACGACGACTTCTTCGAACTCGGCGGCAACTCGCTCATCGCGACCAGGGTCGCCGCCCGGCTCGGCGCGGCATTGTCGACCCGGGTGCCGGTGCGGACCCTGTTCGAAGCGACCACCGTGGTCGACCTGGCAGCCGTGCTCGCGGCGTGGGCAGGCAGTGGCGCGGGGATCGCGCTGATATCAGGCGAACGACCGGCACGGATTCCGCTGTCGGCGGCCCAGCAGCGCATGTGGCTGCTCAATCGCCTCGATCCCGAATCCGCCGCCTACAACATCCCGATCGCGGTGCGGCTCACCGGCGATGTCGACGCAGGCGCGCTGGCCGCCGCGGTCACCGATGTGCTCGACCGGCACGAGGTGCTGCGCACGGCCTACCCCGCGATCGACGGGATCGGGCACCAGGCGGTGTGGGAGTTCGTGCCGGCACCGGTGGTGGAGACCGTCGATCCGATCGCGGTACCGGCGATCGTCGCGGCCGAGATCGGGCGTGGATTCGATGTCACCGTCGCACCGCCCGTGCGGGTGCGCGTACTGCGCTGTGCCACAGACGAAGTGGTGCTCGTCGTGGTGATCCATCACATCAGTGCCGACGGATTCTCCGCCGGGCCGCTGCTGCGCGACACCACCGCCGCCTACCTCGCCCGTCGTGGCGGCACCGAACCCGGTTGGGCGCCACTGGAAGTCCAGTACGCCGATTACACGCTGTGGCAGCGTGCGGTGCTGGGTAGCGAGGACGACGCCGAGTCGGTCGCCGCACGGCAGCTGCGATTCTGGCGCAGCGAACTGGCCGGGCTGCCCGGGCTGCTCGAACTCCCCGTCGACCGGCCACGTCCGGCGGTCGCATCGCACCGTGGTGCCAGTGTTGACGCTGTTGTACCGCAGTCTGTTTGGCAGCGGGTGGCGCAGGTGGCTCGTCGCGCCGACGTCAGCGAGTTCATGGTCGCCCACGCCGCGCTGGCCGCGCTACTCGCACGACTGAGTGGGACCGGCGACATCGCGATCGGTACCCCGGTGGCGGGTCGCGGTGAGCAGGCACTCGACGATCTCGTCGGCATGTTCGTCAACACGCTGGTATTGCGAACCGCGGTCGATCCGGCCGCCACGTTCTCCGCGCTGCTGCGCGAGACCAGGCGGGTGGACCTGGATGCCTTCGAGAACGCGGAGGTGCCGTTCGAGCGGCTCGTCGACGTGCTCGATCCGAAACGTTCGACCGCGCACAGCCCGCTGTTCCAGGTGATGCTGGCATTCCAGAACCTGGCCGCGAGCCCGGTCGAGGTGGTCCTGCCCGACCTCACCGTGACCGGAATGGCGGCCGACGCCGCCATCGCCAAGTTCGACCTGGACCTGGTGCTCGCCGACATCGCCGACGGTGGCTGCGCGGTGAGCCTGACCTACGCCACCGACCTGTTCGACGCCGAGACAGCCACCCGCATCGCCGACGGCTACGTGCGGATGCTCGACGCGGTGACGGCAGACCCCGGGGGCATCGTCGCCGATATCGACCTGATCACCGACGACGACCGGCGAACTCTCGAAAGGTGGTGTGACACTGAGGAGCCGGGTCGCACGTCCGGGATCGCTGCGGCATCGGACCCGCTCATCGATGGCTCCGCCGCCCAGCGCGGCACAGCGGAGTCCGGCCGTCAGCTCGCCGCGGCACCGGACGTGATGACACTGCCGGGTCAGTCCGATACGGTCGGCGTTCTGCCCGCGGCGTTCGATCGCCAGGCCGCCGCGACACCGGATGCCGTCGCGCTCATCGACGGCGACACTGTTCTCACCTACGCCGAATTCGCGGGGCGGGTGAACCGGCTCGCTCGTCATCTGATCGAACACGGTGTCGGGCCGGATTCCGCGGTGGCGGTGGCCGTGCGCCGGTCGGCAGAGCTGCTCGTCGGGGTGTACGCGGTGCTGGCGGCGGGTGGCACCTATGTGCCTGTCGATCCCGATCATCCGGCCGAGCGCGTCACCCGGATTCTGCGGATCGCACAACCGGCCTGCGTGCTCACCACCGGCCGCGATGGCGCCGAGCTCCCGCTGCGCGGGTTCGATGTGGTTTCGCTCGACACGGTGGACCTCACCGCCTACTCGGCGGGACCGATCAGCGACGCCGAGCGAGTGCACCCGCTGCTGCCGGAGCACACCGCGTACGTGATCTTCACGTCCGGATCGACCGGCCTGCCCAAGGGCGTCGGCGTCCCACATCGTGCGATCGTCAACCAACTCGATTGGCTGGCACAGCGTTTCGGATTCGCCGCCGGTGACACCGTGCTGCACAAGACACCGACGACCTTCGACGCCTCGATCTGGGAACTACTGCTGCCGCAGCGGGTCGGCGCCCGGACGGTCATCGCCCGCCCCGGCGGCCACGGCGATCCGGCCTACCTGGCCGCGCTGATCACCGAACACCGCATCGACACAGTGCAATTCGCGCCGACCTTGCTCGCGGCGTACGTCGCGCACCTGGTGCAGGCACGCGCCGATCGGAACGCGTCCGCTACCGCGGGCCGAGCGTTCACCGCTGACCGAGGTGACGTCGGAGGAGGACCGCTCGCAGGAGCGGCAGAGCAAGGCGCAACCCGGTCGCGGCTCGCCGACGACTTCGTGGGTGATTCACTGCGTCGGGTCTTCGCGGGTGGCGAGGCGTTGCCCGCTGCGCTGGCACAGCAGGTGCGGGCGCTGATGGGGGCGAAGGTGGTGAACCTGTACGGGCCCACCGAGACCGCGGTGCAGGTGAGCAGTCACGTGGTGACCGACGACGACCTCGTCACGGTGCCGATCGGTGCACCCGTGTGGAATACCGGGCTCTATGTGCTCGATGCCCGGCTGCGGCCGGTGCTGCCGGGGGTCACCGGCGAACTGTATGTCGGCGGTGCACAGCTCGCGCACGGGTATGTGGGGTCGGCCGAACTCACCGCTGAGCGGTTCGTGTCCGATCCGTTCGGAGCGGTCGGTGCGCGGATGTACCGCACCGGCGACCTCGTCCGACTGCGTGGAAGGGGCACTCCCGCACTGGAATACGTCGGTCGCGCCGATCTGCAGGTGAAGCTCAACGGGCAGCGCATCGAGCTGGGCGAAGTCGAAGCCGCACTCCAGCGGCAACCGGGGGTCGCGCAGGCCGCGGCCGCCGTAGTGTCCGGGGTCGGCGCGGATCGGCTCGTCGCCTACGTCGTCGCATCGCGTTGCGAGGAGTTCGAGCGTGCCGGTGCCGATGACAACCCGAGCGGCATTGTCGGTGCGGTTGGTCGTGCCGCTGACGCTGCTGCTGGTGCTGCTGCCGATCCGAGCGCTCGAGCTGCCGGTATGGCGGCCGGTGCGAGTGCTGGAGCTGCCGATTTCACGGTGGCGCAGGGCGGTTCGTTCCTCGATGCGGCAGCGCTGCGTGCGGCGCTTGCCGTGGAATTACCCGGCTATCTGGTGCCCGCGGTGGTGCTCGAGCTGGACGCGTTGCCGGTCAACGCCTCCGGCAAACTCGATCGTGGCGCCCTCCCGCGCCCGGAACTTCGCCAAGCCACCTATCGGGCGCCGATCACCGCGACCGAGCAACTCGTGGCCGGCGCGTTCGCCGGCGTGCTCGGACTGGACCGAATCGGCATGGACGACAACTTCTTCGACCTCGGCGGCAACTCGCTCACCGCGGTCCAGCTGTCCTCGCGACTGAGTGAAGCGCTGGGCAGTGCGGTGCCGGTGGCGTGGTTCTTCACCGGCCCCACGCCCGCTGTCGTCGTGGAACGGCTACGCGCCGAAGATGATTCGAGCGACGACGCGTTCGCGGTACTGCTACCGCTGCGTGCGGGCGGCACCGGCGCACCACTGTTCTGTATCCACCCGGTGGGCGGTGTGTCCTGGTCGTTCGCCGGACTCACCCGCCACCTCGACCCGCAGCGCCCGATCTACGGGTTGCAGTCGCCTGCCCTCACCGCCGACGAACCGCTGCCCGGCACCATCGATGCCTGGGCGCAGCGCTACATCGCCGCCATCCGCGCAGTGCAGCCGCAGGGGCCGTATCACCTGCTCGGCTGGTCGCTGGGTGGGTTACTGGCCCACGCCGTCGCCACCGGCTTGCAAGCCGGTGGCGAGCAGGTGGCGCAGCTGGCCATGATGGACAGCTGGCTCGGCGACGGACCCGAACAGACTCCGATGCCCACTGTCGGCGACCTGCTCGGCGGCCTGGCCGGTGACGATCTCGCCTTCGACACCGACGGTCTCGCCGCCGCGGCCGCGGGTATCGGCGGACCGCTGGCCGCACTCGACCGCGCCCGCATCGCCCGCATCATCGACGCCGCCACCGCCTCGATGCGGATGGTCGACGACTATCGTCCACGGCCCTTCGACGGCGACCTCGTCTACTTCGCGGCCACCGTCGACGATCCCAGCGGATCGCGGGGCGCGGCGAGTTGGGCCACCGCGGTCGAGGGCACAGTCCACCGGCACGGGATCGACGCCACGCACTGGGCGATGGCGGGTGAAGCGGCGCTCGCCCGGATCGCGGACGTTCTCGACGGGTCCGGATCCGGTGCCCGTGGGTTCGCGAGCGAGAACCCGACGACGAGGGCCGATGCGCGGGCGGGGGCGATGGGCGCATAGAATCGCGGAGTCGGCCTTCGTGCCTACTGCCTGCACAATGAGGCATTTCCGCGCACGTCGCCAGCTCCCGTTCGAGAGGTCGAGGAACCATGCCAGAACAGCCGTCCGGTGGGATCGGGTGACGACGTCGAAGCTGACAGAATCGGAAACCGCGTCCGATGTAGACGCCGCTATCGGGGATCGGGTGACAGAGCCGAAGTTGACCGAATCGGATACCGCGTCCGATGTAGACGCCGCAATGGGGGATCGGGTGACAGAGCCGAAGTTGACCGAATCGAATTCCGAATCCGCTGATGATGTCTCCACCGACGGTGGGGTGCGCCGCACCGTGCTGCCCGGTGGCCTGCGCGTGGTCACCGAACACGTGCCCGGCGTGCGCTCCGCCTCCATCGGGGTGTGGGTAGGGGTCGGTTCGCGCGATGAGGGCCCCACCGTGGCAGGCGCCGCGCACTTCCTCGAACACCTGCTGTTCAAGGCGACACCGACGCGTACCGCCCTCGACATCGCGCAGTCCATGGACGCGGTCGGCGGCGAACTCAACGCGTTCACCGCCAAGGAACAGACCTGCTACTACGCCCACGTCATCGACGAGGACCTGCCACTGGCGGTCGACCTCGTCTCCGACGTGGTGCTCAACGGTCTGTGCCGCGCGGTCGACGTCGATGTGGAGCGTCAGGTGGTCCTGGAAGAGATCGCGATGCGCGACGACGACCCCGAAGACCTGGTTGCTGACTCCTTCCTCACCGCCATGTTCGGCGACCACCCCATCGGGCGCCCGGTGATCGGCAGCGTCGAATCCATCGAGAACATGCAGGCCGCACAGCTGCGCGGCTTCCATCAGCGCCGCTACCGGCCCGAGCGCATGGTGGTCGCGGTGGCGGGCAATGTGGAGCACGAGCGTGTCGTGGAGCTGGTGCACCGTGCGTTCGGGCCGCATCTCGACACCGCCGCCGAACCCGCGCCGCGGCGCGAGGGGAAGTTCCGCGCGCAAGGCGCGCCCGGTCTGATCAGGATCAATCGCGACAGTGAACAGACCCACCTCGCCTTCGGCGTGCGGGCATTCGGCAGGCACGAAGGCCAGCAGCGCTGGCCGCTGTCGATCCTCAACACGATCGTCGGCGGGGGTCTGAGTTCCCGTCTGTTCCAACGTATTCGGGAAGAGCGCGGCCTGGCCTACTCGGTGTACTCGAGCGTTGACACCTTCGCCGACACCGGCTCGTTCTCGGTCTCGCTCGGCTGCCAGCCCGAAAACCTCGGACAGGTCACCACGTTGGCGCGTGACGTGCTCGACGAGATCGCGGCCAACGGTGTCACCGACGCCGAATGTGCCAGGGCCAAAGGCTCTTTGCGCGGCGGACTGGTACTCGGCCTCGAGGACTCGGCATCCCGGATGAACCGAATCGGCCGCAGCGAACTCAGCTACGGCAACCACCGCAGCGTCTCGGCGACTCTGGCCCGCATCAACGCCGTCACCACCGACGAAGTCAGCGAAATCGCCCGCACTCTGCTCGCCCGTCCTTACGGTGCGGCGGTCTCGGGCCCGTACCAGCGCACCCGTGACCTTCCGGCCTCGGTACGAAAGCTCGTCGAACGCTGAGCAATTCGGCCGGACTCGGTCGTCATGGTGCTCGTGAACGGCGACCGGTGTCCGGCCTGGCAGTCCCTTCCTCGGGGTGGGTGCGTGGGGATGCCGGTCTCGCGGACCGAGCGTGGCACCTGGGACCGCGGTCGACGGCGGCGACGCGTCGGCCGGCTGGTCCGCGTCTGACGCAGTGCTGTGGTGTGCTCGGGCGCCTGGGCATCAGATCCAAAGCCGGTACGGTGAATTCGGATAGCGCACAGGGGGAGGGGTTCAGTTATGCCGGTGCAGGTGGCGCTCGAGCGGGCACGCGTGGCCCAGGAGATCGGGCGGATCGAGGAGGCGCGGCAGATTCTCGGAACGGCGCTGCTCAATGCGCCAGAGGATCCGTACCTGCTCGTCGCGCTCGCGGATATCGCCTACGAACTCGACGAATATGACGACACGCTGCGCTTAGCGGGACAGGCCCTGCGCGCGAATCCTGATTCGTCCGGGGCGCACCACACGGTGGCGCTGGCGTACGCGATGCTCGACAACTGGGATCTGGCGCGCGAACACGGCCACACCGCGGCCCGGCTGCGCCCGCACGACGCGGCGACGGCACTGCTGCTGGCCTGGCTGCACAGTAGCGGTCCGCGGCGCGACCCGGAGCAGGCGCGCGCGGCGTCGGCCCACGCGACGGCGCTTGCGCCCAACGACGCGCAGGTTCACTTCTCGGCGGCACAGACCTATAAGCGGCTGTCCGACAGCCCCGCGGCCGAGCGCCACGTCGCCGCCGGACTGGCCATCGACCCGACCCACGTCGGCCTGCTCGGCATGCAAGCACGCGCCGAATTTGCGGTCGGCGGCGTCGAGGGCGGCCGCGCAGCCGCGATCGCGACACTGCGCGGTCTGCTCGCGAACGTGCCTACCGATCGCCAGGCCGGTCGGCTGCTCGCCGAGGTGCACTGGCGTGCGCTGCTGCGCCTGGCCGCATGGGTGTGGGCGTTCGCGGGATGCTATGCGGCACTGGCGATGTGGCTGCCGGCGATCGCGTTGCGGGTGCTGGCGCCGATGATGTTCTTCGCGTTGCCGCTCGCCTGGTACGGGGTGTTTCGCAAGCTGCGCAAGCAACTACCTCCCGGATACCTGCGAGCCAGGGTGATGCGGCCGCGGGCGGTGGTCGCGCTGGCCGCGGTGGCATTGTCGGCGGTGCTGGTGGACCTGGGTGCGATCGCGATGCGCTCGGAATTCGTCGCGCTGGTTCGGCTCGGCGGCATTGTGCTGGTACTGGGGGTGCTCGGTGCGGCCTTCGGGCATCTGCTGCTGTTCACGGCGTGGATGCGGCCCGGGCGCGATGACCCCGACCCTGACGACGGTGAGGATTTCGCGGGATTTCAGATCTTCGTGCTCGTCTTGTTCGTGGTGCCGTTGGTGATTGTGGTGGCGTTCCTGCGCGGCTGGGCTCGTCAGCCCGCGGTGTTCGGTGCGCTGGTCGCGATTGTCGGCGTGGTCGTTCTCACGCTGCTGGTCGAGGCGGCGATCGCGGGCTGGCGCGACAGGCGCAACTACCGTCGGTCGTGGCCGACCCTGGTGATCGTGCTGATCATTCTCGCCATGATGGGTGGCTCGGGTGGTGCGGTGTGGTGGGGTGGCGGCGAGATCGTCCACGGGGAAACGCGCGGGCGGGACCTGGTGGACAAACCCGCGACGTCGACGTCGACGACTACACGTCGTCCGCTTCCGACGCTTCCGACTCGGCTATTGCAGACGCCGAACCGGCCACTGCCGAGCACGACGGTGCCGCCACCGACGACCGAACGCTAGCGAGCAGGCGAGGCATCGGCTTGGTTGGCGGCGTCGACGATCGAGGGGAGTAGGCCGGGCAGGGCGTGCTCGATGGCGTCGGCGCGCAGGTTTTGGAAGGTCTGGCCGTCGATGGTCAGGCGCTCGATCAGGCCCGCTTCGCGCAGGATCTTGAAGTGGTGCGTCGCGGTGGATTTATTGATCGCGTCGTAGAGGGCCGCGCAGCGGATGGGGGCGGCCGCGTTGCTCAGGCGCCGGACCATTTCCAGGCGGACGGGGTCGTGCAGGGCGCCGAGGACGGTGGGGAGCGCGGCGACGGGCATGGTCGGCGCCGGGGCGAGATCTTTAGCCTGTGTCATGAGTTACCTCACTCGGGGGTTTGATAGTCATCATACTCGGCGTAGCCTGAGTCTCGTTCGATGTGATCAAACTCTGCTGATGGGGGCCGCTGTGGCAGCGACAACGATGGTGCCGGTCGAGGCCGGGCAGCGCTGGGCGTACGGGCTCGTCCTGGCCGCGAGCGCGGTGGCGCTCGGGGTTTCCGGGGCGCCCGCTCCGCTCTACGGGATCTATGAGACCGAGTGGCACCTGTCGCCGCTGACCACGACCATGGTTTTCGCCGTCTATGCCTTCGCGGCGCTCGGTGCGGTGCTGGTCTCCGGGCGGATCTCCGACGTGGTGGGCCGCAAGCCGGTGATGATCGGCGCCTTCGCCACCATGATCCTCGGACTGGTCGTCTTCCTGCTCGCTGACTCGGTGCCGATGTTGTTGCTGGCCAGGGCATTGCATGGCACGGCAGTCGGGGCCACCGTCGTCGCCGGCGCCGCGGCGCTGCTGGATCTGCGGCCCGAGCGTGGAGCGCGGTCCGGGCAGCTCAGCGGGGTGGCGTTCAACGTCGGCATCGCGATCGCCGTTCTCGGCACCGCGGTGCTCGCGCAGTACGCGCCATCGCCGTTGCGCACGCCGTATGTGGTGATCACAGTCATCTGTGTGGCCGCGGGGGCAGGCATTCTCGCCCTTCGTGAACCGCACACCACTCGGGTGAAGGCACGCATCACCATCACGAAACCGTCTGTCCCGCACGAGATCAGAGCTGACTTCTGGTTCTCCGCGATCGGCGTGATGGCCGCCTGGTCGGTGCTCGGTGTGCTGCTGTCGCTGTATCCGTCGCTGGCCGCGGCCGAAACCGGCGTGCACAACCTGGTGTTCGGTGGCGTTGTCGTCGCGAGCACCGCGCTGGCAGGCGCGCTGGCGCAGTTGCTGGCCACCCGCGTTCCGGCCCGTCGCGCCGCGGTGATCGGCGACCTCGGCATGGCGGCGGCGCTACTCGCGACTATTCCGGCGCTGGCCACGAAAGAGCCTGCGGTAGTGATTCTCGCGGGTCTGGTGCTCGGCGCCACCTTCGGTCTCGGTTTCGGTGGCTCGTTGCGGCACCTGTCCGAAGTCGTTCCGCCGCATCGCCGTGGCGAGACCATGTCGGCGTTCTATCTGCTGGCCTATTCGGCGATGGCATTGCCGACGTTGGCAGCGGGCTGGGCGGCGACGACCTGGGGACTCACCACGGTGTTCCCCTGGTTCATCGTGGGCGTCTCGGTGGCGTGTGTCGGCGCCGCGCTGCTGGGTCTGCGCGGGACCAGGGCTGCCACGAAAACGGCGTGACACGCAGGCCGGTCCCGCGGAAAGCGGGACCGACCTGGGTGATTACTCGGGCCAACCGCCGTATGGAACGGTGATCAGTTCCAGGAAGTGGCCGTTGGGGTCGAGGAAATAGACGCCGCGACCGCCGTCGTTGTGATTGATCTCGTTGACCCCGTGTTTCTGGGGGTCGGCCCAATGGTCCAGCTTGTAGCGCTGGATCTTGGCGTAGGCCGCGTCGAACTCGGCCTCCGAGACCAGGAACGCGTAGTGCTGTGGCTGGATCTCGGAAATGAAGGGCGGAACCTTGGCGAAATCGAAGGCCGCGCCGTGATCGAGGGCGATCGGAATGAACGGCCCCCACTCTTTTCCTATGTCCAACCCGAGGATGTCCGCCCAGAACTCGGCGGTCTCCCGATTATCGCGACATCCGACAATGGTGTGATTGAACTGCACTGACAGTGGATTTCTCCTTGTTTTGTGATGGCACCGACCCTGGGCTCGGAGGTGGCCGACAGGAGCACCATCACCGAGATCGAGGTTAGCGACAGATCCCGGAATCTGTAAAGGGCTCTCGCGGTAGCGTCGCGAGCATGAGGATTCGTGGAGCCGTTCTGGAACGGATCGCCGACCCGGCGCCGTTCGCCGATTCGCAGCCGATCACCGTGTGCGACCTGGAATTGGCCGAACCGGGTCCGGGCGAATTGCTCGTACGGATCGAAGCGGCCGGGCTGTGCCATTCGGATCTGTCGGTGGTGGACGGCAATCGGGTGCGCCCGGTACCGATGCTGCTCGGCCACGAAGCCGCGGGCATCGTCGAATCGATGGGCGCCGGTGTCACCGATGTGACGCTCGGGCAGCGGGTCGTGATGACGTTCCTGCCGCGCTGCGGTGACTGCCCTGGCTGTGCGAGCAACGGGCGCACGCCGTGCGGTCCGGGCAGCGTGGCCAACAACGCGGGCGAACTGCTCGGCGGCGGGCGACGGCTCACCCGCGACGGCGAGCAGGTGCAGCACCACCTCGGCGTCTCCGGCTTCGCCACGCACGCGGTGGTGGACCGGCGTTCGGTGGTGCCGGTCGACGACGATGTGCCGCCCGAGGTGGCGGCGGTGCTCGGTTGCGCGGTGCTCACCGGCGGCGGTGCGCTGCTCAATGCGGCGAAACCCGGTGCGGGAGACCGGATCATGGTGGTCGGCCTCGGCGGGGTGGGGATGGCGGCCGTGCTCGTCGCGGTCTCGCTCGGTCTCGGTGAGGTGATCGCCGTCGATACGGTCCCCGAAAAGCTGGCGCTCGCAAGGGAATTCGGTGCTACTTCGGCCTGCACGCCGGCCGAAGTAGCCGAGCGGGGTGTGGTGGCCGAGGTGGTGATCGAAGCCGCCGGCAACGTACGCGCGTTCGAAACCGCCGTCGCCGCAACAGCACCCGGTGGTGTCACCGTGACGGTCGGCCTGCCCGCGCCGACCGCCACCGCCGCGATCTCGCCACTGGCGCTGGTCGCGCAGGGCCGCACCATCATCGGCAGCTACCTGGGCTCCGCTGTCCCCGCCCGTGACATCCCCGAATATGTGCGGATGTGGCGTGCGGGCAAGCTGCCGTTGGAGCGGCTGGTCTCGGCCCGTATCGGACTCGACCAGGTGAACCAGGCCATGGACGATCTCGCGGCGGGT
This sequence comes from Nocardia sp. NPDC059195, assembly GCF_042754695.1. Classification (NCBI taxonomy): domain Bacteria; kingdom Bacillati; phylum Actinomycetota; class Actinomycetes; order Mycobacteriales; family Nocardiaceae; genus Nocardia; species Nocardia sp. NPDC059195. Next base: position 130,807 of record NZ_JBHZBG010000016.1, on the reverse strand, counting down.
GCGGCCCTGCGGCAGGTCATCGTCTTCGACTGACACCTCGGCGAGCCGGATGGTGTGAGGTCGGCGCCGCGGTCGGGTCGGGTGCTCGATAGGCTGCCACGAGCAAGCTGAGTCGAGGACGAGGAGATGCGGTGACCATTCGGGTCGGAGTGCTCGGAGCACGCGGCAAGGTCGGGCAGGCGATCTGCGCGGCGGTGGAGGCGGCGCCCGATCTGGAGCTGGTGGCGCAGGTCGACAAGGGTGACGCGCTCGAGACGTTCACCGAGAACGGCACCCAGGTGGTCGTCGATTTCACCCACCCCGATGTGGTGATGGGCAACCTGAAGTTCCTGATCGAGAACGGCATCCACGCGGTCGTCGGCACCACCGGCTTCGACGAGGCCCGCCTCGCCGAGGTCCGTGGGCAGCTCGCGCAGCAGCCCGAGGTGGGGGTGCTGATCGCGCCGAACTTCGCCATCGGCGCCGTACTGTCGATGCGTTTCGCCGAGCAGGCGGCGCGGTTCTTCGACTCGGTCGAGGTCATCGAGCTGCACCACCCGAACAAGGCCGACGCGCCATCGGGCACCGCCTACCGCACCGCCGCGGTGATCGCCGCGGCCCGCGCCGAGGCCGGCGTCGGGATCAGCCCCGATGCCACCACTGCGGAACTCGAGGGTGCGCGCGGCGCCGACGTCGACGGTGTGCGGGTGCATTCGGTGCGCCTGGCCGGGCTCGTCGCCCACCAGGAGGTGCTGTTCGGTACGCAGGGTGAGACCTTGACCATCCGCCACGACTCCATCGACCGGTCCTCGTTCGCGCCGGGTGTGCTGCTCGGGGTGCGCGAGATCGCGGGGCGGCCGGGTCTGACCGTCGGGCTCGACCCGTTCCTGGATCTGTGAGTACCTCCGACGCGCAGCGACCTGGTCGGCAGGTCATGAGAACCGTTGCGGTCGTGGCATTTCTGGTTGTCGCGCTGCTGTTCTACTTCGTCCGGCTCGGCGGGCTCGCCATCGCCTACATCGCCGACGGCACGTTCGCGGGTATCGCGATCGGCATCGGGATGCTGCTGCTGCCCATTGTCGGTATCTGGATCCTGTGGGCGACCTTGAGCGCGGCGTTCGATCATCAACGGCTGGCCCGGCGGATCCACGAGGAGGGCCTCGAGGTCGACACCTCGGCACTGCCGCGTCGACCCTCCGGCCGGATCGAACGCGACGCGGCCGACGCCCTGTTCGCCCAGATCAAGACCGAGTGGGAAGCCGACCCGGACAACTGGCGCTCCTCCTACCGGCTCGCCCGCGCCTACGACTACGCCGGCGACCGCGGCCGCGCCCGCGACACCATGCGCCGCGCGGTGGCACTGGAAAAACTGGAACGCGACCCAGGAGAGTAGCGAGCCCATGGCCCGGTTGCTGATCATCCACCACACCCCGTCGCCGCATACCCAGGCGATGTTCGAAGCGGTCCTCGCCGGGGCGAGCGACCCGGAGATCGAGGGGGTCGAGGTGGTGCGCCGGGCCGCGCTCGCGGTCACCGCCGTCGACGTGCTCGAAGCCGACGGATACCTGCTCGGCACCCCGGCCAACCTCGGCTACATGAGTGGCGCGCTCAAACACGCGTTCGACACGATCTACTACCCGTGCCTCGACTCGACCGGCGGCCGTCCGTATGGCCTCTTCCTGCACGGCAACGAGGGCACCGAAGGCGCCGAGAGCAGCGTGGAGCGGATCACCACCGGGCTGGGCTGGCAGCGTGCCGCCGCGGCGGTCGTGGTCTCGGGACCGCCGAGCAAGGCTGATCTGGAGAAATGCTGGGAGCTCGGCGCGACCGTCGCCGCCGGTCTGATGGACTGAATCGGGTCCGCCCCGAATTTTGGTGGGCTGACACGCGGGCTCGGGATGCGGTAGAACTCGAGGCCGACGTGTTGCGGGCTGGCCGCGGTGGGTGTTCGAAGATGGGGAGTGGTCGGTGAGCGAGTTGGAACAGACGCGCACGATGGCACGGGTCGGTCTGGTGGAGGACCACGAGTCCGTGGCGATCGGGTTGGCGGCCATGCTCGGTCCCGAACCCGATCTGGAACTGGTGGCGGTGGCGGAATCGGTCGCCGGGCTGCTCGCCGAGACCACCGACCTCGATCTCGTCGTTCTCGACCTGCGTCTGCCCGACGGGTCGACGCCCGAGGACAATGTCACCGCACTGCGCGAACGCGGCATCGAGGTGCTGGTCTTCACCGGCGCCGACAACGCCTTTCTGGTCCGCTCCGCCGCCAAAGCGGGCGTGCTCGGGGTGCTGCGCAAGTCCGAGAGTGTGGCGACGGTGGTCGCGGCGGTGCGCCGGGCCGCGTCAGGGGAGCAGGTGGTGACCACCGACTGGGCCGCCGCCATCGACGGTGATCCGAAGCTCTCCGATGTCGGGCTCAGCCCGCGTCAGGAGGAAGTGCTGATGCTGTACGCCTCGGGGGAGAAGGCCTCGCGGGTGGCCCGGCTGACCGGGTTGTCGGAGCAGACCGTCAACGACTACCTGGGCCGCATCCGGCAGAAATACTCCGACGCGGGCAGGCCGGCCCCGACCAAGACCGATCTGTACAAACGGGCCGTCGAGGACGGGTGGCTGCCCGTGCCGGAGAGGCAGCAGCGCACGTGAGTGATCTCGCGGTCGCGACGGCGCCCGCACCGGTCGGCGACGCCGAACTCTCGCGGGCGGCGACCGAACAGATCCTGCGCAGGCTCGGGCTGGTGATCGGGACCGGCGCCATGATCGTGATGGTGCTGGAACTGCCCGCGGTGGTGGTTCAGCCCGTCAACCAGTCGATCTGGCCGGAACTGCATCTGGTGTCGGCGTATCTGATGTTCGGGGTGCTGGCGATCGTGTCGGCGCGTGGCCCCGCCTACGGGATCCGGCGCACCGCCGCCGCCGCCGCAGTGTGTTATCTCGCGGCCACCGTGGCGACGCCGCTGGTGTATTCGGTGGTGCACATCGGTTCGTTCGCGTCCTGGCCCTATCGCGGGCTGGCCGTGGGTGTGATGGCCGCGGGGCTCGCGTGGCCGCGGCACGGTGCGGCCGGATTCGGGGCCGTGCTCGCGGTGGCGACCAGTGTGTCGAATGCCCTTGTCGTGCCGGGCATTTCGCTGTGGGCGATGTTCGGCGACATCACCAGGGCGCTCGGCGTGGCAGCACTGTTCCTGTGGTGTGTGGTGTACGCGCGCGCCGCCGCCGAACGTGTCGACCGGGAAGCTGTTCGGCAGCGCAGCCGGGCGGCGGCGGTCGCGGCGACGGCGGCCAGGGAACGCGAGGGGGCGCGTTTCGCGGCACTCATCCACGACGCGGTGCTCTCGACGCTGCTGGAAGCCTCGCGTGCGCAGCAGTCCTCGTCGGTGCTGCGCAACCAGGCCGCGCGCACCCTCGAACAGCTCGAGCAGTCGCGGACCGCGCCCGAGATCGAGCACCTCGACGCCGCCGCGGCGATCGAATTCCTGCGCGAGGCGGTGCGCGAGGTGGAGTCCGAGATCCCGGTGCAGGTGTCCTCGCGGCGCGCGGCTGATCTGTGCCTGCCGATCGAGGCCGCACAGGTGCTCGGAGCCGCGCTCTCGGAGGCGGTGCGCAACAGCTTGCGCCACGCCGACGTCGCGGGCCGGACGGTGCGGCGCGGTGTGGCGGTCACGATCGCCACCGGGGGGATCCGGGTGGTGCTCTCCGACGACGGCGCCGGGTTCGACCCGGCGCGGGTGTCGGCCGATCGGATGGGGATCGCAGGCAGCATCCTGGGCCGGATGCGCGCGCTCGCCGGTGGCGCGGCGTTCGTGGAATCGGCTCCGGGCGCGGGGACCGTGGTGACTCTGGTGTGGGGTAGTTGATGGTCGAGCGTGATCTGCCGTTCGCGATGCGCGACCTGTTCGGCCTCAGCGACGGCACGGCGTGGCTGTTCGTGGTGATCTTCGAAGCCACCATCGTGATGTATCTGCGGGTGAATTTCGATATCGCGCCGCCGGCGGCCGCGTTCGGCGCGCTGGTGCTGATGACCGTGGCGGCGCTGGTGGTGCTGGTATTCCCGGTGGATCCGCTGCCGTGGCCCGCCACGATCTTCGTGGCGTGCGCGGGGCCTGCGGCGATGGCGCTGACCGTGCCGTGGCTCGAGAGTGCGTCGGGGTTCTCGCACCAGCTGTGGACCGCCTATCCCACGTCGTATCTGCTGGCGATATTGGTGCTGCGCGGGCGGATAATGGCGGCCTGGCTCGGCGTGGCCGCCGCCGCGACGGTGCTGATCACGCTGGGCGTGTTCACCGCCTGGCATGCCGAAACCGTGGTGCGCGCGCTGACCCCGATCGCCACAGTGGGCGCGGTGACGGTGTTCATGTCGATCATTCGACCCACCCAGCGGTCGCTGCGGGAACTGCGCAGCGAGGCCAACCGCCGGGCGGCGACCGAGGCCGCGCTGGCCGCGGCCAACGCCGAACGTGATCGTCAGCTGGGGGCCCTCGACCGGGTGGCGGGGCCACTGCTCGCCCGCATCGCCGCGGGGATCGAACTCACCGACACCGAACGTGAGCAGTGCAGGCTGCTCGAAGCCGAACTGCGCGACGGTCTTCGGGCCCCGCAGCTGGTCACCGACCGGCTCAGCGCCGCGGCGCGCGGGGCCCGATCGCGCGGGGTCGAGGTCACCCTGCTCGACGACGGCGGCTTCCGCGGTGTGCCGGAATGGGTGCGCCACAATGTGATCGAGGCCGCGGTCGGCGAACTCGAGATGGCGGGAGCGGGCTCGGTGACCGTACGGGTCCTGCCGGTCGGCAGGCGCTGGGTGGCGACCGTGCTGGCTGCCGCGCCGGGCGGGGACCGACGGACCGAGATCGATACCGCGGGCGAAGTTCGGGTCTCCACCTGAGCGCCGATAACTTGTCGGACCCCTGTGTCAGGCTCAGGCAATGCAGCGGATGAATGCGGCGCAGGCCCGTCGAACGGCACTGGCCGCGCAGGGCTTCGGCAAGCGCAGGCCGACCAACCCCAAGCGTCGGGCCGTACTCGATGTCGTCGCCAGAACTCGTCTGCTGCAACTGGATTCGGTGTCGGCGGTGGTGCGCGCGCACTACGCGCCGGTGTTCAGCCGGATCGGCCCCTACGATCGCGGCCTGCTCGACGGCGCCGCCTGGAGCGACAGCGCGAAGGCCCGGCGCGGGCTGGTGGAGTACTGGGCACACGAGGCCGCGCTGATCCCGGTCGCCGACTGGCCGCTGATGCGCTGGCGGATGGCGGAGTACCGACACGGGCGCTGGTCGGGAATGCGCAAGGTCGTCGAACGCAATCCGACCCTGGGCAAGGACATTCTCGATGTCGTGACCGAGGTGGGTGCGGCGAGCGCGGGGGAGATCGAACGTCATCTGGAGCTGGACAAGCCGCGTCCGAAGGGGACCTGGTGGAACCTGAGCGACACCAAGATGATCTGTGAGCAGCTCTTCGCCGCGGGCGAGCTGTCCACCGCGCGCCGGGTCGGGTTCGCCCGTCACTACGACCTCACCGAACGGGTCGTTCCGGCCGATGTGCTCGACCGGGAGATCGGCGAGGACGACGCCGTGCGCGAGCTGATCCGCCGGGCAGGCCGGGCCCTCGGCATCGGCACCGAGGCCGACCTGCGCGACTACTACCGGCTGGCCCGGCGCCAGAGCACCCCGGCGATCGCCGAACTGGTCGACGCGGGCGAACTACTGCCGGTCGACGTCGACGGCTGGGACGCGCCCGCCTACCTGCACCCGGAAGCCGCCACCCCGCGCCGGATCACCGGGACCGCATTGCTGTGCCCGTTCGATCCGCTGATCTTCTTCCGCCCGCGCACCCAGCGGGTCTTCGACTTCCACTACCGGATCGAGATCTACACCCCCGAACCCAAACGGGTGCACGGCTATTACGTCTTCCCGCTGCTCGTCGACGGCAAGCTCGTCGGCCGGGTGGATCTGCGCGCCGAACGAGCCACCGGCCGGCTACTCGCCCCCGCCGCGTTCGCCGAACCCGGCTACGCCACCGCGGAGACCGCCCAGGCATTGCGCGGGGCGCTGCGCGAAATGGCCGACTGGCTCGAACTCGACGAAGTCGTTATCGGCGAACGCGGTGACTTGGCCCCGCTGCTCTGATTCTGACGTCGTCGACTGTGCCTACCAGCCCTTGCCGCCGTATCCGCGCATCTGATCCTTCAACGCGCCGCTGACGGCACCGGAGAGCCAGGAGTTCAGCGACTGGCCGTTCTGCTGGGCCGCCTCCTCCGCGCGCGACTTGAGCTGCTCGACCAGACGCAGGGTCACCCGGCTGATGTCGCCGGTCATCTCCTCGAAAGTCTGCGGTTCCTCCGCCCCCGACGGCGTGTTCTTGCGCACGTCGGCCTTCGCCTCGGTGCCCTCCAGCCGGACGTGCACGGTGCGGTCACCGAGTTCGGAACTGATCTCGGCGGCCAGTTCCGACAGCGCCGAGAGCAGCACCAGCCGGCTCGAGCTCTCCACCGCCGTGGCGAGGGCGGCGGCGGTGGCCTGCGTTTTCTCGTCGCCGAGCGCGGCGGCGGCGATCAGTTCCTCGCGCAACCGCGCGGTATGAGCATTCAGATCCATGACATCAGTGTGACGTCACAAATGACATCACGCAAGGTGAAAAACAGCCACCGGCAGCCGCTTCGGGCGCTAGGGTGTCGAGGCACATCCGGCGACCGGGTAGCCTTTCTGACCATGACGAACGGTGAATCGACGACAACGGAGCTGCGCGCGTCCGGCACGGTGGGTGTCGCGATGGTGACCCCCTTCAGCGCTGCGGGCAAGCTCGACGTCGATGCCGGTGTCGCCCTGGCGGCACGCCTGGTCGACCGTGGGGTCGACCTGCTGATCATCTCGGGTACCACCGGCGAGTCGCCGACCACCAGCGAAACCGAGAAAGCAGACCTGCTGCGGGCGGTTGTCGACGGCGTCGGCGACCGGGCCACCGTGGTCGCCGGTGCGGGTACCTACGACACCGCGCATTCGATCGAACTGGCGCGTGCCGCGGAGAACGCGGGCGCGCACGGTTTGCTCGTCGTGACGCCGTATTACTCGCGGCCGACGCAGGAAGGCCTGATCGCGCACTTCACCGCGGTCGCCGACGCCACCGCCCTGCCGGTCACGCTCTACGACATTCCACCGAGGTCGGTGGTGCCTATCGCCATCGACACGATCCGGCGCCTTGCCGAGCATCCCAACATCGTCGCGGTGAAGGATGCCAAGGGCGATCTCGTCTCCGGAGCCGATCTCATCGCGACCACCGATCTGGATTTCTACTCCGGTGACGACGGACTGAATCTGCCCTGGCTCTCGGTCGGTGCGGTCGGATTCATCAGCGTCATCGGCCACCTCGTGCCGGAACGACTGCGCGAGATCCACCAGGCCTACACCACCGGTGACGTGGCCAGGGCGCGAGAGATCAACGCGACACTACTGCCGCTGTACGCGGCCATGACCCGCCTGGGAGGTGTGGCGATGTGTAAGGGAGGACTCCGATTGCTCGGCATCGACGTAGGTGAGCCCCGGTTGCCCCAGCTGATGCCGACGCAGGCTCAGCTGGCGGAACTGGCGTTGGATCTACAGGCCGCGGGGGTGTCGGCATGACCGAACCCGTAGCTCGTAAGCCCCGTCGCCGTTCGGCATCGCGCGCCGCCGGTGCGCCCGAGCCGACACCTGTGGAGAGTGTGCAGGCCGCGGCGAAAAAGGTCGTTCCGACCGAGGCCGCCCCGGCGGTGAAGGAACCGGCAATCGCCGAGCCGATCGCGCAGGTCGCCGCCGAGGCGAACCTGGCCGGTAACGCCGAAGCGGGTACCGACCTGCGCGGCGCCGCCGAGGAACGCGTCACCGCGAAGAAGACCGCGCCGCGCCGCGCCAGGACCAAGCCGGCCACCGAAGCCAAGGGCAAGCAGGCCGAGGCCAAGACCAAGCCCGCCGCCGAGCAGTCGCGCGGCGGCGGTCGTGGCAGGCAGGGTGGCGGTCGCGGTCGAGGTGCGGCACCGGTCGCCGAGCCGCGCGAGAAGGCCGCCCACGACAAGCTGGGCCCGCCGCCGAAGCTGGCGAAGAACGGTCTTCGCCTGTTCGCACTGGGCGGCATCGGCGAAATCGGCCGCAACATGACCGTGTTCGAATACGGCGGCAAGCTGCTGATCGTCGACTGCGGTGTGCTGTTCCCCGAGGACCAGCAGCCCGGCGTCGACCTGATCCTGCCGGACTTCGGGCCCATCGAGCACCGGATGGCCGACGTCGAGGCGATCGTGCTCACCCACGGCCACGAGGACCACATCGGTGCCGTGCCGTTCCTGCTGCGCCTGCGCCAGGACATCCCGGTGATCGGCGCCAAGTTCACCCTCGCCCTGGTGGCGGCGAAGGCTCGCGAGCACCGCTTGCAGCCCAAGCTGCGCGAGGTCGCCGAGGGTGAGACCACCGTGCACGGCCCGTTCGAGCTCGAGTACTTCGCGGTCAACCACTCGATTCCCGACGCGCTGGCCGTGGCCATCCGTACCGGTGCGGGCGTGGTCCTGCACACCGGTGACATCAAGCTCGACCAGCTACCCCTGGACGGCCGCCTCACCGACCTGGCCGGTTTCTCCCGCCTCGGCGACGAGGGCGTCGACCTGTTCCTGGTCGACTCCACCAACGCCGAGGTCCCCGGCTTCGTCACCCCCGAGCGCGAGATCGGTGGCGTGCTCGACAATGTCATCGGCAAGGCGACCAACCGCGTCATCGTCGCCTCGTTCGCGAGCCACGTGCACCGTATCCAGCAGGTGGTCGACGTCGCGCAGAAGTACAACCGCAAGGTCTGCTTCGTCGGTCGTTCGATGGTCCGCAACATGGAGATCGCGCAGGACCTCGGGTACCTGACGGTGCCCGACAATGTCGTGGTGACCCTCGATCAGGCCGCGAACCTGCCCGGCAACCGCCTGGTGCTGATCTCCACCGGTTCCCAGGGCGAGCCGCTGTCGGCGCTGTCGCGGATGGCGCGTGGCGAGCACCGGCAGATCAATATCCGCGCCGACGACCTGGTGGTGCTGGCGTCCTCGCTGATCCCGGGCAACGAGAACTCGGTATTCGCCGTGGTCAACGGCCTGGCCCGGCTCGGCGCGACCGTGATCACCCAGCAGAACGCGAAGGTGCACGTCTCCGGCCACGCCTCCGCGGGTGAGCTGCTGTACCTGTACAACGCGGTGCGCCCGACCAACGCCATGCCCGTGCACGGCGAATGGCGCCACCTGCGCGCCAACGCCGCACTGGCCGTGGCGACGGGTGTGCCCGAGGAGCGGGTCATGCTCGCCGAGGACGGCGTGGTGGTCGACCTGGTCGACGGCATCGCCTCCATCGTCGGTCGCGTGCCGGTCGGACACGTCTACGTCGACGGCCTCTCGGTCGGTGACGTCGGCGAGTCGACCCTGTCGGACCGCCTGGTCCTCGGCGAGGGTGGTTTCATCTCGATCACCATCGTCATCGACTCGACCACCGGCAAGGCGGTCAGCACGCCCGAGCTCAACGGGCGCGGCTTCTCCGACGACCGGACCGCGCTCGACGGCGCGAACGAACTGGTCGAGGCGGAGCTGCTGCGCCTGGCCGGTGAGGGCATCACCGACACTCATCGCATCGCCCAGGGCGTGCGCCGGGTGGTGGGTCGCTGGGTCGCCGACGTCTACCGTCGTCGTCCGATGATCGTGCCGACGGTCGTCGCCGTCTGATCGACTGATAACGGAGAACCGCTGGGCGACTCAGTCGCCCAGCGGTTTTCTTGTATGTCCGCCGGTTCTCAGGCCTGGCAGGCCGCGGAGTCGAGCTGGGCCGACTTCACGATATTGCAGGCGAACACGTGCGAGACCTTCCAGGAATCGTCCTCGGCGACGAAGTCGACGAAGGCGTCCTTGACGGGGGTGCCGTCGATGGTGACATCGGCGTTCGCCTTGAGCTTGCCGTCGGCGGGTTCACCGACGGTGGTGATGGCGACCTTCACGTTGTTCTGCTTGGCCGCCTCGACGAACTTGTCGACCAGCATCGGATCCTGGTCGGCGTCCTCGATGTAGGTCTTCTTCTCGTCGCTGGTGAGCTGACCGGCCAGGGCCTTGTTCAACCGGGCATTCAGGTCGGCGGCGGTGGGCTTGGGCAGGTTGGGCACGGTGGTGGCCGCGGGCTCGCCACCCTCTTCCTTGCCCGACTTGGCGTCGCCCGATTCGAAGGCGCCGCCCTGGCTGGTCGTCGTGCCCGCGCTCTTGCTGGTCGAGTCCGCGTCGGAACTGCACGCGCTGAGGCCGAGCGCCGCGACGATCGCGACGAGGACGGCAGCGGTTTTCACTGGACGGTTGTTCACTACAACTCCCATGATCATGGTCGAAACGGGTCGGGCTAGAGCTGGTAGCCGCTGGTGCAGTTCCAGTGCTTGATGTAGGCGTTGCCCGGATTGTTGTTCAGCGCTTCGCGTTTGGCGCCGCCGATCGTCGACGCGGAGCCGTAGCTCCACCACCCGCGCGAGATCGCGATGGCGCCACAGCCGTTGCGGTAGGACACCTTCACATCGCAGCCACCACCGCCACCGCCGCGTCGGCAGGCCGCCATGGCACCGGCCTCGGCATCGGCGTAGCTGCCGTAATCGGTTGCGTATCCGTAAACCCCCGGTTTGACCGACACCGCGATGGCGCCGTAATTGCCCGACTGCGCCTGGGCCGGTGCGATGTGCCCCGCGAAAATCGCGACTGCGGTGGCACCCAGCACGGCCGCGCTGGTGAGCATTCTCTTCACTTGTAGCGTCCCCTTCATATGCACGGGTCGACGACCCGATAGAGCGCTGTCAAAGTACCGAGCAGGCCGCTGCTCGCGCCAGCGTTGCGAGCCCAGAACGGCCGAAATAGAGGATTTCGGCAAGGATTCGATAAGTTCGGGCCCGCGAAACGCGGTTCCGGGCGAGATTTCCCCGCGCTGACCGGGGCGCCGCGACCTGCGCATCCGGGTCCGATCGCCCCCGTCAGCGGGGTGGGACCAGTGTTGCGGATGGTCTCGGAGGTGTTGGAGCGGCTAGCCTGATGGTCATGGCAGGTAAGTCCCGCAGCACCACGACCTCTCGTGCGCGGGCGGGATCGACCAGGGGGCAGACGCCGGCGGCGCGGGCTCGTACGGCGACCCCGCGAGCGACGGCGGCTCCACGTGGGCGCACCACGCCCGTGCGCAGGCCGGTCAAACGCGCTTCCAACACCGCACCCCTGTCCGTGATCGGCCGCGGCATCGGGAGCAGTTGGACCATGCTCGCGCGTGGCCTCGGCGCCACCACTCGCACGCTGAGCCGGGCAGGCGACCTCGACCACGGGCACCGGCGCGACGGAATCGGGTTGGCGCTCATCGCGTTGAGCGCGATCATCGCCGCCGCGATGTGGCTCTCGGCGGGCGGACCGGTCGGCCGTTTCCTCGAAGACGTCGTGCGCGCGATTGCCGGTTCCGCGGCCGCGCCGGCGCCGATTCTGCTGGTCGCGCTCGCGGTGGTACTGATGCGCACCGAACCGCATCCGGAGATCCGGCCGCGGCTGGTCCTCGGTGGGCTGCTCGTGGTGCTCCCCACGCTCGGGGTGTGGCATCTGGCGGCCGGGTCCCCGACCGACGCGGACGGCCGCGCCACGGCGGCGGGCGCGTTGGGATACGCGATCGGCGGACCGCTCGGCCAGGGCCTCACACCCTGGCTCGCACTGCCGATCCTGTTGCTGGCCATGATGTTCGGCGTGCTGCTGCTCACCGGGACCACGGTGCGCGAGGTGCCGGCCAAGCTGCGTGAGTACTTCGGTCTCGGCGAGTACGCCGACGACAGTGACCCTTATGATCCGGCGAATTACGACGCCGACGGATTCCCGGTGCACCGCAACCGAACCCGTCGCCGTGGCCGCAACCCCGACGACAACTACCCGCCCGACGAATTCGGCGGTTCCGACGCGGTCACCGAGTCGCTCGGCGAACCGCCGCTGCGCGATGCCAAGCCGATCGAGGAACCACCCGCACCGGCCCCCGCACCGAAACCGGCGCGTAAGCGGCCTGCGGTCAAGCCGGTCGACCAGACCCCGCTGCCGCTACCGGAGCCGGAGTTCGTCACCGACCGTGTCGTCGACGGCGACTACACGCTGCCCCCGCTGACCCTGCTGCTCGACGGCGATCCACCCAAGAAGCGCTCCGCGGCCAACGAATCGATGATCGAGGCGATCACCGAGGTGCTGGTGCAGTTCAAGATCGACGCCGCGGTCACCGGCTTCGTGCGCGGCCCGACCGTGACCCGCTACGAGGTGGAACTCGGTCCCGGCGTCAAGGTCGAGAAGATCACCGCGCTGGCCCGCAACCTCGCCTATGCGGTCGCCACCGAGAACGTGCGCCTGCTCGCGCCCATCCCCGGCAAGTCGGCCGTTGGCATCGAAGTGCCCAATGCCGACCGTGAATTGGTGCGCCTGGCCGACGTCCTGAAGTCGCCGCACACCCGCAACGACCACCATCCGCTGGTGATCGGCCTCGGCAAGAACATCGAGGGTGAATTCGTCTCGGCGAACCTGGCCAAGATGCCGCACCTGCTGGTGGCCGGTTCCACCGGTTCGGGTAAGTCGAGTTTCGTGAACTCGATGCTGATCTCGCTGCTGCACCGGGCCACCCCGGAGGAGGTCAGGATGATCCTGATCGACCCGAAGATGGTGGAGCTCACGCCGTACGAGGGCATTCCGCACCTGATCACGCCCATCATCACCCAGCCGAAGAAGGCCGCGGCCGCGCTGGCCTGGCTGGTCGAGGAGATGGAACAGCGCTACCAGGACATGCAGGCCAACAAGGTTCGCCACATCGACGACTTCAACAAGAACGTGCGATCGGGCAAGATCACCGCCCCGCTCGGCAGCGAACGCGTCTACCGGCCCTACCCGTACATCCTGGCCATCGTCGACGAGCTCGCCGACCTGATGATGACCGCACCGCGCGATGTCGAGGACGCGATCGTGCGGATCACCCAGAAGGCACGCGCCGCCGGTATCCACCTGGTGCTGGCCACCCAGCGCCCCTCGGTGGACGTGGTGACCGGTCTGATCAAGACCAATGTGCCCTCGCGGCTGGCGTTCGCCACCTCCTCGCTCACCGACTCGCGCGTCATCCTGGATCAGCCGGGCGCGGAGAAACTGATCGGTATGGGCGATGGACTGTTCCTGCCGATGGGCCAGGGCAAGCCGACCCGTCTCCAAGGCGCCTTCATCTCCGACGAGGAGATCCAGGCCGTCGTCGAGTTCAGCAAGACCCAGGCCGAACCCGAATACCAGGAGGGCGTCACCGCGGCCAAGGCCGGCGAGGTCAAGGACGTCGACCCCGATATCGGTGACGACATGGACGTGCTGCTGCAGGCTGTGGAGCTGGTGGTCACCTCGCAGTTCGGTTCGACCTCGATGTTGCAGCGCAAGCTGCGGGTCGGCTTCGCCAAGGCGGGCCGGTTGATGGACTTGATGGAGACACGCGGTGTGGTGGGTCCCAGTGAGGGCTCCAAGGCGCGCGACGTGCTGATCAAGCCCGATGAGCTCGACGGTCTGCTGTGGTCGATTCGTGGCGGCGATCCGGGCGCGTCCGAGGACGAGTAACGCCGTTCCCGGTTTGCTCTGACCGTGCCGGAAGCAGGCGGCGACGAACGAGGAGGGACCTGGCACGGCTCATGGTCGCCGAGAGATGCCCGGACACGGAGTCGGGCGGCAATCGCCTGATCAGGCGGTGAAGCGGGCGCGCGCGAGGCGGGTACCCGACATCAGAACACCGGGGCAGAGCCGGTGCTTCGCGGTTCGGCGCTGTCGCTGCGCGGTGGTTTCGTACACGGCTCGCTCCTCTCGGGTCTGTATCGTCGGTCGTTGATGCGGTGACGGTAGCAGCGGTCGTGAATCGGGCGAAAGGGCTTTTCCGCCTGCGCGGCGGTGGGCCGGGCCGCCGATGTGTGTGAAATCATGGCGGGCAATCGTTCCGCAAGCCAACTGAAACGGACAATTCGGGCATGATGGGCGACATGAACTTCATCGATCGGACCACCACATGCAGGTGACCACGCTCGAGTGGGTGATCACCGGACTGGTGATCCTCGGCCTGTTCGTCTTCGACTTCTACGCCCACGTGCGCACCCCGCACGAGCCGACCTTCAAGGAATCGGGCATCTGGTCGGCCGTCTACATCAGCTTGGCGCTGCTGTTCGGCCTGTTCGTCGCCTGGAAATGGGGCGGCACGTTCTCGGGGGAGTACTACGCGGGCTTCGTCACCGAGAAAGCGCTCTCGGTCGACAACCTCTTCATCTTCCTCATCATCATGAGTACCTTCGCCGTGCCGCGGATCTACCAGCAGAAGGTGCTGCTGATCGGCATCGTGCTGGCGCTGGCGATGCGCGGTGTGTTCATCGCGGTCGGCGCGGCAGCGATCAGCGCCTACAGCTGGGTGTTCTACCTGTTCGGCGCGTTCTTGATCTACACCGCGATCAACCTGCTGCGCGAGAGCGGGCACGAGGTCGAACACGAGAAGAAACGCGATAGCTACATCGTCTCGCTGGCCAAGCGGGTGCTGCCGACCACCGACGAGTACGACGGTGACAAGCTCGTCACCCGGATCAACGGCAAACGCGTGGTGACCCCGCTGCTGCTCGCGCTGCTGGCCATCGGTTTCGCCGACCTGCTCTTCGCGCTCGACTCGATTCCGGCCATCTACGGTCTCACCGAGGAGCCGTACCTGGTGTTCACCGCCAACGCCTTCGCGTTGATGGGTCTGCGCCAGCTGTACTTCCTCATCGGCGGACTGCTCGACCGCCTGGTGTACCTGTCCTACGGTCTGGCGGCGATCCTGGCGTTCATCGGCGTCAAGCTGGTGTTGCACGCGCTGCACGAGAACACGCTGGGGTTCATCAACGGTGGTGAGCACGTGAGCGTGCCGGAGATCTCCACGGCGTTCTCGCTGAGCGTGATCATCGGCATTCTGGTCATCGCGACGGTGGCGAGCCTGCTGCGCACCCGTAACACCAACAAAGCCTGACACCACCGCGGACGACGCTGCCCGGAACCCCAAGGGGTTCCGGGCAGCTCTGTCTCCGGGCCGCGCTACTCGGCGAAGGCGCCCATCACCGGCAACCACTCGACGACGCGGACGGCGTCGATCAGGTCCAGCTTGTCGAACGGGTCGTTGCCCAGCAGCTCGGTCAGCGAGGGCGCGTCGTCGGCGCGGAACAGCAGCAGTGCGCCCGAACCGTCGGGGTAGGGACCGCTACTGAGCACCGTGCCCGCGTCGACGAGCGCGTTCAGCCAGCCGCGGTGCTCGGGCCGGTTGGTCGCGCGGTCGGCCGCGGTGGACTCGGAGTAGGTGTAGTGGACAGCGAAGATCGGCACAGTCGATCACTTTCTGGCGATGGAGTTTCTACAGGGTCAGCAGCATGCGGGTGTTGCCGAGGGTGTTCGGCTTGACGAAGCTGAGGTCGAGGAATTCGGCGACACCGGTGTCGTAGGAACGGCACATCTCCGCGTACACCTCGGCGGTGACGGGCGTGCCGTCGATCTCGACGAACCCGTGCCTGCCGAAGAAATCCACCTCGAAGGTCAGCACGAACAGGCGCTGCAACTGCAGTTCGCGGGCGACCGCGACCAGATGCTCGACCACGGCGCCGCCGACTCCGCGGCCCTTGACGACGGGATCCACCGCGACAGTGCGTACTTCGCCCAGATCGGCCCACAACACGTGCAACGCGCCGCAGCCGACGACCTGTCCGTCCAGCTCGGCGACCCAGAACTCCTGCACCGATTCGTACAGGGTGACCAGGTTCTTCTCCAGCAGGATGCGGCCGGCGTACTCGTCGACCAGGCGCTTGATCTCGGGGACATCGGAGGTTCGCGCTCGTCGCACGACCACGCCGGAAACAGGCGCCACAGTGGGCGCGTCGCTGGTCGGACTACTCGAGGGTCCCCGTGAGGTCATGGGTGCACAGTAGTCGGCCGGGTTACCGATAGTCTGAACATGTGCCGCACATCCTGTCGTTCCGCTCCTCGCATCGCGCCGGGCTCGACGACCGGATCGCGTGGCACCGATCGTGCGGGCAAACAGCTCGCGAAACCGTTGGATTTCGGCGCAGTGCCGGTGAGTGCCGAGAGGGCAGCGCATGAACGGTCAGCGCCTGGAGGCGGTAGCTTGCGTGGCCACGGAAGGCGCCCGGTCATGCCAAGAGGACAGGGCATGAGCGTGCGACCCGAAGAGATCGATCGTGGGTTGAGTGCGGCGGCACCGACGCACCCAGGGCCGGAGGCCCACGTTCCCCTGCTCAATATCGCCAATGTGCTGACAATCGCGCGCATCGTGCTGGTGCCGCTGTTCGTGCTGGCACTGTTCGCCGAGAGCGGGCACGACACTCGCTGGCGGGTCATCGCCGCGGCGGTGTTCGGCGTGGCCGCGATCACCGATCGCTTCGATGGGCAACTGGCCCGCAAATACGGGTTGGTCACCGATTTCGGGAAGCTCGCCGACCCCATCGCGGACAAGGCGCTGATCGGAGCGGCGCTGATCGGGCTGTCGGTACTCGGCGATCTGCCGTGGTGGATCACCGTGGTCATCTGCGGCCGCGAAATCGGCATCACGCTGCTGCGGCTGGTGGTCGTGCGGCGCGGGGTGATCCCGGCGGGGCGTGGCGGCAAGCTGAAGACGCTGGTGCAATCCGTGGCGATCGCGCTGCTGGTGCTGCCGCTCTCGGGTGTCTTCGCCACCGCGGGCATGTGGCTGATGTACCTGGCCGTGGCGCTGACGGTGGTCACCGGACTGGATTACGTGGGGCAGGCGGCCAGAGTGTGGCTGGCGGGTGGACGGTCGCGCTCGTGAGCGATCCGCTCGTCGACGGTGCGCCGGTCGCCGAACTGGTCAGTGCCCTGAACGCGGCGGGTCAGACCGTGGCCACGGCCGAATCGCTCACCGCCGGTCTGCTGGCTGCCACGGTGGCGGGGGTTCCCGGTGCGAGCGCGGTCCTGCGGGGCGGTGTGATCGTCTACGCCACCGACCTCAAGAGCCGTCTGGCCTGCGTCGACGACGCCCTCCTTCGCGCCGACGGGCCGGTGGCCGCCTCGACCGCCGAACAGCTCGCCGTGGGGGCACGGGAGCAGTGCCGCGCGGACTGGGGTGTCGGATTGACCGGGGTCGCCGGACCCGATTCCCAGGACGGGCATCCCGTCGGCACGGTATACCTCGGGTTGGCCGGTCCACGTCACAGCGAAGTGGTCCGGTTGAAACTGCACGGTGACCGGTGGACGATCAGACTCGGTGCGGTGCACAGTGCGGTGCGGGAGTTGCTGCGCTGTGTCAGTGTGAAGTAGCCAGGTTCGGGAACCACCGGTCCATGCTCGACGTTGTGCCAGAAAGAGGTGAGCACCGCTACGGCGGTGACACGAGGTGGAGGAGAACGAGATGACGCTGCTGCGGGAGGCAATCGGGGACAGTCTGCGGCGTGCGCGTCTCGCCCAGCATCGAACGCTGCGCGAGGTGTCGACCTCGGCGCGCGTGAGCCTCGGCTATCTGTCGGAAGTGGAGCGCGGCCGCAAGGAAGCCTCCAGTGAACTGCTCGCCAGCATCTGCGAGGCACTCGACCTGCCGCTCTCGCGCGTGCTGTGGGATGTGAGCACCCTGATGGCGGGCGCCGACGGCTCCGCGCCGCGCGAACCCGCGCTGACCGGCCCCGCCGCCGAGCGCGAGCCGACCGAAGCCGAGCCTGCCACTGTGCCCGAACCCGCCGCGGGCGAGGCATCCGCCTCCGCGAGCGCGGCGGCCGAGCAGGGCGCGCGCATCGGCATCGCCGAAGACACCCGCATCGTCATCCCGGCCCCGAGGGCCGAGATGCTGGTACTGGTGAAGGGAATGTGACGCGGCGAACCCTGCGCCCGGCGCGCGAGACGCTGCACACCGCTGGTGAGAACGGATAGATTCTCATCAGGCGTCGATCGGTCCGGTCATTCCGGTTCGGGTGCCGCATGGTGAAGGATAAGCACGTATCTGGTGCGTGACGGTCGCGTACCACCAGTCGCACGAGCGACGCACAGATGGAGGCGGGATCAATCGATGGCTAATCCGTTCGTGAAGGCCTGGAAGTACATGATGGCCCTCTTCGACTCCAAGATCGAAGAGCATGCGGATCCGAAGGTCCAGATTCAGCAGGCTATCGAGGAGGCGCAGCGTCAGCATCAGGCGCTGTCGCAGCAGGCGGCGTCGGTGATCGGTAACCAGCGTCAGCTGGAGATGAAGCTGAACCGCCAGCTCGACGAGGTCGAGAAGCTCAACGCCAACGCCCGTCAGGCCGTCACCCTGGCCGATCAGGCGCAGGCGGCGGGCGACACCGAGAAGGCGATCCAGTACACCAACGCCGCCGAGGCGTTCGCCGCCCAGCTGGTCACCGCCGAGCAGTCGGTGGAAGACCTCAAGGTGTTGCACGATCAGTCCCTGCAGGCCGCCGCACAGGCCAAGAAGGCGGTCGAGCAGAACGCGATGATGTTGCAGCAGAAGGTCGCCGAGCGCACCAAGCTGCTCAGCCAGCTCGAGCAGGCCAAGATGCAGGAGCAGGTCTCGGCTTCGCTGCAGCAGATGGACTCCACCCTGTCCGCGCCGGGCTCCACGCCCAGCCTGGACGCCGTGCGCGACAAGATCGAGCGCCGCTACGCCAACGCGCTCGGTTCGGCCGAGCTGGCGCAGAACACGGTGCAGGGTCGCATGATGGAGGTGCAGCAGGCCAGCGTCCAGATGGCCGGGCACAGCAAGCTCGAGCAGATCCGCGCCTCCATGCGTGGTGACGCGTTGCCCACGGGCAACACCAACGCGGCGATCGACCCGGCGCAGCCCCAGGCCGCACCGGCGCCGAATATCAACAAGGGCCAAGCGGCTCAGCAGTAAGCAGTACGTGGAGTCCGGCGAGGGCGCGGAAACCCGGCGGTAACGCCCGGTGGCCGCGCCATCAACGGTTTCCGCGACGACCGGCACCCGGGGGAAGGACAGGCGATGAGCGGGAAAATGCGGCGCGAACGTGCCGAGATCGTGGATCCGGCGGCGCTCGCGCAGGCCGCGATGGCAGGCTCGGTGCCCGCGACCCTGCGCGGGGTCGGTGAGCAGGCCATGGTCGCGGTGCGGCGCTGGGCCGACCCGCGCGAACGTGAGTTGCGCCGTCGGCGCCGGGTGCGCAGGCGCAGTTTCCAGCTGGGCACCGTTTCCGGCATCACCACGGTCGGCGCGGTCGGGCTTGCGGTGATCTCGGCGCCGGCCTGGGCGGTCGTGGTGATCGGTGGTGGCGCCGTCGCCTTCGTCACCGGAACCGCGCTCACCGCCCGCCGCTATCTGGAATTGCGCGGCAAACCCCTGCCCCAGGCGGCGTTCGTCGCCCGCAAATCGCCCGGCCTGCGATCGGCCGCGCGCGCTCCCATCCAGCGCCTGATCCGCGCCGAACGGGCGCTCTACGACCTCGGTGCCCAGATCGCGCGCACCCGCCGTCTCCCCGAGGACGAACTACGCGACCTGCTCGAGACGGCCCGCTCCGGTGCGGCCGCCCTGCACGCGCTCGCCGCCGACGTGGTCGCGATGGAACAGGCCGCCGATACCGTCGGCCGCGCCAATCCCGACACCGTGGCAGCGCTGAAGACCACCGTCGCCGGCGTACTCACCCGTCTGGACACCGGCGTGGTCGAATACGAACAACTGGTCGCCGCCGCGGCCCGCATCCTCGCGGTCCCCGAGGACTCGGTCCTGGCCTACCAGTTCAACGGCATCGTCGCCGACCTGCGCGAAGCCGCCGACCGCCTCGACGGCTGGGCCCAGGCCCTCACCGAAATGGCCGACCACGGCACCGACTTGTTCGCCGGTGGAACGGATTCCGCCCGCTAGCACCCTCGGGTCCAGCTCGGTCGGCACGCCGGTCCTGGACGCGGCGTGCCGACCGGAGGTCAGGCAGGGGTCACGGCCTCGCGCAGGGCCGCGAGTTCCCCGGCGCGGGGGTCGGTGACGGTGGCGGACTCGGGGGTGTCGAAGATGCGGACGTTCTTCTCGTCGGCGGTGAACGGTGCCCAGCCGGTGGTGCCGTCGGTGGCGAAAGACACCCAGGCGGCGTGGATTTCGTCGGCCAGGGACTGCGGTGGGGTGGGGCCGGTGAGGGAGTGGGCGTCGTCGATGGTGTCGAAGACGAAGGGGACTTCCAGGACGTGGCAGGCGCCGAGGCCGGGAAGGGCTGTGGGCCAAGCGAATTCGTAGACGTTGGTGGGGGCGGTTGTCGCGTTGGCTTCGGCGAAATCGTAGGTGCCCGCGCGGAAGCTCATATCGGTGAGGATGGCGTTGAAGATCTCGGCGGGGGTGGCGTCGGGGCGCTCGGTCGAATAGGTCTGGGCGACCGCGGGATCGATGCCGTAGCGGGTGAGGACGAAGGGGAGAGTGTCGGTGGTGATGGCGGCGGCGAGGCCGGCGGGGACGGTGAAGAAGCGGAACTCGTCGGCGGTAGTGCCCGCGATGAGGGGGACCGCGCGGTTCGGATGCGCGCGCAGGACCTCGGTCGGTGGGCCTTCGACGATGTCGTTGTCGGTCACCGGGAACAGGCTCATGATGCCGCCGCCCAACTGGATCACCGATCGGCCCCACCGCTCGGGGTCGGGATCGGTCATCACGGCCAGCGCGACGGCGTTCTGTGCGGCGCGCAGTTCGTCCGGGCCGAGTTTTCCGAAATCTTCTGCGGTAGGCGAGATTCCGAGCTCCGCGGCCAGCGCGGCGGAAACCTTGCGCGCGTCCTCGGGATCGGCGGCGACCGCACCGTTGCCGCTCTGCATGATCGCCCGGCGGAACAGCCCGGCGGTCTGCGGGGCGGCGATCAAGGCCGCCACGCTCATCGCGCCCGCGGACTCACCGAAGATCGTCACATTGTCCGGGTCGCCACCGAAGGCGGCGATGTTCTCGCGCACCCAGCGCAACGCGAAGATCTGGTCGTGCAGACCGCGATTCGACGGTGCGCCGGCGATCTCGGCGAATCCCGACACGCCGAGGCGGTAGTTGATCCCCACCATGACCACACCGTCGCGCGCGAACGCGGTCCCGTCGTAGATCGCCCGCGCGTTGGACCCGCGGACGAACGCGCCACCGTGAATCCAGACCAGCACCGGCAGCCCCGAAGCGGCGGTGTCGGGCGTCCACACATTCGCGTTGAGGTACTCGTCGCCGGGAATACCGTCGCTGCCGAGCAGGGCGTGGATCGGTGCGGGATACGGCGACTGCGCGCAGGTGGCGCCCATCTGGGTCGCGTCACGTACCCCGTCCCAGGCGGGCGCGGGCTCGGGCAGCTGGAATCGTTTCGGCCCGACCGGTGCCGCCGCGAACGGCACGCCGAGGAAGCGGGTTACGCCGGCCTCGGTGTGGCCGCGGACCGCGCCGCTCGTGATCGTGACGATGGGTTCCATAGAAGTCCTCCTACGCGCAGTGAGCCCCGATTATGGGCGTTTGTCCGGCTCGTCGTCAGTCGTTTGCCTACGGAACGAGTGGTCCGCTGAGTACTCGTTCACCCGCGGCGCGGTCGCCGTCCCAGGCGAACTCCTGGTCGTCGCCGGACTTGCGTGCCCACAGGGCCAGGAGCAGGTCCGACGCGGTGCCCGCGAGCTCGGCGACCGGCTCGCCGGGGCCGTAGGTCCAACCGCCTTCGATGTCGGTGGCTCGCAACCGCAGTGCCACCTCCGGTTCGACCGCGAGGCCGCGGTGGATCATCCGGGGCGCGAACAGTTCGAATACCTCGTCGATGCCGTCGACAGCGAGATCAGGGTCGAACGGGTCGGCCTTGCCGAGAGCATTCTGACCGTCCCACAGATGCATGAGCGTCTCGTGGGCGCGACGGCGCCGCCAGAAGCCGACGGTGCGCGGCATGGTGCGGGTGAAGGTCCAGGCCTGCTGGTCTTCGTCGGCCGACAGCGAGGTCACCAGGGCGTCGGCGGTCGACTCGTACCACTCCCGCAGGGCCGCGCGATCTTTCGGTGCGGGCTCGCCGTCGAAATCGCCGCGCAACTCGGCCACCGCCGTGATCACCCACAGATTGCCGCGCCCGACATGGTCGGCGAGGTCGTAGAACGTCCAGTCGCCGCAGGACGGCACGGGCGCGGCGAGATCGGTGTCAGGAGTGATGAGCTCGCCGAAGGCGGTGAGCTTCGCGCAGAGCAACGCCAAGTAATCCATGCCGATCACGGTAGCCCGGTACCTCGGTGCCGGTCTCGGGGTGAACCCTGATCTACACCCGGATATTGGTGCTGACCTGGTGATCTATTGCTCGCGAGATGGGAGCATCGAAGATATCGGATCGCTGGACAGCGGTCGTAGAGCTGGCGAGGAGTCACATCATGGTTCTGAAAGTCATCGGCATCGTCGTGGTTGCGGTGATCGCGTTCTGGATTCTCGGCGCGCTGCTCGAGGCGCTGATGCCGATCCTGGTGATCGGGGCGATCGGTACCGGCCTGTACCTGCTGTACAAGGCGATCTCGGGGAGCGACAAGACCCCGATCAGTTAGCCGTCTGTGGTTAGCATGGCGGGGTGGAACAGGTACCCGAGGACTGGCAGCGCGGACTGGTGATTGTCGCGCACCCCGACGACATCGAATACGGCGCCGCTGCGGCCGTCGCGCGCTGGACGGGACAGGGAAAAGATATTCGCTATCTGCTCGTCACGCGTGGTGAGGCGGGGATCGCCGGGATGCCGCCCGCGCAGGCCGCGCCGTTGCGGGAGATCGAGGAGATCTCGGGCGCCCGCGAGGTCGGCGTGCACACCGTCGAATTCCTCGACCATCCCGACGGCCGCATCGAGGAAGGCCTCGCCCTGCGCCGCGAACTGGCCGCCGCACTGCGCAGGCACCGCCCGGAGATGGTGGTGCTGTTCAACTTCGGCGACACCTGGGCGCCGGGAATGGTCAACAGTGCCGATCACCGGGCTGTCGGCCGATCGGCGATGGACGCGATCTCCGACGCGGGCAACGAATGGATTTTCCCCGAACTCGCCGACCTGCCGCCGTGGTCGGCGCGCTGGGCGGCCGTCGTCGGCCCTGGCGCGACCCACGCCGTCGATGTGAGCGCGCAGCTGGAGCAGGCGCGCGCGTCGCTGTCGGCGCATCGGCGGTATCTGCAGGTGCTGAGCCCGGTGCCGGTGGCGGAGCAGGTGCGCGAAATCGTCACGTTCGCAACGGGTCCGAAGGAAGGGTTCCCCGCCGAGCACGCGGTCGGCTTCGAACTGTTCACCTTCGCCGGCTGATCGGCGGGCGGCCACCCGTTCGATCACTGATGCCGATGATGAAGTGGTGCAACGGAAGAGGTTGCCCGTGCTGGGCTCGGCCGGTGTCGGAGCCCCCGCGCCGCGACGCGTTCGACAAGAGGTCGCCAGTCCTGCAGTGGCGCGACTCGCAGGCCGACCACCTTGCCCGCGTCATCAGCCCTGCGCAGCGCCAAGGCGGCGGTGAAGTCGGGGTCCGCGCGGAAGGAATCGGCCTCGGCGGGTGTCATCGGCCCGCCCTGCGCGACGAGTGTGCGCTGACTCGACGCCGACAATGCGGCCTCGTGTGCTGAATCCGTTGCCACCAGAAAACGTTTCGCGGTGACATGCAGCTCGATCAGGCGGGCCACCCGATTGCCGAGCAGCCCGCGCACGGCCTCGGCGCCGTGCCTGCCGTGGCCGGCGTCGTCGCCGGGGACCAGGACGTGGCCGATGTCGTGCAGCAGACCTGCGACCTGGAGTTCTTCGTCATCGGGGAAGTCGTGGCGCAGCAACTGCGCGCACTGGCGATCGTGATCGAGGATGTCGACGGGGTCGCCGGTGCGGTCAGCGGTGTCCCAGGCACCGGCGCACTGCTCGAGGAGCGCGAACAGATCCTCGACGGTGTCGATCCTCGGGGGACGCATGTGCTCGCTCCGGTTTCGCTCGACGCGGTGTTGCGACGGTCAACGTAGCGCAGAAACCATGAGTTCGCCTCGTCCGAGGTGGGCACGGCCTGGGGATATGGCAGGGTGGGCGGATGCGAATAGCTGTGGTGGCCGGGCCCGATCCAGGGCATGCGTTTCCCGCGATCGCGTTGTGTCTGCGATTGCTGGCCGCGGGGGACGAGCCCGTGTTGTTCACCGGGCCGAGATGGCTCGACCCGGCACGCTCGGCGGGGATCAGCGTGCGCAAGCTCAAGGGTCTCGCACCGCGCCCCACCGACGACGACACCGACGCGGGTGCCCGGATCCACGATCGCGCCGCCCATATCGCCACCGAGAACCTGCCCGAACTCAGCGCGATGCTGCCGGACCTGATCGTCTCCGATGTCCTCACCGCGGGCGGCGGGATGGCGGCCGAGCGGCTGGGGTTGCCGTGGGTCGAATTGTCACCGCACCCGCTCTACCTGCCGTCGAAAGCCCTGCCGCCGATCGGAAGTGGCCTGGCGCCGGGGGAGGGTGTGCGTGGCCGCATGCGCGACGGTGTCCTGCGCACGATGACCGCGCGCGCGGTTCGCAATGGGCACCGCCAGCGCTCCGCCGCCCGCGAGACCATCGGGCTGCCCGCCGAGGACCCCGGTCCCGCCGCGCGCCTGGTCGCGACCCTGCCCGCGTTGGAGATGGACCGCCCCGACTGGCCCGCCGACACCCACGTCGTCGGACCGCTGCTGTGGGAACCCACCGA
Organism: Nocardia sp. NPDC059195; assembly: GCF_042754695.1. NCBI lineage: Bacteria > Bacillati > Actinomycetota > Actinomycetes > Mycobacteriales > Nocardiaceae > Nocardia > Nocardia sp. NPDC059195. Next base: position 106,168 of record NZ_JBHZBG010000016.1, on the reverse strand, counting down.
CGCCGTGCTCCCCTTGCCCCCCGGCGACGCCCCGCTGGTGATGGTGGCGCCCTCGACCGCGCACACCGGCGTCGCCGACATGGTCGACGTCGTCGTATCCGGCCTGGCCGAACTCGGTGTGCGCGCGGCCATCTCGACCCTGGACACCCCACCTGCGGACCTGCCCGGCTGGGCCACCGCGGGCCTCGGCCGCCAGGACGAACTGCTCACCCACGCCGCGGTGGTCATCGGTGGTGGCGGACACGGCCTGCTCGCGAAATCCCTGTCCGCCGGTGTGCCGGTGGTGACCGTCCCCGGCGGCGGTGACCAGTGGGAACTCGCCAATCGCGCTGTGCGGCAGGGTAGTTCGGTGCTCGTGCGACCGCTCACGCCCGAGGCGGTCGGCGCCGCGGTGCGGAAAGTTCTCGACGACCCCGCCTACGCCCAAGCGGCTCGCCATGCCGCCGCCGGTCTGGCAGCGGTCGAGAACCCGGTCCAGGTCTGTCACGACGCCGCGAAGCGGTAGTACGTCGCTCGCGCCCACTGGGGAACTGCGCAGGAGCCCGCTCGGACAATCCTGGGTGTCGCCGTCGCCGGTCGCCGCGGATACTGCCGGGTGCTGGGCGAGCGGTGCCCTGTCGGCAGTCGCCCGGCGCGAGTATCTTGGGCAACGTGCGATTGACCGAATTCCAGGAGCTGATGCACACCGAGTTCGGCGTGGCGCGCGCCGACGCCATGCTGACCGATCACGTGATACCCCAACTGGGGCGCACGGGGGCGGTGGCGATCGACAGTGGTGTCGACCCACGCGACGTGTGGCGGGCGCTGTGTGCCGACTTCGATGTACCTCCGAACCGGTGGTGACCAGGAAATGGCCGTGACAGCGCAGAACTCGGACATCCGACCGTATCGGTTCGACGAGCGGCTGCGGATGATCCCGGTCGACGCCGAGACCCTCGCGGCCCGGGTCGCCCTCGCCGACCCCGCCGATTTCCCCGGCTTGCGCAGGCTCGGCATCGCCTTGATGCTGCTCGGGCGTTACGACCAGGCCCTCGACCGGCTCGATCAGGCCCTCGAACTGGCCGATACCGAGCGGCGCCGGATCACCGTCTGGATCAACCTGGCCGATGTCTACCGGTACCAGGGCGAACCGTCGCACGCCGAGATCCTGTACCGCCGGGCCCTGCACGCCAGCCGCGCGCTCGATGACCCCGACCTCGTCTCCTTCGCTGCCCACCACCTGGGCAAATCGCTGGCCGAACAGCACCGGCCGCAGGAGGCGCGTGCGCTGCTCATGGAGGCCATGCGGCTGCGGGTGGCCGACGGCGATTCCGAGCTCATCGAATCCACCCGCGCGGCCCTCGACCACCTCGACGAGCTGGCCCTGCCGCTCCCGTCGGCGATCGAGACCCTGCTCGGGCCGGTGCCCGCATGGTCGGACGAGCACGAGGGCCGGGACGGGAATCTTGTGCGGTCGGGCGGGTACTGGATCAAGCGTGGCCCGCGGGCGGTGGCCGAGTACGAGCGGCTGACCTGGTTGCGTGAGAACGGGATCGCGGTGCCGGAGGTGGTCGCGTTCGCCGAGGACGTCCTCGTGCTCGCCGATGCCGGGGTCGGATCACTTGCCGGAGAAGCTGATTCGACCGAAGTCGCCGCGATCGGCACGCAGCTGGGTCAGACCCTGCGTTCGTTGCACGACCTTCCGGTGGCGGAGTGCCCCTTCGACGGTGGTCTCGATGTTACCCTGGCGCGGGCACACCGCACCGTGGTCGAAGGTTTCGTCGACGCAGCGGATTTCGACGACGATCACCGTGATCTCACACCTGCGATGATCCTCGCGCGACTCCGGGAACGGCGCCCGGCCACCGAAGACCTGGTCGTCACGCACGGCGACTTCACACCGGGCAATGTGCTCGCCGGCGGCCTGCTGATCGATGTCGCGGCGCTGGGTCGCGGCGATCGTTATCGCGACCTGGCGCTGGCCGAGCGCGACCTGGCCGGGGACTTCGGCGCCGAGGCCGTCGCGGCGTTCTACACCGCCTATGGCCTGACCGAACCCGATCGCACCGCGCTCGACTACTACCGGCTGCTCGACGAACTGTTCTGAGGTCCGCTTCTCAACTGGTCTTGGCGTAGTGGCGCGCGGCCTTGGTGCGGTTGCCGCAGGTCGCCATGGAATGCCAGCGCCGGGTGCCGTTCTTGGACGTGTCGTAGAAGAACAGCACGCAATCGGGGTGCGCGCACTGGCGGATCCGATGCGGTGCCTCGGCGATCAGGTGGAGCAGATTGTCGGCGGCGAGCCAGCCGGGTAACCACGCCGGGTCGTCGACCTCTGGGATGTCGCGGGGGCCCTCGTCGGTGAGTTCGCGGCGGATGCGCCCGTGCTCGAGAACCCGGTTCAGCGCGGTGTGATCGGCCCGGGTGACGGCGTCGTGCACGGCATCGCGCGCGGTGTGCAGCGCGGTGAGAGCGTGGTCGTCGACGGGTACCCGATCGGCGAGCCCGATGAGCTCCAGCCACGTGCGCAACCCGTCGAGATCGGCGAGCAGATCGCCGGGTTCGGCGCCCGCCCACCGGGTGTTGAGCAGGTCGAGAGCGGGGGGTTCGCCGGTGTGCGGACGGGGATCGCGCATGCCCGAGGCTATCAACACGACCCTCCTAACTGTTTAAAAGTGTTTCAAGGGTTGACGAAGTGGGTGACCCCATTCTATGTTCTAACTATTCAATTATCGATAGACAGTTACATCCGGGAGGAAACCATGACCACCGTCACCGCGCCTGTGCTCGCCACCGGCCATATCGGACTCAACGTCGCCGACCTCGACCGTTCCGTCGACTTCTACCGCCGTGGCCTCGGCTTCGAACAGCTCGGCAGCGGCGCCGACGGTGATCGGCGCTGGGCCTTCCTCGGTCGGGGCGGTGCGCTGGTGCTCACGCTGTGGCAGCAGAGCAGCGGCGAATTCTCCACCAGCACACCCGGTCTGCATCACCTGTCGTTCCAGGTCGACGACCTCGACACGGTGCGCGTCGTCGAGTCGGCGCTGCGTGCGGTCGATGCCGAGTTCTTCCACGACGGTGTGGTCGCCCACGGCGAGGGGGCGTCCTCCGGTGGCATCTTCTTCGCCGATCCCGATGGCATTCGGCTCGAGGTCTTCGCCCCGCTGGGCACCGGCACCGCACCCGCACCGGCCGGGCCCGCCCCGACGTGCGGATTCTTCTGACCCGTAGCCAATTTCACGTCATCGACCGGGAGGGCGAGGATGTTTCACTCCGGCGAGCTCGCGGTGCAGCACCGTATGGGGCAGGCAGCGGCGGCTGCCAGGGTCGGTCGCTCGATCCGTACCGGGATTCCGGCGGTCGCCGCGTCCTTCCTGGCCGAGCAGTCGATGGTGGTGCTCGGCGCCGCCGATCCGGCCGGGCGCCTGTGGGCGAGTCCGCTCGCCGGTCCGGCCGGGTTCGTGCACGCGGTCGGTGACACGACCATCGACATCGACACGCTCCCCTACGGCGCCGATCCGCTGTCGGTGGCGCTGTCGAGTGAGGTCGAGGTCGGGTTGATCGCGCTGCAGCCGCAGCGCCGTCGGCGGATGCGCGTCAACGGCACGGCGGCGGCACGGGCGGGTGGGCTGCGGATCCGCACCGAGCAGGTCTACGCGAACTGCCCGAAATACATCTCGCGCAGGCAGATTCGGGAGGTGGCGCCGGTCGGTGCGCCCGGCCCGGTCTCACGCGGTACGGCGCTGACCACCGCCGCGGTCGAGACGATCGGTGCCGCCGATATGTTCTTCGTCGCCACCGCCGATGGCGACGGGCATGCCGACGCCTCGCACCGCGGCGGCAATCCCGGTTTCCTGCAGGTTCTTTCGCCGACCCGACTGCGCTGGCCGGACTATCGCGGCAACTCGATGTTCATGACCCTGGGCAACCTCGCCGTGCAACCCCGCTGCGGGTTGCTCGTCGCCGACTGGTCGACCGGTGCGCTGCTCCAGCTCACCGGCCGTGCCGAATTAGTCTGGGATACGGCGGCATTCACCGCAGGCGCGCAGTGTGCCGTCGATTTCACCGTCGAGCAGGTGCTCGAACGCCCCGGCGCGCTCGCTGTGCGCTGGGGGCCGCCCGAGCTCTCCCCGAACAACCCCTGATCACACCGAAAGGCTTCCCGCCATGCGACCACCGCTGCCACCCTTCGACCTCGAGTCCGCCCGCGCGAAGGTGCTCGCCGCCGAAAATGCCTGGAACACCAGGGACCCCGAACGGGTCGCCGCGGCGTACACCGAGGATTCGGTGTGGCGCAACCGCGACGAATTCTTCACCGGCCACGCCGCCATCGTCGACTTCCTGACCCGTAAATGGTCGGCCGAGAACGGCTATGTGCTGCGCAAGGATCTGTGGGCTTTCCACGACAACCGCATCGCCGTGCGCTTCCAGTACGAATGGCACGACGAGTCGGGGCAGTGGTGGCGCAGCTACGGCAACGAGCAGTGGGAGTTCGCGCCGGACGGGCGGATGGCGCGGCGTGAGGCCAGCATCAACGATGTGCGGATCGAGCAAGCGCAGCGGCGGATCTTCGGGCCACGCGCCGAGGGCGACGACTCGGTGCTGCCGCAGCACTGACGGCTGGTTTCGCTCCCGGATTGCTGGTCTGAGCGGCTGCTTCGCGTGTTGGTGGGCGCGTCGCTTGACTCGAATGGGTGTTCGACTAACCTGGGCGCCAGAACTTGTCGGTGCCGGCCTCTACTGTGGGCGCCAACCAGAGAGACACTCACCTCGAGAAGGGGCACACATCATGGCACCGCAGGCCTACGATCGCGACAAAGCGCTGGAACTGGCACTGGCGCAGGTGGAGAAGAGCTTCGGCAAGGGCGCGGTCATGCGTCTTGGTGAAGAGACCCGTCAGCCGATCGCCGTCATCCCCACCGGCTCCATTGCGCTCGACGTCGCGCTCGGTATCGGCGGGTTGCCGCGCGGTCGCGTCGTGGAGATCTACGGCCCGGAATCCTCGGGTAAGACCACCGTCGCGCTGCATGCCGTCGCCAACGCCCAGGCCGCGGGCGGTGTCGCCGCCTTCATCGACGCCGAGCACGCCCTAGACCCCGATTACGCCCGCAAGCTGGGTGTCGACACCGACGCACTGCTGGTCTCCCAGCCCGATACCGGTGAGCAGGCCCTGGAGATCGCCGACATGCTGGTGCGCTCCGGCGCCATCGACATCCTCGTCATCGACTCCGTCGCCGCCCTGGTGCCGCGCGCGGAAATCGAAGGCGAGATGGGCGACAGCCACGTCGGCCTGCAGGCCCGCCTCATGAGCCAGGCCCTGCGCAAGATGACCGGTGCCCTCAGCAACTCCGGCACCACCGCCATCTTCATCAACCAGCTGCGCGAGAAGATCGGCGTCATGTTCGGCTCGCCGGAGACCACCACCGGTGGTAAGGCGCTGAAGTTCTACGCCTCGGTCCGCCTGGACGTGCGCCGCATCGAGACCCTCAAGGACGGCAGCGACGCGGTCGGTAACCGCACCCGCGTGAAGGTCGTCAAGAACAAGGTCGCCCCGCCGTTCAAGCAGGCCGAGTTCGACATCCTGTACGGCCAGGGCATCTCCAAGGAGGGCTCGCTCATCGACATGGGTGTCGAGCACGGCTTCATCCGCAAGTCCGGCTCCTGGTACACCTACGAGGGCGACCAGCTGGGCCAGGGCAAGGAGAACGCCCGCAAGTTCCTGTTGGAGAACACCGACGTGCGTGACGAGGTCGAGAAGAAGATCAAGGAGAAGCTGGGCATCGGCGCCGTACTGACCGCCGAGGCCGACGCGCCCGCCGACTTCTGAGCCGATGACCACGCCGAACCCCGGCGGCCACCGCGATTCGGCCGACCCGGTCGAACAGATGCGCAGACAGCTGGCTCGCCTCGGAATCGAGGTCTCCCCGGAGCCGGTGCTGCCGCCCGCGGTGGGTCGCGGCAGGGGGGCGGGCGATGATCTCGTCCGATCGGCTCGCGACAAACGAGCCGATCCGGACGCGAAGAGGATTCGGTCGGGTGCGGGCGATCCGCAGCGCGCGCACCCGACCGGATTCACCGATGGTGACAAACCACCGCATTCCGCTGCGCGGGTTGGTGTTGATCATGAAGAGTGGGGGAGCGAGGGTCGGCGACGGCCCCGCGGCGCCCGACGCGAACGCAAGTCCGCGCGGCGCGACGAAGTCTCCCTGTCGACCGTCGTCGGTGGTGACGACGGACGGCAGGCGGATCCGGTGGCGGCCGGATCCCAGCCGGGAGAGCCCGACAGGCGGGCCGGCACACGCCGGCTCGCCCCGGGCGACCGTCCCGATGCGACCCTGGAACAAGCCAAGGACGTGTGCCTGCGATTGCTCTCGGTGCGTGCTCGCAGCCGCGCCGAACTGGAGAAACGCCTCGGCGAGAAGGGGTTCCGCCTAGAGGTGACAGCGGCCGCCCTCGAACGGTTCGTGGAAGTGGGTCTGATCAACGACGCCTCCTTCGCCGAGCAGTGGGTGCACGAACGTCACACCTACTCCGGCCGAGGCAAAAGGGCCCTCCAGCGCGAGCTGCGCGAGAAGGGCGTCGCCCCCGGCGATGCCGAACAGGCGCTGTCGATGGTCACCGACGATGCCGAACACGCTCGCGCCGCCGACCTGGTCCGCCGCAAACTCCGCACCCTGCCCGCAGACCTGGACCGCGACAAGGCAGTCCGCCGACTCGTCGGCATGCTCGCCCGCCGCGGCTACGACCAGTCCACCGCTTTCGCCGTCGCCACCGCGGAACTGGACGAAGCGGGGTTCGAACGCACCCCGCCTCGCCCCGCTCACGCTGCCTCGGTGAGCGAGCAGGCAGCCCGAACCGACGAGGCAGGCGGCCCGTGGCGGACACGCCGCTCGATGTCGCGCGGTGCTGGTTCGGCGGACACCGGTGAAACCTTCAGCGATACAGCCGAATCGGATACTGCCCGTCGTTCGGCCGGCCGCCCGACTCCTGGCGACGAACACGATGCGATCGACCTGGTCCGTCGCAAGCTCCGTGCCATGCCCGCGGATCTGGACCGCGCGAAGGCCACTCGCCGCCTGGTCGACATGCTCGCCCGCCGCGGATACAGCTCGTCTACGGCTTTCTCCGTGGTGAAAGCCGCACTGTCGCAGACCGATCGATGAGCACCGTGCGGACCGGGGAGGTACACCCGAGCGATGTCGAGGCCGTGCGCAGGCGATGACCGCGAGCGCACGGCACCGGGTCGGTGACGTGACGAGCGCGGGGGCCGAGGGTGGCTGTGGGCGCGACAACCGGGTGCCGGTGATGCGGCGAGAGGTCGTCGGTAGTGCGGTGAGTCCCGAATCGCCGCACGAGCTCGTTTGCGGGCGTAAGATGATCCCGCCGGTGAAACATGGTTTCGCACAGGCAGATTCGCCGTATCGGTGATGCGGTGGGTGTGGGGATGGGATGTTTCATCCGGTTCGGGGTGGGCACTCCGCGGAGCAGGGCCGTAGGTGGCCGCCGAACGACGGGGGAGGTGGAACCCTGGACGCGTTGTGGTCGTTCGTGGTGAACCGGCGCGAGCAGTTGCTGGTCGATTCTTACCTGCATGTGTCGGCGGTGGTGCAGTCGCTGGTGCTGGCGACCGTGATCGCGGTGGCGCTCGGGGTGCTGGTGTACCGGAGTCCGCTCGGGTCCGCGACCGCTACCGCGACGGCGGGGGCGATTCTGACCGTGCCCTCGTTCGCGTTGCTCGGGTTGCTGATTCCGTTCCTCGGGCTCGGTGTCGGGCCGACGATCGTGGCATTGGTGCTGTACGCGCTGCTACCGATCCTGCGTAATACGGTGCTCGGCTTGTCGTCGGTGGATCCGGCGGTGACCGATGCCGCGCGTGGTGTCGGCATGAACCGGTTGCGCCTGCTGACCAAGATCGAACTGCCCCTCGCCTGGCCGTCCATTCTCACCGGAATGCGGGTCAGTACCCAGATGATCATGGGCATCCTGGCACTGGCGGCCTATGCGAAGGGCCCCGGTCTCGGCAACCTGATCATCTCCGGCCTCGGGCGGCTCGGTAGCCCGAACGCGGTGCCGCAGACGCTCACCGGCACCGTCCTCATCGTCGTGCTCGCACTCGCACTCGACGGCGTCCTGGTTCTGCTCGGACGGCTCACTATTCCGAGGGGAATTCGTGACTGACATCGAAACCACCAAGACGGCGACGGCCGCCGCGGTCTCCGGGGTCGAGATCGTCCTCGACCGGGTCACCAAACGCTATCCCGAACAGCCAGAACCCGCGGTCGACGAGGTCTCCATGACCATCCCGGCCGGGGAGATCGTGGTGCTGGTCGGTCCGTCCGGCTGCGGCAAGACCACCACCATGCGGATGATCAACCGGCTGATCGAACCCAGCTCGGGCACCGTCACCATCGGCGGTCGCGACGCGGGCGCGATCGACGCCGACGAATTGCGCCGCGGCATCGGCTATTCGATCCAGCAGGCCGGACTGTTCCCGCACATGACCGTCGCCAAGAACATCGCCACGGTGCCCGGCCTGCTCGGCTGGGACCGCCGCCGGATCGCCGAACGCACCGACGACATGCTCACCCTCGTCGGCCTCGATCCCGACACCTACCGCAACCGCTACCCCCGCCAGCTCTCCGGCGGACAGCAGCAGCGCGTCGGTGTGGCCAGAGCGCTGGCGGCCGACCCGCCGGTCCTGCTCATGGACGAACCGTTCGGCGCGGTCGATCCGATCACCCGCGGGCTGCTGCAAGACGAATTGCTCCGCCTGCAAAGCGAACTCGGCAAGACCATCGTCTTCGTCACCCACGACTTCGGTGAAGCGGTGAAGCTGGGCGACCGCATCGCCGTCCTCGGCGACCGCTCCCGCATCCTGCAGTACGACACCCCCGCCGCGATCCTGGCCGCCCCCGCCGACGAAACGGTCGCCGGTTTCGTGGGCGCCACCGCCACCATCGACCGACTCGGCCTCACCGTCCTCGCCGACATGGACCTGGACGAGGGCATCGCCGTCGAGGAGAGCGCCACTCCCACAGCCCTCACCACGGCCCTGCGCGAGGCCGGCCGAACCTGGGGCATCCTCCTCGACGCACAGCGCCGCCCACTCCGGCGGGTCACGACAGGCGAACTCGCCCACGCGGATTCGCTGCACGAGCTCGGCACCCCGATCGGCACCACCCTGCCCGCCGACGCCACTCTCCAGGACGCACTGGCCGCGCTTCTCACCGAACGCACCGCCTCCGCCGTCGTCGTCGACAACACCGGCACCTACACCGGAACCGTCACCGTCGACACGCTGATCAGCCATCTGGCCGCGACAGAAACCGCACCGGCATGACGGCCGAGCCGCGACACCGATCGCACCGAGGCCGACGACACCAGACGGCCGGATATCGGCGTCGACCTGCGCCGACTCGAATTCGATCAGCATTCGTGGCGACGATCGTGCAGTGCTACGCCTCGTGTGGGCACACAGTGACGAATACTGTTTCTGTTCGACCACATTCGCTCGCCTTGTCGTTTCCCGCGAGGACCACCGCCCGAAGTTTCAGCGGTGCCACGACCCGGGCTGGGCGGACATCATGGTGACGAAAACTGTTCCCGGCCGGTCGCGGTCGATCGCCGATGTGCCCGTCGCCGCAGCGCCCGCGATCCAGCGCCGCGCCGAGTTCTGGCGCCTGTTGGTGCAACCTGCGATCGTGCTGATCCTCACCGTCGGGGTGCTCGTCTGGGCGTTCCGGCGCGATCTCACCGTCATCCAGCAGGCCAGCATCAGCGTGCGCAATGTCGCGCAGGTGACCTGGCAGCATGTGCTGATCACGGCGGCGGTGGTGCTCATCGTGGTGGTGGTGGCCGTGCCGCTCGGGACCTTGCTCACCCGACACCGATTCCGCCGTCTCGCCCCGTTCTTCGTCGGCATCGCCAATATCGGGGCGTCCGCGCCGGCGATCGGGCTGATCGTGCTGTGCTACCTGGTCACCCGCACCACCGGGTTCTGGGTGGGTGTCGCGCCGATCGCGTTCTGTTCGCTGCTACCGGTCCTGCGCAATACGATTTTGGGCTACCAGCAGGTCGACCCGGCACTGATCGACGCGGGCAGGGGACAGGGCATGTCGGCCGGACTCGTGTTGCGCCGCATCGAATTTCCGCTCGCGGTGCCCTACATCCTGGCGGGCCTGAGAACCTCGCTGGTGCTGGCCGTCGGCACCGCGACGCTGTCGTTCATGGTGAGTGCGGGCGGGCTCGGCATTCTCATCGACACCGGCTACAAACTGCGCGACACCGTGACATTGACGCTCGGCGCCGTACTCGCGGTAGCGCTGGCACTGTTCGTCGACTGGCTCGGCGCGCTGGCCGAACAGTTCCTCGGGCCGAGGGGGTTGCGGTGAGGCTCACCGGATTGTTGCGCGGGCTCGTCCCGGTCCTGAGCGTGCTGGTGCTCGCGAGTTGCGGTCTGCAGTCGGGTGGTTCGGTGCCGTTGCCGGTCGGCCCCGGCAGCATCGGCCCCGTGCCCGAACTCGACGGTGTCGCGGTCACGGTGGGTTCCAAGGATTTCACCGAGGCCAACATTCTGGGCTACATGATCGAATTCGCGCTGACGGCCGCGGGTGCGAATGTGCGTGACCTGACCAATATCCAAGGCTCCAACAGCCTGCGCGACGCGCAACTGAACGGCCAGATCGACATCGCCTACGACTACACCGGCACCGGCTGGATCAACTACCTCGGCAAGGAGAAGCCGATTCCGACCGAGGCGGCCCAGTTCGAGGCGGTGCGCGAGGCCGACCTCGCCGAGCATGACATGGTCTGGGCGGCGATGGCGCCGATGAACAACACCTACGCCCTCGTTACGAGCAAGAGCACCGCCGAGCAGACCGGGGTACGCACGCTGTCGGACTACGCGAACCTCATCGCGAAAGATCCCGGTGCCGCGGCCACCTGTGTCGGCACCGAGTTCAATGTCCGTCCGGACGGCTATCCAGGCCTGGCCGGCGCCTACGGGATCGACCTCGGCAAGGCCCAACGTCAGATCGTCCAGGACGCGCTCGTCTACCAGGCCACCGCCGACGCGAAACAGTGCCGGTTCGGCTCGGTCGCCGCCACCGACGGCCGCATTCCCGCCCTCGAGTTGGTGCTCCTCGAAGACGACAGGGCCTTCTTCCCGAAGTACAACGCGTCGCTGGTCATGCACCGCGACTTCGCCGATGCCCACCCCCAGGTCGTCGGGGTCATGGCCCCGATCTCGGCCCGGCTCACCAACGCGGTGATCACCGAACTCAACCGTCAGGTCGACATCGACGGCCGCGAACCCGCCGACGTCGCCCGTGACTGGATGGTTGCCGAGGGACTCGTCACCGCGGGCTGATCCACCGCGGTGGTTTGCCGAACTGTTACCAGTTTCTCGCCCGAGATGTCGGGAACGCGTGGGTCGCTCACACCACTGACTCAGCTTCTCGGGCGATGATGGACGGCGGTAGAGACAACCGGAAACCGCGACGCGCAGCGGTGGGCTCGCGTCCAGACTGGGAGGCTGACGCATGACCATCGAAATCCGCAAGGTGACCGTCCTCGGGACAGGGGTGCTCGGATCCCAGATCGCCTTCCAGACCGCGTTCCACGGGTTCGACGTCACCGCCTACGACATCGACGACGCGGCACTCACCGCCGCGCGCACCCGATTCGATGACCTCGCCACGGTGTACCAGCAGGACGTGGCAGGCGCCGATGCCAGCAACACCACAGCGACCGCGGCGGGCATCACCCTGACCGCCGACCTGGCCACCGCGGCGGCCGAGGCAGACCTCGTCATCGAGGCGGTCCCGGAGGTACTCGAGATCAAACGTGACCTGTACGGCAAGCTCGGCGCGCTCGCGCCCGAACGCACCGTGTTCGCGACGAACTCCTCGACGCTGCTGCCCAGCGACATCGTCGCCTACACCGGCCGGCCCGACCGATTCCTGGCGCTGCACTTCGCCAACCACGTCTGGAAGTTCAACACCGCCGAGGTGATGGGCACCGAGCAGACCGATCCGGCGGTGTTCGGCGCGGTGGTCGAGTTCGCGAAGGCCATCGGCATGGTGCCGATCGAATTGCACAAGGAGAAGGCGGGTTACGTTCTCAACTCGTTGCTCGTGCCGTTTCTGAATTCCGGAATCGAGCTCGCCGCAGGCGGATACGCCGAGCCCGCCGCGGTGGACGAGACCTGGCGCATCGCCACCGGGGCGCCCATGGGCCCGTTCCAGATCCTCGACATCGTCGGCCTGACCACCCCGTACAACATCCTGATGAATGGTGGTGACGCCCACAAGAAGCTCGCGGCCTGGCTCAAGGAGAACTACATCGACAAGGGCAAGCTCGGCGCCTCCACCGGAGAGGGGTTCTACCGCTACACCTCGTAGTTCCGTACATCGCACCGTCCCGCTCGACCTTTCCGGATCGGACAGAGGAGTCGGATGTACTACAGCAATGGCAACTACGAAGCGTTCGCCCGGCCGCGCAAACCCGAAGGCGTGGACGGCAAATCGGCCTGGTTCGTCGGGGCCGGGCTGGCCTCGCTCGCCGGCGCGGCGTTCCTCATCAGGGATGGGCAGCTGGCGGCCGACAAGATCACCGTCCTGGAGCGGCTGAAACTACCCGGCGGCGCGCTCGACGGGATCAAGGAGCCGAAGCGCATCGCCGCCAAGGACCCCGCGTTCGGCCACCCCGACGTCTTCGGCGGCCACATCCCGCAGACAAAATGGGAATCGGCCACGGTCACCACCCTCGACGAGCGGATTCCGCTTCATCGGCCAGTTCGCGGAGACCACCCGCGACTGCATCTTCACCACCGAGTACTCGGTGCGCACCGGAATGGAGGCGGCCTACACGCTGCTCGATGTCGAACGGGGAGTGCCCGAGGTATTCGCCTCCACCTATGACATCCGGTCGCTGCTGGCGGCGACCAGCCGGTTGCGTGACGGCGAGGAGATGAGTCTGCCGGGACCGGAGTTCGTTCGCACTCGGTTGCTGAAGAAGCTCGACGACACCGAGATCGGGCCGCTGCTGCGCGAATTCGGCCTCATCGGCGAGGACTAGGAAAACAACAACGGGGCCCGATCCAACTCGGATCAGGCCCCGTTGTTGCCGTGCGACTACTTCTTGGTGATGTCGACGCCCGGCGCGGCGTCGGTGAGGATCGAATCGGCGGTCAGCACCGCACCACCGCTCTTCTTCCGCGACCGCAACCGCTTTTCGAGGGTGGTCGCCAGGAAGCTCAGCGCCATGTTGAGCGAGATCATGATCAGCGCGATGACGATCAGCGCGGGGATCGTGTTCTGCATCGACGCGCCTTCTTGCTGACCGGACCGCACCAGCTCCACATAGGTGATCTGGTAGCCCAGCGCGGTGTCCTTGAGCACGACCACCATCTGCGAGACCAGGGCGGGCAGCATCGCGGTGACGGCCTGCGGGAGCAGGATCAGCCGCATGAGCTGGTTCTTGCGCAACCCCAGCGCGACGGCGGCTTCGGTTTGTCCCTTGGGCAGGGACTTGATGCCGGCGCGCACGATCTCGGCGATGACCGCGGAGTTGTAGATGATCAGCGCGATGACCACCGCGGCCAGTGCGAGCTGATCGGAGGGGAACAGGTTGTAGTCGCCGAACACCGCGAACAGGAAGATCATCAAGATCAGCACCGGGATCGCCCTGGCGAGCTCGACGATCGTGCCCGATACCCAGCGCACCCACGCGTGGTCGGACAGGCGCAGGATCCCGAAGATCATGCCGAAGAACACCGAGCCGATGATCGAGATGACCGCGGCGGTGAGGGTGCCTTCCAAGCCGGGCAGGAGGTAGGTCTCCCAGATCTCGGCTTCGAGGAACGGCTTCCACTTGGCCGCGGTGAACTGGTCCTTGTCGGCGAAGGCGTCATAGAGCCACCAGCCCGCGCCGACGACCAGGATGACGACCAGGACCGAGTACAGGTTGTGCCGTAGCCGGGCACGACGCCCGGGAGCGTCGAACAGAACCGAAGCGCCGCTCATCGTGCCACCTCGTATCGCTTGGCCAGCCAGCCGAAGAACAGCCCGGTCGGCAGGGTGAGGACGACGAAGCCGAGCGCGAAGATCGCGCCGATGGCCAGGACCGCGGCCTCGTTCTCGTTCATCGCGCCCATCAGGTACGCGGCCTCGGCGACACCGATGACCGAGGCGACCGTGGAGTTCTTGGTCAGTGCGATCAGCACGCTGCCCAGCGGTGCGATGACGGCCCGAAACGCTTGGGGCAGCACGATCAACCGCAAGTTCTGGGCGAATCCGAAGCCGAGCGATCGGCCCGCTTCGGATTGGCCCAGCGCGACGGTGTTGATGCCAGAGCGCAGCGATTCGCAGACGAAGGCCGCGGTGTAGACGCTCAGGCCGATGATCGCCCAGCGGTAGTTGTTCTCGCGTAGATCGTCACCGGCGATCTTCCACCCGAGGGTGGTGTAGAGGCCGAGCGAGGTGAACACGATGATCAGGGTGAGCGGGGTGTTGCGGAAAACGGCCACATACGCCGCGCCGACCCAGCGCGCGACCGGAATCGGGGACACGCGCATGCCGGCGACGACGGTACCGATGACGAGCGCACCGATCGCCGAGAAGAAGGTGAGTTTGATTGTTACCCAGAACGCATCGAGGATTTGGTTGTCATACCTCGAGATCAGGTCGAACACGGACGCGCGTCCTCCGATCGGTGTGAAGGCCAGCAGGACAACATCGCATCGGTGACCCGGGAATCCCCGGGCCACCGATGCGATGGTCGATCAGTAGCGGTCGACGGTCGGCGGCGCCGGAACCGCGATACCGGTACCCGCGAAGTTCTTCTCCTGCGCGGCCTTCCACGAACCGTCATCGATCATCGCCTGAATGGCGTCGTTGACCTTGCCGCGCAGCTCCGAATCGCCCTTCTTCAGGCCGATGCCGTACTTCTCGGTGGTGAAGGTCTTGTTCACCAGCTTGAAGGTGCCCGGCGACTGGGCCGCGTAACCGGCGAGGATCACGTTGTCGGTGGTGACCGCGTCGATCGCACCGCTACGCATCGCCTCGATGCACAGCGAGTAGGTGTCGTAGGTCTGCAGCTGCGCCTGCGGGTAGTTCTTCTCGATGTTCTGGGCCGGGGTGGAACCCTTCACCGAGCAGACCTTCTTGCCCGCGAGGGAATCGGGGCCGGTGATGTCGGTGTTGGCGGCGGGCACCAGCAGGTCCTGGCCCGCGATGTAGTACGGGCCGCCGAAATCGACCTTCTCCTTGCGCTTGTCGTTGATCGAGTAGGTGGCCACGACGAGGTCGACCTGGCCGTTCTCGATCAGCGTCTCGCGCTGCGCCGATGGCGCTTCCTTGAAGGTGACGTTCTCCGGCTTCACACCGAGCTTCTCGGCGACGTACTTGGCGACGTCGACATCGAAACCGCTGTAGGTGCCGTCGGTATTGCGCAGGCCGAGACCCGGCTGGTCGAACTTGATGCCGATGGTCAGCTTGCCGTCCTTGGCGTTTTCCAGGGCGGACTTGTCGTCACCGCCACCACACGCGGCGGTGACAGTGGCTGCCAATACCAGTGCTGCGGCGCCGATTCCGACGCGCATCGCACGATTGATCCTCATGAGTTTCCTTCTCCTTGTGACAATGGTGCTGCGAGTCAGTGACTGAGAATCTTGCCGAGGAAGTCCCTGGCGCGTTCGGATTTCGGTGCGGTGAAGAATGTTTCGGGCGCGGTGTCCTCGACGATCTCGCCGTCGGCCATGAACAACACACGGTCGCCTGCCCGGCGTGCGAAGCCCATCTCATGGGTGACCACGAGCATGGTCATCCCTTCCTTGGCGAGGGAGACCATCACGTCGAGCACCTCGTTGACCATTTCGGGGTCGAGTGCCGAGGTCGGTTCGTCGAACAGCATGACCTTGGGGTCCATCGCCAACGAGCGGGCGATCGCGACGCGCTGCTGCTGACCGCCGGAGAGCTGGGCGGGGTACTTGTCGGCCTGGTTGGCGATGCCGACCCGCTCGAGCAGGGCCATGGCGTGCTTGCGGGCTTCGTCTTTCTTCTTCCCGCGTACCTTCGTCGGCGCCAGCATGACGTTCTCGACGATCGTCTTGTGCGCGAACAGGTTGAACGACTGGAACACCATGCCCACGTCGGCGCGCAAGGCGGCGAGGGCTTTACCCTCGTCGGGCAGTGCGACGCCGTCGATGGCGATGTCGCCGGAGTCGATCGGTTCGAGGCGGTTGATAGTGCGGCACAGGGTCGATTTCCCCGACCCTGACGGGCCGAGGACGATCACGACCTGCCCACGGGGCACTTCGAGGTGGATATCGCGCAGGACATGGAGTTCACCGAAGTGTTTGTCCACGCTGCGCATCGAGATCATCGGCGGCGCAGCGGTTGCGGCTGCGGCGTCGGCGTTCCCGGTCGCGGGTGCGGCGTCGTCGGTCATGGTGAGAAACCTTATGTCGTATCTGGAGAAATGCCCGGCTTTCGCCGACATGCCGTCACGCCACGCCGAGACGACACCTGCTGGTAACCCGGTGGCTGCCCGTTACCTTTGCGTATTATCTGGCGATTGTTGGCGTGATGTGCGTCACAGTATGGTCTGCCCGTACCCTGGGCAGGTGGATTCGACGGTTCAGAACGCGACTGAGAGCGCGCCTACACGCAGCTATGAGGTTCGCACGTTCGGCTGCCAGATGAACGTGCACGACTCCGAACGCTTGTCCGGGCTACTCGAGGACGCGGGCTATACCAAGGCCGCCACCGGGGAGACGCCCGATCTGATGGTGTTCAACACCTGCGCGGTACGCGAGAACGCCGACAACAAGCTCTACGGCACCCTCGGTCAGCTGGTGCCGGTCAAACAGGGTCGCCCCGGCATGCAGATCGCCGTCGGTGGCTGCCTGGCGCAGAAGGACCGCGAGACCGTGGTGCGCAAGGCGCCGTGGGTCGACGTGGTGTTCGGCACCCACAACATCGGCTCGCTGCCGGTGCTGCTCGAGCGGGCCCGCCACAATGACGAAGCCCAGGTGGAGATCCTCGAATCGCTCGAGGCGTTCCCGTCGACGCTGCCCGCCAAGCGGGAGTCGGCCTACGCGGGCTGGGTGTCGATCTCGGTGGGCTGCAACAACACCTGCACGTTCTGCATCGTGCCCTCGCTGCGCGGCAAGGAAGTGGACCGCCGTCCCGGTGACGTGCTCGCCGAGGTGCAGGCACTGGTCGACCAGGGCGTGCTGGAGGTGACCCTGCTCGGGCAGAACGTCAATTCCTACGGGGTGAACTTCGTCGATCCCGAACAGCCGCGCGACCGGGGCGCTTTCGCGCAGCTGCTGCGCGCGACCGGGCAGATCGATGGCCTCGAACGCGTGCGGTTCACCTCCCCGCATCCCGCGGAGTTCACCGACGACGTCATCGAGGCGATGGCGGCCACCCCGAATGTCTGCCCGCAGTTGCACATGCCGTTGCAATCGGGTTCGGACCGGGTGCTCAAGGCGATGCGCCGCTCCTACCGCAAGGAACGCTTCCTCGGCATCATCGACAAGGTGCGCGCCGCGATGCCGCACGCGTCGATCACCACCGACATCATCGTCGGCTTCCCCGGCGAGACCGAGGAGGATTTCCTCGAGACTCTCGACGTGGTCCGTCGGGCCCGCTTCACCAGCGCCTATACCTTCCAGTACTCCAAGCGGCCCGGTACCCCGGCCGCCGAACTGCCCGATCAGCTGCCCAAGCAGGTCGTGCAGGAACGCTTCGAACGGCTGATCGCGTTGCAGGACCAGGTCTCCTGGGAGAACAACCAGGCGCTCATCGGCACCGAGGTGGAACTGCTCGTCGCCGACGGAGCCGGCAAGAAGAACGCGGTGACCGCGCGGATGAGCGGCCGCGCGCGCGACGGCAGGCTGGTGCACTTCCGTCCCGGTGACGTGACCGGTATCCGTCCGGGCGACATCGTCACCGTCGACATCACCGAGGCGGCACCGCACCACCTCATCGCCGACAGTGTGGTGAAGTCGCATCGGCGCACCACCGCCGGCGACGCGCATGAACGTGGCATCACGCCTAAAACGGCGCCGATCGGCGTGGGGCTCGGGCTGCCCCGCATCGGCGCACCGGTTGTCGAGACGGTCGAGAGCGGCTGTTCGACGGGGTGCGCGTCGTGAGCGACGACGAATCTACTACCGGTCGTAGTGGGTCGGATGCGAACGGTGCGTCCGGTGATGGCACAGTGGGACCCGCCAACGATCAGCCTGCGGACAGGAGCGGACACGCGGTGAACCCGGCGCGCAACGACCAGGATTTCGAACAATTCCGCGGTGAGCTCGACGCGGTCGAGCGCCGCATCGCCGGTGAGATCGACCCCGGCGCGCGGGCGCTGGTGGTGGCGGGCGCGGTCTTCGCGCTGCTGATCTCCCTCGTCTTGCCGACCGCGGGCACCGCGCGCGGCTTCGACGTACTGCTGAACACCGGCGCAGCGGGCGTCGAACACATCGGCCTGCCGTCGCGGATCTTCGTGTGGCTGGTCATCGTCTTCGGTGTCGGCTTCTCGCTGCTGGCGCTGACCACCCGCCGCTGGGTGCTGGCCTGGATCGCCTGCGCGGGTTCGGCCGTGGGCAGCGTGTTCGGCGTGCTCTCGATCTGGCACCGCCAGACCCCCGGCCTCGGAAACTACGAAGGCGCGGGGCCCGGCATCGGCCTGATCCTTGGCACCATCGCGATCATGGTGCTCACCTTCCACTGGGTCCGTGTGGTCTGGAGTCGCACCGCGGTGCAGCTCGCCGCGGAGGAGCAGCGTCGCAATGCGGCGCGCGAAGCCGAGGACCGCGACCGCAAGCGCCTCACCGGCGAATAGTCCTGCGAGACAAGAAAACCCCCGACCGAATCGGTCGGGGGTTACTTTCTCTGCCACTCACAAATTGCTGACGGCCCCCTCGGCGGCTTCGGCCCATTCGCGCCACTGCTTGGCCTGCTCGAGTGCCTTCTCCGCATCGCGCTTCTTGCCCGCCGCAGTGGCCTTGGCGGCCTGCTCCTCGAACTGCGCGACCCGCTCACGGAACTGCGCGGCCCGCGCGACCGCCTCGGGGTCGGAGCGACGCCACTGCTGATCGGCGGCGTCGCGCACCCGCTTCTCGATGGCGCGCAGCTTGGCTTCCAGCTCCTGCATGCGTTCGCGGGGGACCTTGCCGATGGCGTCCCACTTGTCCTGCAGTTCGCGCAGCGCGTTGCGGGCGGCGTCCACGCCGTTGGCCGGGTCGATGTGCTCGTAGGCGGCCAGGAGTTCCAGCTTGGCGGTGGCGTTGTGGTCGAATTCGGCATCGCGCTCGGAGACCGCCGCGTTGCGGGCGGCGAAGAACACGTCCTGGGCGCTCTTGAACCGCCGCCACAGCGACTCGTCGGCCTCGCGCGGTGCCCGGCCCGCGGCCTTCCACTCCGAGAGCAGGTCGCGGAACACCGCGGCGGTGCCGGTCCAGTCGGTGGAGTCGGCCAGTTCCTCGGCACGTACGCACAGCTCTTCCTTGCGCGTCTTGGCGGTGGCGCGTTCGCGGTCGAGGTCGGCGAAGTGGGCGCCGCGACGGCGGTTGAACGCCTCACGGGCCTTGGAGTAGCGCTTCCACAGCGCGTCGTCGACCTTGCGGTCGACACCGCGGATCGACTTCCACTCGTCGAGGATCTCGCGCAGCCGGTCGCCCGCCGCCTTCCACTGGGTGGAATCGGCGGCGATCTGCTCGGCCTCGGCGGCGAGGGCTTCCTTGCGCTCGGTGTGCTCGTGGCGGGCGCGGTCCTTCTCCTCCTTGGCGTGCGCGGCGGCTTCCTCGGAGTGCTCGGTGATGGCCTGCAGACGGGCCGTGAGGCCGTCGATGTCGCCGATGACGGCCGCGGT
The DNA here is from genome assembly GCF_042754695.1 of Nocardia sp. NPDC059195. NCBI lineage: Bacteria > Bacillati > Actinomycetota > Actinomycetes > Mycobacteriales > Nocardiaceae > Nocardia > Nocardia sp. NPDC059195. The sequence continues at coordinate 86,311 of NZ_JBHZBG010000016.1, read as the reverse complement.
CGGCAGCGTCTCGGCCAGTGCCAGCGCGGCGGCCTTGGTCTTGCGGGCATCCGCGCCCGCGGCCAGCCTGGCCTCGAGCAGCGCGACCTCGGTCGCGAGATCGTCGAAGCGGCGGCCGAAGTGGGTCAGGCCCTCGGCGACGTCGCCCGCCTGCCAGGAGCCGACGATCCGTTCGCCCTCGGCGGTCTGCACCCAGGCGGTGCCGTCTTCGTCGACCCGACCCCACTTGCTCGGGTCGGTGGCGCTCGGCACGATCACGGCGTGCGGATGCGGTTGATCGGGGCCCGGCGCCGGTTTCACGGCATGCGGTTTCGGCGGACGCGGAGCATTCCCGCCGGGCTTGGGGGTACCGGACGGTCGCGGGGCCGGACCTGGGGTGGGCTTCGCGGTTCCGTTGCTGTCGGTCATTGCTCTCCGTCCCTGCCGCGCGTCACGGCTGCCTGGTTACGCCCTAGCACATCCCATTGAACCCGGTTCGAGCCACGGAAACCATCGATCCAGCGGATCGGATAGCGGATTTCCTGGGATTTCGTCCCGGACGACGTGGGTAGTCGCACCTGAAAACACTAGCAATCTCGGCGAGCATCTCTACGCCGGACACTCGCAGACGGCCGCACGCCCGCGCGGCGCCGGATGCGTGCCCACGCGCGCGCTGCGGCTACGGTTACCGCGTGTTCTCGATAGCGGCCCTGGTCCCGTCGCCGCCGATGCTGGTGCCCGAACTGTGTGGGCGAGTCCCGGTGTCCGGCAGCGATCCCGACGATCCGACCATGGTGCTGCGCGCGGCCGCCCTGGACGCCGCGGCCACCCTCGCCGCGACCGCCGACCGGTGGATCGTCATCGGGGTCGGCAGCCATGACCGGATCTACGGTTCGGCGACCCGGGGAACGTTCACGGGGTTCGGTGCCGATGTCTCAGTCGGGCTCGGTCCGGTGGGCGAGGAGCCCGGTCCAGCAGACGCCCAGCTTCCCCTCCCGATACTGATCGCCGGATGGTTGCGGGAGCAGGTCGCACCGCGGATTTCGGTACAAGCTCGGCTGTTCGCCGCCGACGCCTCAGCCGCGGCTTGTGCCGAGGCAGGTGCCGCGCTCCGCGCCGAGCTGGACAGCGAGCGGGACCCGTATGCGGTGCTCGTCGTCGGGGATGGTGCCGCGACCTTGACGGTCAAGGCGCCCGGCTATCTCGACGAGCGGGCCCACGCGGTTCAGGACGACCTCGACACCGCCTTGCGCACGGGTTCGCGGGCGGGATTGGCCGCGCTGGAGCCGGAACTGTGCGCGGCGTTGCTCGTCGACGGCCGGGCCGCCTACCAGGTACTGGGCGGTCTGTTCGCCCCGGATTCGGCAGACCCGAAGGTCCGTACGCTGTACCAAGGCGCACCCTATGGCGTCGGCTACGACGTGAGCGTGTGGGAACCGGGTGGACAGGAAGGTATCGACGAGTGACGAGCAGACCGATCGCGGTCGTCGGCCCCACCGCCACCGGCAAGTCCGACCTCGCACTCGACCTCGCCACCGAGCTCGGCGGCGAGATCGTCAACATCGACGCCATGCAGCTCTACCGCGGGATGGATGTCGGCACCGCGAAACTGCCGCCCGACCAGCGACGCGGTATCGCACACCATCTGCTCGACGTTCTCGATGTCACCGAGACAGCGACCGTCGCCGCCTACCAGAGCTCGGCCTGCGCGATCGTCGAAGACATCATGGCGCGCGGAAAGACCCCGGTCATCGTCGGCGGCTCGATGATGTACGTGCAGGCGCTGCTCGACGAGTGGGATTTCCCGGCCACCGACCCCGAGGTCCGTGCTCGCTGGGAGGCGCTCCTGGACGAGAGCGGTGTGCAGGCGCTGCACGCGGCGCTGCGACAGGCCGACCCGGTCGCCGCGGCCACCATCCTGCCCACCGACGGCCGGCGCATGGTGCGCGCGCTCGAGGTCGTGGAACTGACCGGCCGCCCGTTCGCCGCATCGGCCCCGACCATCGGCACCCCGCGCTGGAACACCGCGATTCTCGGCGTCGACCGGGAGACCGCCGCTCTCGACGCCCGCATCGAGACCCGCACCGCCCTGATGTTCGATGCGGGTCTGGTCGACGAGGTCCGCGGACTGCTCGACGCGGGTCTGCGCGAGGGCCAGACCGCCCGCCGCGCCATCGGCTACGCCCAGGTGCTGGCCTACCTCGACGACGAATACGATCTCGACCACGCGCGCGAGCGCACCCTGATCGGCACCCGCCGATACGTGCGCAGGCAGCGGTCGTGGTTCCGCCGCGACCCCAGGGTCTCCTGGGTCGACGGCGCCGATCCCGAGCTCGCCGCGACCGCGCTGGCCCTGCTCTGAAGCATCGAACACCGACCCGATAGGACGGACAGCGCAGTGACGCGACGAGTGAGTACCCGCAACGCCTCGGTGCAGGTGTGGCAGGCCTACCTCAACAACCGGACCAAACGTCATCGTGACGGCCGGTTCCTCGTGCAAGGCGTGCGCCCGATCACCCAGGCACTGGCCAACGACTGGCCGCTGGAAACGCTGCTCTACCGGCTCGGTGGCCCTGAGCTGTCGAGTTGGGCGCGCGAGATTCTCGCCACCGCCGACGTGCCGCAGGTCGGCCTGGTCCCCGAACTCATGGCCGAGCTGGGGGAGAAGGCGGCGAGCACGCCGGAGATCGTGGCGGTCGCGGTGTCGCAGCACCCCGACCTGGCCGACTACACACCCGGTGAACCGGGGGAGGACGCCCCGGTCGTGGTCGTGTTCGATCGCCCGAACTCGCCCGGCAACCTCGGCACGCTGATCCGCTCGGCGGACGCTTTCGGCGCGTCCGGGGTGATCGTCACCGGCCACGGCGCCGACCAGTTCGACCCGCAGGCCGTGCGCGCCTCGACCGGTTCGCTGTTCGCGATGCCGGTGCTGCGCGCGGCGGGCCCCGGTCAAGTGCTCGAATTCCGTGACCGTCAACAGGCTCGTGGCATCCCCACCCGCATCGTCGGCACCGACGAGGACGCGCCGGGCACCATCTACGACCACGACTTCACCGAGGCCACCATCCTGGTCGTCGGCAACGAGACCACCGGCATGAGCTCGGCCTGGGCCGACGCCTGCGACGACCTGGTCACCATCCCGATGGGCGGCACCGCCAGCTCGCTCGGCGCGCCGTCGGCGGGGGCGATCAGCCTCTACGAGATCGCCAGGCAGCGGCGCACGTTCGCCCGGTAGTACACCCCACTGCGGCGCAGAGGAGAATGACGGACGTGTCCGACATCGAATTCAGCAAGGGCCATGGCACCCAGAACGATTTCGTGGTGCTGCCCGACCTCGAGGTGCGCCTCGACCTGACCGCCGACCGCGTCGCCGCACTGTGCGACCGGCAGCGCGGCCTCGGCGCCGACGGTGTGCTGCGCGTGGCGAAGGCCGGTGCGCTGCGCGCGGCCGGTGTTCTGGAAGCACTGCCCGAGGGTGTCGGCGCCGACGACTGGTTCATGGACTACCGCAACGGCGACGGTTCGATCGCCGAGATGTGCGGCAACGGGGTGCGGGTCTTCGCGCACTACCTCAACGCCACCGGGCTGGAAGAGCGCACCGAGTACGTCGTCGGCAGCCGCGCGGGCGCCCGGCCGGTCGTCGTGCACGCCGCGGGGCCGACCGACGGCGAGGTCACCGTGGACATGGGTGTCGTTCGCGAACTCGGCCCCTCCACCGCCACCCTGGCCGGTTGGGCGCTGGGCGGAATCGGCATCGATGTGGGCAATCCGCACCTGGCCTGCGTCGACGACGGCCTGACCGTCGACGCCCTCGCCAAACTCGATCTGAGCGTGTCGCCGGGCTTCGATCCTGACCTTTTCCCACACGGCGTGAACGTGGAAATACTCACTGCGCTCGATGCCGACAACGCCGTCGACATGCGTGTCTACGAACGCGGAGTCGGCGAAACCCGTTCCTGTGGAACCGGAACCGTGGCCGCGGCCGCCGCCGCGCTGACGGCCGCCGGGGTGCCGATCGGCACCGGATCCGGCGAGGTCACCGTGCGTGTACCCGGCGGGCAGGTCCGCGTCGGCATCGCCGACGGACGCGCCTGGTTGCGCGGGCCCTCGGTGCTGCTGGCCTCGGGCGCGCTGTCGCAGGACTGGTGGGACGCGCAGTAGCAGCGATAACCGCGTGCACGCTGTCACCTGGACGTGGCAGCATAGAGAACGTATGACGAAACCAGTAGAACCCACAGAATCCACCTCGGCCGAGCACACCACCGCGGCCGATCCCGACGTGGCCGCCGATCGCGGTGACGTCGATGACGCGCTGGCCCGCCACGCGGCCCGCATGAAACAGCCCGGCTGGGCGGCCGACCCGACGGTCGGCGAGATGCAGCTCGACGAGCGCTCCTCGCTGCGCCGCGTCGCCGGGCTGTCCACCGAACTCACCGATATCACCGAGGTCGAATACCGTCAGCTGCGCCTCGAGCGCGTCGTGCTGGTCGGTGTCTGGACCACCGGCAGTGTCGCCCAGGCCGACGCGAGCATGGTCGAGTTGGCCGCGCTCGCCGAGACGGCGGGCTCGGAGGTCCTCGAGGCGCTGATCCAGCGCCGCGACAAGCCCGACCCGGCCACCTACATCGGCTCCGGCAAGGCCGAGGAGCTGCGCACCGTCGTTCTCGACACCGGCGCCGACACGGTGATCTGCGATGGTGAACTCACGCCCGCGCAGCTCACCGCGCTGGAGAAGGTCGTGAAGGTGAAGGTCATCGACCGCACCGCGCTGATCCTCGACATCTTCGCCCAGCACGCCACCTCCCGCGAGGGCAAGGCCCAGGTCGCGCTGGCGCAGATGGAGTACATGCTGCCCCGCCTGCGCGGCTGGGGTGAGTCGATGTCGCGTCAGGCCGGTGGCCGGGCGGGCGGCAACGGCGGTGGCGTCGGTCTGCGTGGTCCCGGTGAGACCAAGATCGAAACCGATCGTCGCCGCATCCGGGAGCGGATGGCCAAACTGCGCCGCGAGATCCGTGAGATGAAGACCGCGCGCGACACCATGCGCGCGCGCCGCAGCGAGAGCGGCGTGCCCTCGATCGCGATCGTCGGTTACACCAACGCGGGCAAGTCCAGCCTGATGAACTCGCTCACCGGTGCGGGCCTGCTCGTGCAGGACGCGCTGTTCGCCACCCTCGACCCGACCACCCGTCGGGCGGCGCTCGACGACGGCCGCGAGATGGTGTTCACCGACACCGTCGGCTTCGTCCGCCACCTGCCGACCCAGCTGGTCGAGGCCTTCCGCTCGACGCTCGAGGAGGTCACCGGCGCCGACCTGCTGCTGCATGTCGTCGACGGCGCCGACCCGCTGCCGCTCGAGCAGATCAGGGCGGTGCGCGAGGTGATCACCGACGTGATCAGGGAGCAGGGCACGCCCGCTCCGCCGGAACTGCTGGTGGTCAACAAGATCGATGCCGCCGATCCGAACGAGCTCACCCGGTTGCGCGGCATCTTGCCGCAGGCGGCCTTCGTCTCCGCGCAGACCGGCGCGGGTGTGGAGGAGTTGCGCGAGCGGCTCTCCGAGGTGCTCGGCGGACTCGATGTCGACATCAGTGTGCTGCTGCCCTACAGCCGCGGCGATCTGCTCGCCCGCATCCACGCCGACGGCCGGATCGTCACCGCCGACCACGAGGAAGGTGGCACCCGGGTTCGCGCGCGTGTGCCGCACGCCTTGGCCGCGGCACTGTCCGAGTACGCCCACTCCGGGCCTTCCGAGCCGGCGCTCAGCTGATCTTTTTCGCTGATTTGCCCGCCGGTTGCGGACAAATGTCGATGCGACACAGGCATTTTCGGACGCTATGGTCGAATATCGACTGCAGGAGGGTGTTATGTCGAACGACCATGATGGTACGAAAAATCTGAAGGAGAACAGGGTCGCGGAGGGCGATCCTGTTCGGTCCGGCGCGGTCTTGTCGGATGGCGCGCCGTTGCATCCGGCGCCGAGTGAATGGGACATGCGCGCCTTCGAAGCGCTGTTCGCGCCGGTGCGGTTGTGGACCAGCCCGAAGTTCTACGGTCTGGAGAACATCCCGGCCGAAGGGCCGGTGCTGATCGTTGCCAACCACAATCTGCTCGGCGGGATCGACGCACCGCTGATCATGCCGGAGATCCTGCGGGTGCGCGGCAGACTGGTGCGCGGCCTGGCCGAGCATGTGCTGATGGTGCCCGGTGTGCGGGACTTCCTGCATCATTTCGGCGCTGTCCGTGGCACCCGCTCGAACTGCCTGGCGCTGCTCGAGCGCGGGGAAGCGGTGGTGGTGTTCCCCGGTGGTGGCCGCGAGGCGATCCGCCGCAAGGGCGAGAAGTACGTGCTCAAGTGGGAGGGCCGCACGGGTTTCGCGCGGATGGCGATTCAGGCGGGGGTGCCCATCGTGCCGCTGGCGATGATCGGCATCGACGACGCCTACGACATCGTCTTCGACGGTCAGCATCCGGTGATGGCTCCGCTGCGCTGGACCTGCCGTCTGCTCGGCATCAATCCCGAGCTGAACCCGCCGCTGGTCAAGGGTGTCGGCCCGACGGTACTGCCCCGCCCGGAGCGGTTCTACTTCTCCGCGGGTGCCCCCATCGACCCCACGCCGTGGATGGAAGCCGACGACCTCGACGGTGCGGCCGCCGATCTGCGCGATGTGGTGCGCAAGGGTCTCGAAGAAGAACTGCAGTTCCTGTTCAACGAGCGCGCACGCGATACCGGCCGCACCATGGTCGGCCGCCTGCGCAACGTACTGCCCTGGTGACCGGAACCGCCTGATCGGCTGGATCGGCGCCGCGGTGCAGACGCGCACATGTGTGCGGAATGCCCGCGGCGCCGATCTCGCTACCCCCACCGCGTGACCGCCGCCGAGTTGCTGATCTGGGAGATGACCGCGCCGCTAGACCTTGCGGATGACGGTGACGACCTTGCCCAGAATTTGCGCGTCGTTGCCGGGGATCGGCTCGAAATGCGGGTTGTGCGGCATCAGCCACACGTCCTTGCCGCTGCGCTTGAAGGTCTTCACGGTGGCCTCGCCGTCGATCATCGCGGCGACGATGTCGCCACCTTCGGCGACATTCTGCTGGCGCACCACAACGAAGTCGCCGTCGCAGATCGCCGCGTCGATCATCGACTGGCCGACCACCTTGAGCAGGAACAGCGAACCCTCACCGACGAGTTCGCGCGGCAGCGGGAAAACGTCTTCCACGGCCTGCTCGGCCAGGATCGGGCCACCGGCGGCGATCCGTCCCAGGACCGGGACGAACGTCGGTGTCGGGCGGCTCGGGTCGACCTCGTCGGTCTGCTGGGGCAGCGTGGTGACCGAGCGGACCGCCTCATCGAGCCCGCGGACATTCACCGCGCGCGGTCGATTCGGGTCGCGGCGTAGATAGCCCTTGCGTTCGAGGGCGCGTAGTTGATGGGCCACCGAGGAGGTGGAGGTGAGGCCGACCGCGTCGCCGATCTCGCGGATGCTGGGGGGATAGCCCCGTTCGGTCACCGAGGAACGGATGACATCGAGGACCGTGCGCTGACGCACGGTGAGATCCGTCCCGGATCCCGATGTGACGGTGCCGGTGCCGCTTTCGTCACCCGTGTCGTCTGTGTGGGTCACCGTGTCCCGCCCTTCTGAGTTGTCGAATTCGCCATCTCGAGGCTAGTCGGGCCACGCCGAACAATCAAACATCTGTTCGAGCATGTCGGGCGTTTCGTGCTGACAGGGGCACGGCAATCTGGTAGAAATCGAACATCAGTTCGTCGCACAGGTGTTCGAACAGCGGGAGGCATCGCCGCCTCACCAGTACTTTCTCGCAGCAGCGGAGCACACCACCCCGGAGGTTCTTCCGATGAGCACAGCAACCAGCGCCCTGCGTTCCTCAGACCCCATCCCGGCCTCGGAGTCGATTCTCCGCCGACGCCGGACCGCCCGCGCTCCACGGCCTTTCGCCTTGGTCCGACCGGCGATGCCGCAGGCGGCAGGCGTCGAAGAACCGGCGGTCGAAGCGCCGACCGCGAGCGCTGCCTCGACCCGCGCGCCCGCGACGACGTCCGCGGATGTCGCGCGCAGTATCGTCCGGTCCGGCGTGTTGAGTGCGCCGGCGGACGGACTGCCCGCCGCCGATATCGTTCGCGGCGCTCGGCGTATCGAACTCACCGACGCCGAGCTCGATCTCGCCTTCGCCACCGTGCCCCGCAGTGAACCCGCGCGCCGAACCCGCGAGGTCGCTCGCCCGTCGGCGGATCGCGGCCCACATCGTCGCGCACCGCGCAGCGAACTCTCGCTGTATGCCCGCGGTCCCGTGCGCGCCGGCCGTGCGCAGGGCTTGCATCCGCTGCACCGAGTCGAACAGGCCAAGGTCGGGTTCGCCGCGCTGGCCGTGACGGCGCTGGTGACCGCGCTGATCGTCGTGGCCTTTCTCGGACTGGCGCACGTACGCGCCGGCAGTTTCGTCGACCACGTCGACTCGACGATCCCCGGAATCTCGGAGCAGGCGGGGTTCGGGTCCGGCGCGCGGTTCGAGCCGGGGCGATGAGTCGAAAACAGCTGCGCGGAAACGTTTTCGGAAACGTTTTCGGCGGTGAGCGAGATCGTCGGTATCGGCGAATCGCACCCTGAAACTAGAACACGTTGCTACGGTGGCGGGCATCCTGAATCGGGGCGGGGCCCCGGTCGAACCCGGATGCGAGGTTTCGGTGCGCCGCTGCACGATCGCTCTTCTCATGAGCCTGGTCCTCGGTGCGGTACTCGCACCCGCCGCGCACGCGGCCCCCGCCTACGCCGAGTACCTCGACCTGCCCGCCCTCAACGGCGACGGCGAACAGGCAGGCGCCCTGCACCCGGCACTCCCGACCGCCGAGCCCCTCCTCTGGGATGCGCTGGAGCACGCACGGTCCGACGGTATCGACCCCGCACGCTATTCGACCCTGCTGCACCAGTATTGGCTCGTCGTAGCCACCGACAACGCCGCCATCGACCTCGATGCCTGGGCGCCCTACCGCGGCGTAGCGGAGAATACGGCCACCTTCACCCAGGTGTATGTGAACTACTTTCGCATCGCCGCCGCCCGCCCCGACTTCTACTGGGCAGGCCTCGCCGGCATCGCGGGCGGCTCCTTCGCCTCGGGGTTCTTCGATATCGGTGATGTCTCCACCGTGCTCTCGGTCGGCGGCATCCACGAACTCGGCAACGTCGTCTCCGACCTGCTGCGCGCCACCCCGCCGCAGCTCCTCTCGGGGGTGCCCCGCGACATCACCGCGCTGGCCACCCTCGCCCCGCGGTTGACCCCCGCCGATCTGGCCTGGTATCAAACGCGGCTGATGATCATGCAGAAACACATCTTCACCGACCTGGTGCCGATGCACGAGGCCTACCTCGCCGAGGGGATGGCAGGCATCGACGAGATGTTCGCGGCCGGTCTGCTCGACGACCGCATGCTCACGGCCTGGCGTGGGATCGACGGTGGCACCGAGGCGGGCCGCGCCGACGCGCTGGTCGCCATGACCGATCGGGAGCAGAACCACATCGTCGCCGACCAATGGGACGCGACCGCGACTGGTCGCGACGGCATGGGCCGGGTGCTCACCTATGTCACCACGGTCGCGGGCAAGCCGGGTCTGGCCGGTACCCGCGCACCCGGCGTCTACGCACCGGCGACGGTGTGGTCGCCGATCGCCGCGGGGAGCCCGCTGGGGCTGCGGATGCCGCTGCCCGCGTTCAACTGGGCCGACCGCGACGCCCGCTGGGCTTACCTCATCGCCGACCTGGTGCCCCGCCAACTCGACCTCGTCGCAGACCCCGCGCACGCGGTGACGGTGTATCGGGAACCGTTCGCCGTCAAGCTCGACCGGGGCCGGCTGCTCGCCCGGCTGCCCGACATCATCGCGGACCTGACCACGCAGTGGCAGGTTGTGCCATCCTGACCGGTATCCTGTCAAGAGCCATGGAATAGAAATGCGCATCGACGAAGGAACCCTCGGATGCATTGCCCGTATTGCCGACACCCCGACTCGCGCGTCGTCGACTCGCGGGAAGTCGAGGAGGGCACCGCGATCCGCCGCCGTCGTTCCTGCCCGAGCTGTGCGCGCCGATTCACCACCGTCGAGACGGCGATTCTGTCGGTGGTCAAGCGCAGTGGCGTGACCGAGCCGTTCAGCCGCGAGAAGGTGATCGTCGGTGTCCGCCGGGCCTGCCAGGGCCGGGAAGTCGATGACGACGCACTGAACCTGCTCGCCCAGCAGGTCGAAGACGCGGTGCGCGCCAAGGGTTCTCCCGAGGTACCCAGCCACGAGGTCGGTCTTGCCATCCTCGGCCCGCTGCGCGACCTCGACGAAGTGGCGTATCTACGCTTCGCCTCGGTGTACCGATCCTTCACCAGCGCAGCTGATTTCGAACGCGAGATCACCGAGATGCGGGCGGCCCGCGCGGCGGCCGCGGTCGCCGCGACCGACTGATCTACGACCCAGGTTCAGCGCGGGCCCCGTCCACCGGCATCGCCTCGCGACATCCCCGCTGTCTCGGCCTACCTCTCGCAGCGATTGGTCCATCAGTCGTCGGTGGCTGATCCTCAACGCCCGCACCGGGTTCAGCGACGGATCGTGCTGATCGTCTTCTCGATGCGCTTGGCCGACACCGGGTACGGCGTGCCCAACTTCTGTGCGAACAGGCTGACCCGCAGCTCCTCGATCATCCACCAGATCTCGGTGACCTCGCGGGCGTTCTTGCGGCCGGGAGGCAGCGCGCGGACGAGCTTGTCGTAGGCGGCGAGCATCCGGTCCACCTCGACCATGGCCTGACGGTCGCGCACCGCCGATCCGGGTAGCGATTGCAGGCGCTGTGCCGCGGCGAGGAGGTAGCGCGGGAGTTCACCCAGCCGCACCCGTCCCCATTCGGCGACGAAACCGGGGAACAGCAGGTCGTCGAGTTGCTGGCGGACATCGTCGGCGATATCGGTTTCGAGGGTGTCGGCCAGCGCCGCGCGCGCCTGCTGGGCGGCGGACAGTACCGGCACGACGGTGCGGATCAGGGCGACGACCGCCGTGGACAGTTGCGGTCGGACGGTCGCGACCAGCTTGTCGAACTCCTCGGGCGTGCGAACCGGGCCGCCCGCTGTGGCGATGAGTTCGTCGGCGGCGGCGATCCTGCAGTCCTCTACCAGGTTGTCGAGCGACCCGTCGGGGTTCTGGCTCAACGCCAGCCGATCGCGGGCGGGCAGTCCGGCGGTGACCGCGCGAGTCGAGGTCGGGATCGCGGCGAGCAGCAGGGTGCGCACACCGGCTCGCATCGCGGCCGCCTGCTCGCCGGGCGAGCTCAGTACGCGTACCGCGACGCCCTCGCCCTCGGGGACCAGTGCCGGGTACCCCGTCACGGTCTGGCCTGCGACTTCGCGGCTCACGGTCGGCGCGACCGAACCAAGGGATTCCGAGGTCCACACCGTCGCGGGCGCACGCTCGGCACCGGCGGTGGCACGCGCGACCGACGCTGAAACCTGTTTTGCCAGTTGTGCTTTCAGCTGCTGGAGGCTCTTGTTCTTGGCGAGCACCTTGCCATTGCGATCGACCGCGGCGAAGGTCATGCGCAGATGATCGGGCAGCGCGGCGGGGGAGAGGTCGTCGGCGGTGATGGTGACCGAACCCAGCCGGGACAGTTCCCGCGAGAGCCCCGTGCGCAGCGGCTCGGCGCGCGGAGTCAGCGCGCGCAACGCCGCCGCCGCGAAGTCGGGCGCGGGAACGATCGCGCGCCGCAACGCTTTCGGAAGAGTCTTGATGAACGTGGCAGCGAGTTCTTCGCGCATGCCCGGCACCAGCCAGTCGAAGCCGACCGCCCGCACGTGCGCGAGCTGCTCCACCGGGATCCGCGCGGTGACGCCGTCGTCGTCTTGGCCGGGCTCGAACTGGTAGGTCAGCGGGAAGCTGAGTTCACCCTGGCGCCAGGCGTCGGGGAAGTCGGTCGGGTCGAGCGTGGCGACACCGGCATTGACCACGGTGTCGGTCGAGAAGTCCAGCAGCGCGGGATCGTTGCGCTCGGTCTTGCGCCACCAGCTGTCGAAATGGCGCACCGACACGATGTCGGCGGGGATGCGCTTGTCGTAGAACTCGAACAGCACTTCGTCGTCGACGAGGATGTCGCGCCGCCGCGCGCGATGTTCGAGGTCGGCGACATCGTCGATCAGGGCCCGGTTGCGCGCGAAGAACCCGTGCCGCGTCTGCCATTCGCCCTGCACCAGGGCGTGGCGGATGAACAGCTCGCGCGACAGCTCCGGGTCGATGCGCCCGAAGTCCACCGGCCGCCCGGTCACCAAGGGCACGCCGTACAGCGTCGCCCGCTCGTAGGCGCGCGCCGAGCCGCGCTTGGACGACCAATGTGGTTCGGAATAGGTACGTTTCACTAGGTCGCCGGCGAGCCGTTCGGCCCACTCCGGCTCCACCTTCGCCGCGATCCGCCCCCACAGTCGCGAGGTCTCCACCAGTTCGGCCGCCATCACCCAGCGCGGTGCCTTCTTCGCCAGCGACGACCCGGGGAAGATCATGAACTTCGCATTGCGCGCCCCGAGGAACTCCCGCGACTCCGCTTCGCGCACACCGATATGCGACAGCATGCCCGCCAGTAGTGACTGGTGGATCTGGGTACTCGGCCACGGCATCGCGTCATCGTCGGACGAATCCGCCGACCCGCCAACGGCTTTCGCGGACACCGCGTGCTGGCCGGCACCGCCGCCACGTCGAGATCGTCCAGCTGCCCGGCGCGAACCTTCGTCCTGTGTGTCCGCACGGCCGACGGTGGCGTTCGCCCCGGAGGTCGACTCCGTCACCGCGCGCTGGGAATTCCCGCGGCCGCGACCACGGCGTCCACGATTGCCGCCGGCGCCCTCGGCGGTGCTACCACCGGCAGCCGCGGTGCGCCGGTCGCCGGTCGTTGTGGTGTCGGAGTTCGTCTGTCCCCGGCTCGCGCCCACGTCGTTCCAGCCCATCCCGCGGGCGATCGTGCGCAACTGGCCGTGCAGGTCCTGCCACTCCCTGATGCGCAGGTAATGCAGGAACTCCTCGCGACACATCCGGCGGAACTGGTTGGACGACAGCGACTTGCGCTGCTCGGTGAGGTAATCCCACAGCCGCAGGTAGGCCAGGAAGTCCGAGCCTTCGACGACGAAGCGCGCATGCTGGGCATCGGCTGCCTGCTGATGCTCGACGGGGCGTTCGCGCACATCCTGAATCGAGAGCGCCGCGACAATGATCAGCACCTCGTCCAGGCACCCGTTGCGCTGCGCTTCGACGAGCATGCGCGCCATCCGCGGATCCACCGGCAGCTGCGCCATCTCCCGCCCGATCGGCGTGAGCGTGAGATGTCCACCCGAATCAGCTTCGCCGTCAACAGATTTCGTGCTGCCGTGCGCCAGCGCGCCCAGTTCTTCGAGCAGGGCGATGCCGTCGCGGATGGCACGACGGTCGGGTGCCTCGACGAACGGGAAACTCTCGATATCGCCCAGCCCCAGCGCCGTCATCTGCAGGATGACCGCCGCGAGGTTGGTGCGCAGGATCTCCGGCTCGGTGAACGCGGGCCGCGCCTCGAAATCGTCCTCGGAGTACAGCCGGATACAGATACCGTCGGCGACGCGACCACAGCGACCCGATCGCTGCCGCGCCGAGGCCTGGGAGACCTCTTCGATCGGCAGCCGCTGCACCTTCGTGCGCATCGAATAGCGCGAGATGCGAGCCGTACCGGGGTCGATGACGTAGCGGATGCCCGGCACCGTCAGCGAGGTCTCGGCGACATTGGTGGCCAGCACCACCCGGCGCCCGGTATGCGGGGCGAAGACTTTGTGCTGTTCGGCGGCCGACAGCCGCGCGTACAGCGGCACGATCTCGGTGCGGGGGAGTTTCAGATCGCGGAGGGCGTCGGCGGTGTCGCGGATCTCGCGTTCGCCCGACAGGAACACCAGCACGTCACCGTCGCCCTCGGCGAACAGTTCGACAACCCCGTCGGCGATGGCGTCGGTGGGATCGCGGTCGACGACGCGGGTGTCCTCGTCATCGTCGGATCCGGGCAGTTCCAGCGACAGCGGCCGGTACCGCAACTCCACCGGATACGACCGACCCGACACTTCGACGATCGGCGCGGGCGTGCCTTGCGCGTCCGCGAAGTGGCGGGCGAACAGTTCGGGATCGATCGTCGCCGAGGTGATGATCACCTTGAGATCGGGCCGCTGCGGCAGCAACTGCTTGAGATAGCCGAGCAGGAAGTCGATATTGAGGCTGCGTTCGTGGGCCTCGTCGATGATGATCGTGTCGTAGCGGCGCAGCATCCGGTCGCGCTGGATCTCGGCGAGCAGGATGCCGTCGGTCATGAGTTTGACCAGTGTGCGATCCGAAGCCTGATCGGTGAATCGGACCGTGTAGCCGACCACGTCACCCAGTTCGGTACCCAGTTCCTCGGCGATGCGTTCGGCCACGGTGCGCGCGGCGAGCCTGCGCGGCTGAGTGTGGCCGATGGTGCCGCGGATCCCGCGACCGAGTTCGAGGCAGATCTTGGGGATCTGGGTGGTCTTGCCGGAACCGGTCTCACCGGCCACGATCACGACCTGATTGGCGGCGATGGCGGCGGCGATGTCGTCGCGGCGCGCGGAAACGGGGAGTTGTTCCGGGTAGGTGATCCGCGGAAGCGCCGCGCGGCGATTGGCCACGCGGGTCTCGGCGGTGGCGATCTCGGCCTCGATGGCGGGCAAGTCGTCGGGGCGCGCACGGTCGAGCTTGCGCTGGAGCCGATGTTCATCGCGCAGCGAGACCTCCGCCAGGCGGGTGCGCAGCGCGCGGGTTCCGGTGCTAGCTGTTCTGGTCATTGCGCCTACCAGCGTAGCGAGGCCCGCCACCGGTTTTCCCCTCGCGTGGCCCGCTCGCATGCTCGCGGAGACCAACGACACACCACGACACCGCCCGTCGCGGTCCGCGCGTCTGGGTGACACCGCGCGACGCGATGGCTCATGCGACGACGAACTCCCGGTCAGCGGGGGTCCATCATGCGAGGATCCGGGCATGAGCGGTCAGCAGGCACCTCGCGTCGCCACTCAGAGCGCGGCGACCAGGCGAAAGGGACACAGCATGAGCGCATCGGTGCGAACGGCGTGGTGGATCAGGGCCTATCGGCTCGGTTTCGGCCTGCTGGGAGTTGTCGTCTTGCTGTGGATTCCCGTGCGCAATATCGACTCGGCGACCTTCTCGCTCACCAACTATCTGAGCTACTTCACCATCGAGTCCAACATTCTGGGCGTGATCGTGCTGCTCATCGGTGGTCTGGTCGCACCGCAGGGCCGCGGCTGGCAGCTGTTGCGTGGTGCCGTCACGCTCTACATGCTCATCACGATGGTCGTCTACGCGGTGCTGCTGTCGCGGATCGATGTGATGCTCAACGACAAGTGGATCAACGACCTCATGCACCGCTACCTGCCGTTGATCCTGGTGCTGGACTGGATGTTCGTCGCGATGGCGCGGCGATTGCGGCCGAGTCCGGCGCTGATCGGCCAGTGGTTGATCTTCCCGCTCGTCTACGGCGTCTACAGCCTGATCCGCGGTCCGATCGTCGACTGGTATCCCTACCCGTTCATCAACCCCACCGACCAGGGTTATCTGTCGATGGCGATCGGACTGGTCGTGCTCACGCTGGTGTTCGCGGTGCTGGCGGTAGCCATGGCTTCGCTGGGCGATCTGCCCGCGTGGTGGCGCGAACGCAAGGCCGAAGACTGACCACGCGACGGGCCCGGCGCGCGCGTCGCGGTGCGGTGGGGTAAATGTGGACCCATGAATGCGCTCTGGCACGGATTCGCTGATATGGGTGCCGTCAATCGTGACGGTGCGTTCGTTATCGCTCGCGGCGAGGGCGCTTACGTCTTCGATACCGCGGGCAAGCGCTACCTCGACGCCACCGCTGGGCTGTGGTTCGCCAACGTCGGGCACGGTCGCGGTGAGATCGCCGACGCGGTCGCCGACCAGTTGCGCACTATCGCGCACTACTCCAACTTCGGCGACCTCACCGAAGCCCCCACCCAGGAACTCGCCGAGAAACTCTCGTCGATCGCCCCCGTTCCCGGCAGCAAGATCTTCTTCACCTCCGGTGGCTCCGATTCGGTGGAGACCGCGGCCAAACTGGCCCGCCGCTACTGGTACGAACAGGGCCGCGCCGACAAGAAGATTCTGGTCGGCCGCCGGTTGGCCTACCACGGCATGCATTACGCGAGCACCTCGCTCGGCGGTCTGACGCCGAACAAGGAGGGCTACGGCGTGCTGGTCGACGACACCCGCACCGTCGAATGGGACGACGCCAAATCGCTGCTCGCCCTGATCGAAGAGGTCGGCGCCGAGCAGATCGCCGCGTTCTTCTGCGAACCGATCATCGGTGCCGGTGGGGTGTACCTGCCGCCCGATGGCTATCTGGCCGAGGTCCGCCAGATCTGCCGTGACCACGACATCCTCTTCGTCGCCGACGAGGTCGTCACCGGTTTCGGCCGCATCGGCGGCTCCTGGTTCGCCTCCACCCGCTTCGACCTGCAGCCCGATCTGATGACGACGGCCAAGGGCCTCACCTCCGGCTACGTCCCGATGGGCGCGGTCTTCATCGCCCCCCACCTGGCCGAGCCGTTCTTCGCCGGCGGCACCTGGTTCCGCCACGGCTACACCTACGGCGGCCACGCCGGTGCCGCCGCCGCAGCCCTGGCCAACCTCGCCATCGTCGAACGCGAAGGCCTCATCGAGGAAGCCGCCCGCCTCGAATCCACCCTGCACACCGCGTTGGCCCCGTTGGCCGATCACCCCCGCGTCGCCGAAGTCCGCAGCGGCCTCGGCGCCGTAGCCGCAGTCCAACTCGCCGACCCCGCCGAAGGTCCCGCCCTGGTGAGAACCTTGCGCGAACACGGCATCTCGGGCCGCGCCGCCGGTGCGGGCGCCATGCAGATCTCGCCGTCGTTCGTCATGACCGACGCGCAGGTCGCCGAGCTCGCGGACGGATTCGCCCGCGCCCTCGGCTGATTCGTCCACCGGTTCCGTCAGCGGACCTCGCAGGCGGAACCGGCCTCACGGTGTCGACATCACCTCGCGCGGAATCAGGAAGGTTCGAGCCCCAGGGTGAAGAATCGGCTCAGTGGGTCGGGGGAGTAGCTGCCGAACGGGCCGCACTCGATGAATCCGTGGCGCAGGTAGAGGCGGCGGGCCGGGGCGAAGAAGTCCTCGGCGCCGGTTTCCAGGCTCAGCCGCCGGTACCCGCGTTCTCGGGCTACCTCGACCAGGTGGGCGAGCACCGCGGCCGCGACTCCACGGCCGGTGAATCCCTCGGCGGTGCGCATGGACTTGATCTCGGCGTGCCGGTCGTCGAGTTCCTTCAGCGCAGCGCACCCGGCGAGGTCGTCGCCGGACCACGCGCTCCACACCGTGACCGCGGGATCGCGCAGGGCGGTGAGGTCGAGGGCGTGCATGCTGCAGGCGGGGGTGGTGTCCGCCATTTCCGCGTGGTGAGCGGCCAGCAGGGTCCGGATTTCCGCGCCGGTGAGATCATCGGCCACCACGCGAAGCTGGTCGACCGCGGCGGTTGGGTTATCGGTCATCAGTCCAGTTTGCAGATCGATGCCGATGCCCATCGATCCGGGTCGGTCACTATGGGAGTGACCTCGCCGTGCTGAGCGAGCGGTGCTGAGGGCGCAGCGCGAGGGTCTCGCTGGAGTGGCCGTCGGCGTGCGGCGTCGCGATGAGGTGCGCCCTGACCGCGGAAAACGCCCCAGGGCACCACCGTGGGTGCGAGCATGGTGGTGCGGGTGTCGACTCGAAAGTGGTGGGGTGTGGCCGATTTCGTGGAGCAGTATGCGTTCGTGCGGTGGCCGGTGGTCGCCGCGTTCGTGCTGGCGTCGCTGATCGTGGCGACCCGGTTGACCAGGCGAACGCCGCCGGCGCACCGAGTCGATACCGCGTCCGACAGCGCGCACCTGCTCATGTGCCTGGTGATGCTGGCGATGCTGGTGTTCCCCGCCGCCACCGACCCGCACGCGATGCGCGGGCTGCTCACCGCCCTCACCGTCGCGTTCGCGATCCTGCTCGCCGAACGCATCATGGGGTGGCGCACCGGATCGGCACCCGACCCCATGTTGGCACTGGGCTATCACACCGTCGCCGCGGCGGCGATGCTCTACGCGATGACCGGGCACGGGGCGGTGCACGGCGCCGGTGGGGCGAGCTGGCCCGCCGTCGTGCTGGCGGTGCTGTTCGGCTTCGATGCGCTGCTCACGCTCGGTACGGTCGGTCACCGGTCACGCTGGCACCGCTTCGTCCATCCCGCCGGTTCCCACCCGCTGACCTCGGCGCTGGTGCCCCATGTGGCGATGGATATCGGGACCGCGTTCATGCTGATCGCCGCGATCGGCCGGTGAATACCGATCCACAACGGCTTGCGCTGCGAATTGCCTTAGTGCGGGCAGGAATTCGACGATGAGCGGGCAGCGCGGTCCCCAACCGCCGCCGGGGGGCCGCGGCGGCGGTACGCGGGTACCCCCGATCGTCTCCGGCGCCGACGATCGCGAGGAGATGCGCGCGCTCTACCGCTCCACCGGCGCCGCCGCGTTCGGGTTGGCCCTGCGGGTGCTGCATCGTCGTGGCGCCGCCGAAGATGTTGTCCGTGAGGGATATCGGCGGGCGAGAGCGGCGCAGTGGATCCTCGACGAGGACGACACCAACCGGGATTGCGACTTCCACCCGGCCGAATCCGCCGACGACACTGCGGCGGGCACGCCGCCACGTCCCGGTCCGGACCTCGGCACACCATGGGGCCGTTCGGCATTCGTCGCGACCGAACAGCGTTCCGATCTAGCTCCGCCCACCTACGGTTCGATGGACGTAGCGTTCGGTCGAGGCGTCGTCTACACCAACGACGGTTCCCGCCGGTCCGATCATGCGGGTGCCGACCACGCCGATTCCCGGTCCGGGGAACCAGACCACCTCGGCGCCGACTACCCGGACGCTCGCGATGACGGCACCGACGGTGCGGGTCATGGCAACTCCGACCCCCGCCATCCCGAACCGGACCACGCGGAATTTGCCCATCCCGGACTTGTTCACCCCGGCCACGGCAATGCCGGTACAGAAGACCGATGGGGCTTCGGTACGGCGGGACCGGGCGACCCCGGCAGCGATACAGAACTGGACCACCCCGGCGCAGCTCATATCGCCCATCCCGGCCTGGCGTTCACCCCCGATCAGTCCTGGCTACTTGCCCAGATCCATCGTCTCGCGGTCCAGCGCCTTCGCCTGGACCGCCGCGGCGGCGACGACATGCCATGGCTCGCGGCCGCGGCCAGGCTCGGCTTCGACGATCCACTCGACAGCCACTGCGAAGTCTTCGTCCTCGCCTACTACGGCGGCCGCACCTACCGTGCCATCGGCCGCGAACTGGGCCTGCGCGTGCCGATGGTCACGAGACTGCTGGCCGAAAGCATCGAACGGCTCGCCGAGCAGCGGATCGACCGATGGACGGCCACACAGTCGTGGTGCCCGCCCGGCTCGGTGCTGTCGCTGGCCGACGCCTACGCCCTCGACGCGGTCGCCGAACTCGAACATCACCACATCGAGAACAGACTCACCGCCACCACCGCGAACAGCCTGTCGCAGTTCGCCACCCGTGTCCGCGGTGTGCACGAAGTGCTCGCACTGCTCGCCGCCGACGACCAGCACACCCCGCCCCGCATGCTCGAAACCCGCATCCTCGCCGACCTGGGCACCGACGCACCGCAGCGGCGCGGCCACTGGACGGCCAGACCCCCCTGGCTGCGCCGCTTCGGCAGTCAACCGGAAAGTTAGAGCACCACCACGTGATCTTCGGCGACCCGCCCGCCGAGTCGAACCCACCCGTCGGAGTCCCATTCGGTGTAGAGCTGCGAGCCCAGCCCCTGCGTGATGATCAGCCCGCGACGCAACTGCCCGGTGAGCGCGACCGCGGCGGCCCCGGTCGCCTCGTCCTCGGCGATGCCCATCGCGGGAGCGAACATCCTGGCCCGCAGCGCACCGCGCGTCTCGTCGGTCCAGGCCCAGAAGAAATGCTGACCATCGGTGAAGTCGCCGGGCGACAAGGCCGCCAGCGCCTCGGCCGACTCCAGTTGCTGGAAGGCGAATTTCGGTGCCCACTCGGCGCGCGCGGTGATCCAGGTCAGACCGTCGGTCTGGGTGACGGCCACCGGGCCCGCGGGCACCTGCAAGGTGTGCACCGGAGTGCGCTGGACATCCAGCCACCACGCGGTGCCGACGGTGGGATGCCCGGCGAAGGGCAACTCGACGGCGGGCGTGTAGATGCGGACGTCGGCGACGCCGTCGACAGGCTCGGAGACCACCGTGGTCTCGCTGAATCCCAGCCGCGCCGCCAGCTCCTGCTTGTCGAGGGCGACAACATCGCCCGCGCGGGCGATGCCGAGCGCATTGCCGAGATTTCCGGCCGGATCGGTGAACACGCGGACGACCTCGACCTGGATATCCGGGGCATCTGGCACATCATGTGCGTTCATGAGCGCGAGCCTACCGGCCCGCACAGCGGCGCCGACCGCACCGTGAGCGCGGCGGACGTGTCCGCACCCCACAGCAGCGGCCCCGACCCGGAATCCGGATCGGGGCCGCGCAAACGCCTAGAGCAGTGTCTCGAATCAGACGGCAGCCGAGGCCAACGCCTCGGTCGACGCCACCGCCTGGCCGACGCCTGCGACGATCGCCGCCGCCCGCAGCGACTCGAAGATCACCTCGCGCGACACACCGGCCTCGCGCAGCGTCTTCTCGTGCGCCTCGAGGCAGTGCGCGCAGCCGTTGATCGAGGAGACCGCGAACGACCACAGCTCGAAATCCGCCTTGTCGACGCCGGGGTTGCCGATGATGTTCATCCGCAGACCCGCCCGCAGGTCGTCGTAACGACCGTCCAGGAACGCCTTACCGCGGTAGAACACGTTGTTCATGCCCATGATCGACGCGGCACCGAGCGCGGCGTCGTACGCCTCGGCCGAGAGCACGTCGGCGGCCTCTTCGGCGATCTCGCGCAGGGTGGTCGCCGACCGGGTGGCCGCGGCCGAAGCGAGCAAGGTGCCCCACAGCTGCTGCTCGTTGAGCACCGTGGTGCGGGCCAGCGAGGACAGATTGAGCTTGAGGTCCTTGGCGTACTCGGGAAGAGAGTTCTTCAGGTTCTCGATGCTCATGACAGTGGGGCTCCTCTGGGGGTATTTCGGTGGGGAAGGGTGAATCAGACGCTGGCCGAAAGGAGTTCGCCCGCGTCGATGGTCGGGTCGCCCTTCTTCCAGTTGCAGGCGCACAGCTCGTCGGACTGCAGGGCGTCGAGCACGCGCAGCACCTCGTCGACATTGCGGCCGACCGAACCGGCGGTCACCGAGACGAACTGCACCTCGTTGTTCGGGTCGACGATGAAGGTGGCGCGATCGGCGACGCCGTCGGCGTTGAGAACACCGGTGGCGGTGGCCAGTTCACGCTTGAGGTCCGACAGCATCGGGAAGGGGAGGGTCTTGAGGTCCTCGTGCTGGGCGCGCCACTGGAAGTGCACGAACTCGTTGTCCACCGAGGCGCCGAGCACCTGGGTGTCGCGGTCGGCGAACTCGTCGTTCAGCTTGCCGAACGCGGCGATCTCGGTCGGGCACACAAAGGTGAAGTCCTTGGGCCAGAAGAACACGATGCGCCACTTGCCCGCGTGGTCGTCGCTGGTGATCTGGGTGAAGTAATCGTCGGGCTGCTGTGCGTCGACTTTGGAGAGATCGCCTCCGATGACGGCCTTGAGGTTGTATGCCGGGAACTGGTCGCCGATGGTCAGCAGAGCCATGCTTCGTCTCCTCATTCGTGGTGTGGTTGATGTGAGCCTACTGAAAGGTAAAGCCGATTGCTGGCCGTACACTGATAGGTGTGAGTGATCAGACTTATCAGCCAACCCTGTCGCAGCTGCGTGCGTTCGTGGCCGTCGCCGAATACCGGCATTTCGGCACCGCCGCAGCGCGTTTGACTGTGAGTCAACCCACGTTATCGCAGGCACTGGCATCACTGGAAAACGGACTCGGGCTCCAATTGATCGAGCGCAGCACCCGCCGCGTGCTGGTCACCGCCGCCGGGATGCGTCTGCTGCCGCAGGCAAGGGCGACGCTGGAAGCCGCCGATCGGTTCGTCGCCTCGGCGACCGGTGACACCCTCGGCGGCACGCTGCGCCTGGGCTTCATTCCGACCGTGGCGCCGTATGTGCTGCCCGAGCTGCTGCCCGAATTACGCCGCAAACTGCCCGGGGTGGTGCCCCAGGTGATCGAGGACCAGACTGCGCGGCTGCTCGACGGCCTGCGCACCGGTGTGCTCGATGTGGCGGTGCTGGCGCTGCCGAGCGAAGCGAGCGGCTTGGTCGAGATCCCGCTCTACAGTGAGGAATTCGTCCTGGTCACCCCGCGCGGCCACGACCTGGCCGGGCGCACCGACCTGGCCGCACCCGCGCTCGCCGATCTGCCACTGCTGCTGCTCGACGAGGGGCATTGTCTGCGCGATCAGACCCTTGACCTGTGCCGCTCGGCCGACGTGCAACCAGGGATGGTCGGTGACACCCGCGCGGCCTCGCTGACCACGGTCGTGCAGTGCGTGGCGGGCGGGCTGGGCGTGACACTCATCCCGGAGATGGCCGTGGCGGCCGAGACAGCGCGCGCGAGTCTGGACACCGCGCGCTTCGCCGACCCCGCCCCGGGCCGCACGATCGGGCTCGCCTATCGGGGGTCATCCGCGCGGGCCGCGGATTACGAATACCTGGCGGCGGTCATCCGTTCCAAGCGACCTTTCTGATTTCATCTGTTCGAACGACGAAATTCCTGACCGCCGGTGCTGTTCTTGAAAGCGGTGACGTTCCCGACTCGGGACCGACACGACTCGTAGTCAGACAGTCGAAGGAAATGGTCATGTACAAAGTCCGTTCAACCATCGCGGTGCTCGCTTGTGCGCCGCTGATCGCATTAGGTGCCGGTGTAGCCGGCGCAGCGCCCGCGGCGGATCCCGTCCCCGTCGCACCGGTTCCTGTTCAGGTCGAGCCCGTCGTGTTGTCGCCGTTCATCACCATCCCCGGCGCTTTCCTGGCGTGTCTTCCGGTCCTGGTGACAGTGCCGTTCCTCTACCCGGTATGCGTGGTCTGACCCGCCGATGCCAGCAACCATGAGGAGTAATCGAGTCACTCCCGCACCACAGTGCGGGAGTGTCCCTGTGACATGGCGTCGATGGTGGCAGGTCGCTGCCGCATTGCTGCTGATGTGGGCGACCGTCGGGACGGCGCAGGCAGCTGCCCCGGTGACCCTCGGTGGCGGATCGGGCATCATCTTCGACGACGGGTCGACCTGCACACTCACCACCATCGGCTTCGACGGCTCAGGTCAGCTGGTCGGCTTCACCGCGGGACACTGCGCGGTGGCCGGAGCCGGAGTATCGGCGGAAGCTGATCAAGAGGCCGGGTCCGTCGGCACCGTCGCGTTCACCAGTACCGACCTCGACTACGCGGTCATCCGCTTCGACGCGGGTCTGGTCAACCCGGTGAACTACGTCGGCTCGACTTCGATCACCGGTATCGGACTGCCCGCGCAGTTCCCGGCCGTCGCCTGCAAGGAAGGACGAACCACCGGGCAGACCTGCGGTTTGGTCTACGGCGATGTTTTCGGCGGCGCCAATTGGACGCTGACACAGATCTGCGTGATCGTCGGCGATTCCGGCGCGCCCGTGGTGGTCGGATCTACTCTCGTCGCCATTGTCAACGGCTACGTCGCGGTGCCGTGTCTCGGACCGCAGGTGGGCGCCAATTTCACCAGAATTCTCGACGATGTGAATGCCCGTGGCGGCCCAGGGGTGGGATTCCACCCGATCTAGCGCACGAGTATCAATGCGCCGAAATCGCGGTAGTCGATAACAACCGGACCAATTCGGCCTGCCGGTGTGTTTTCGTCTTGGCGAAAATATGCTGCAAATGTGTCCGGGCCGTGAATACCGAGACGGAAAGTTCATCGGCGACGGCGGGGAGTCCGTCGCCGCGCAGGACACACAGCGCGACCGCTACCTCCGCCTCGGTCAACCCGAAGAGTTCGTGCAGTACAGACGGATCCGGTGTCGGTTCATGATCCGGATCGGTGATCACCACGAGCGCGGCCCTCGGCCACCGCCCGTGACCGGACTGCGTGTCCAGCGGGGAGATCCGCAGAATCAGCGACCGCTTACCCGACGGTCGGAGTACGGCCACGTTCCCGCCGCCGTACTCCGAGTCGGTGGCGTCGTCGATCAACTCGCGCAGCCGGTCCTGCAGGTGCGCGGAGTCGGCCCGTAGGTGTCCGCACGAGTCCACCGTCAACCCGTCGGACTCGTGCGCGATGCGCTCGGCCGCGGCATTGGCGAACACCAGCGCCATGTCGGCGGTGACGATCATGACGCCGTGATGGGCCTTCGCCAGGGCGGCGAACGCGAATGCCCGTTCCCGCGCCATCCCGACCAGCTTCGCGCGAGTGCGCAGTGCGCCGCGCAGGTGCGGTACGAGCACTCGCAGCAGCACCGGGCCGCCCGGCTGCTCGGCGATCGCCCGATGGTCCGACATCGTCAGACACAGCCACGACGACGGCAGATCGGCGGTGAGTCGTGCGACGAAACTGTTGGTCAGGCCGTTGGTGCTCACGGCCGCGGCGCGGTCACCGTTGACGGACCCGAACAGTTCCTCGACGGTCGCCGTGGCGCCCGCGGGCAGCCGGTTCAGGCGGACCGCCACCGAATCGAGCTGCGGCTCGACCTCGGCGAGCGTGATCGGGCCCGCGGTCTTGACCTCGACGCCGCCGCGGGCTGGGTCGGCGATCACGAGAAAACCGTGCATCGCGTCGAAGGTATCGATGATGTCGCGAACCACTCCGTCCCATCGGTCCGGGTCGGTGCTCGCGTTGTGTATTTCGGCGATCAAGTTCGAAAAGCGTTGTAGCGCAATCGACATGAGTGGCCTTCCTCGGGCACGGATCACTCGCACGATGGTGTCGTGCGGCGAGTGCCATCCGAGTTGTTCCAACCCTCCGATCGTAGTCGATCAACGGCCGGGGCGACATCCTCCACTGTGTCGTTCCGGTTGCGGCACCGCCCTGATCACCTGTTACTTTGAACGTTGTTCAATTCTGTCGTGAAGGATGTTTGCCGTGTCTGAAGTCGAGAACAACGCGAAGCCGGTGATCGGGTTCGCCGCACGGGACATGGCGCAGATCGCGGTGTTCGCGGCCCTGATCGCGGCCCTCGGCCTGCCCGGCGCGATCACCGTCGGGTTCAGTGGGGTACCGATCACGCTGCAGACGCTCGGGGTGATCCTCACCGGCGCGATCCTGGGCGCCCGCAAAGGCACGGCCGCGGTGGCGGTGTTCATCGCGCTCACCATGATCGGGTTGCCGCTGCTCTCCGGTGGTCGCACCGGACTCACCGCGCTGGCTTCGCCGACGGCCGGCTACCTGATCGGCTGGATTCCGGCGACGCTGGTCATCGGGCTGCTGACCGCGATGATCCTGCCGAAATATCCGATCGTGCTCGGCCTGCTGATCAACGCCCTCGGTGGCATCGTGATCATCTATCTGTTCGGCACCGCGGGACTGCTGGTCCGCACCGATCTCAGCCCGTGGGCGGCGGTGTCGACCAACTTCGCGTTCGTCCCCGGTGACCTGGCAAAGGTCGTGATCGCCACGATCGTCGCGAAGGGCGTGCATCGCGCCTATCCCGGGCTGATCCGTGCCTGATCGCTGGGCGTCGTGAGCGAGATCGTCGTCGACGCGGTGGGGCACCGATTCGGCGATCGGAGCGTGCTGCGCGATATCGATCTGCGGATCACCGAACGCCGAGTCGGGTTCATCGGCGCCAACGGGTCGGGCAAATCGACGCTGGCCCGCATGCTCAACGGACTGCTGAAGCCCTCCACCGGCACCGTCACCGTCGACGGGCTCGACGTCGCCCGCAAGGGTGCGCAGGTGCGGCGCAAGGTCGGCTTCGTGTTCACCGATCCCGACACCCAGATCGTGATGCCGACGGTCGCCGAGGACCTCGCGTTCTCGCTGCGCCGCAGCGGCCTGAGCAAGGTCGAGATCGCGGCACGGGTGCAGCGAATGCTCGACCGCTTCGGCCTCGCCGCCCACACCGACCATCCGGCACACCTGCTCTCCGGTGGGCAGAAACAGCTACTGGCCATCGGTTCCGCGCTGATCCGCGAGCCCGAGGTGATCGTCGCCGACGAACCGACCACGCTGCTCGATCTGCGCAACGCACGGCGGGTATCGCAGGTGCTGAACTCCCTCGATCAGCAGGTGATCGTGGTAACCCACCAGCTCGGCCTGCTCGACGGATTCGATCGAGTCGTGGTGCTCGACAACGGTTCCGTCGTCTTCGACGGCCACCCGGTAGCGGCGATCGACGCGTATCGGCAACTGATCGAATGATCGGCCTGTACTGCCCCGGCGACTCGCCGCTGCACCGGATGCCTGCGGGGGTGAAGCTGGCGCTGTTGCTGGTCTCGATCCTGGCGATGACGGTGTTCGTCCGCGGCCCGCTCGGTGTGCTGGTCGCGGTGGCGCTGGTGGCCTGCCTGTTCGCGCTCGCCCGCATCTCCTGGCGGGTGGCGTTCGCTCAGGTGCGCCCGGTGCTGTGGATGACGGCGATCATCGGGGCGTTCCAGCTGCTCACCACCTCACCCGGGCGGGCCGTCGTGGTCTGCGGGGTACTGCTGGTCTCGGTCGCTCTCGCGGCGCTGGTCACGGTGACCACGCGGGTGACCGACATGCTCGACGCCTTGACTCGCGCGCTCGGACCGCTGCGTCGCGTCGGGGTGAACCCGGAGCGGGTGAGCCTGCTTCTCGCGCTTGCGATTCGGTGTGTTCCACTGCTGGCGCAGATCGTCAACGATGTCGGCGAGGCGCGGCGAGCGCGCGGGGTGTCGTGGTCGGCGACCGCTCTGGTCACGCCGGTATTGGTGCGGGCGTTGCGGACCGCCGACGCGATGGGCGAGGCGCTCGCGGCGCGCGGTGTCGACGATGACTGAGGTCGGTGCGGGGCACGTCCACACTGCCACTTGCCATTCCTAGACGACCGGTCGTATAGTTTACCGCATGGCACGACCACGGCGCAGCGACGACACGCGAGCTCTCCTCATCGAGGAGGGTGCCGTCGGCCTGCTGTCGCAGGGTTACCACGGCACCGGTATCAAGCAGGTGCTCGACAAGGTCGGGGTGCCGAAAGGTTCGTTCTACAACTACTTCGACAGCAAAGAGAGCTTCGCGCAGGCGATCATCGAGCATCACTCGCTGTGCGTGCAGCGCAACCTCGCCGCCGCCTTCGACGCGGCGCCGGACCCGCTCAGTGGCATCCGCGTCTTCTTCGCGGCCATGACCGAGGATTTCGTCACCGCCGAATACACCGGCGGCTGCCTGATCGCCAACCTCGGCGCGGAACTGGAAGGCAGTGAGCTGCTGCGGAATTCGCTGTCGAGCGCCTGGGGTGCGTGGCGTGACGGCGTGGCCACCGCGCTGCGCGAGGCGCAGGCGCAGGGCACTGTCCGCGCCGATATCGACGCCGTGGATCTGGCGGATCTGCTGCTCGAATCCTGGGAGGGTGCGGTGATCCGGATGAAGATCGACCGCACCGTCGAGCCGCTCGACAAGTGTCTGCGCCGCCTGCTCGACGACTACTTCCGGCCGTAACTCCTGTCGGCACCTTCTCTGGTGTCGACCTGACCAGCACCGTCGGCCTACGGGTCGGTTTCCTTTCGGTCGCCATTTCAAGACGACCGGTCGTATATTGTTTCCCGAAAGGATCAGTTCATGTCCACATCGAAGACGGTCGTCGTGACCGGTGGTTCCAGCGGCATCGGGCGTGATGTCGCCCGTGCGCTCGTCGCCCGCGGTGACAATGTCGTCCTCGGCGGGCGCGACGCGGACAAGCTCGCCGAGGTCGCCGCCGAACTGGCCGCGCCCGAACGGGTGGCTACGGTGGTCGGTGACATCGCCTCGCCCGCGACGGGTTCGGCGTACGTGCGCATCGCGCTCGATCGGTTCGGCCGGGTCGACGCGCTGATCAACAGCGCGGGCGTCTTCGGTGCCACGCCGTTCGTCGACGTCACCGAGGCCGAACTCGATCGCTATCTCGGCGGCAACCTCAAGGGCACCTACTTCACCACGCAGGCCGTCGTTCGGCAGCTGCTCGCCCAGGGCACGGGCGGCAGCGTCGTCAACATCGGCACGGTTCTGATCGACCACGCGCTGGCCGGTCTGCCGGCCTCGGCCGCGCTCATCAGCAAGGGCGGCGTGCACGCGCTCACCACCAGCCTGGCCGCCGAACTCGCCGCCGCCGGAATCCGGGTGAACGCGGTGGCTCCCGGCATCATCCGCACCCCGCTCTTCGGAGACGGTGACGAGCGCGCGTCGGGAGCGCTGGCGCTACTGAACCGGATCGGCGAGGTCGCCGACACCACAGCGGCCGTGCTGTATCTCATCGACGCCCAGTTCGTCACCGGCCATATCCTGCCCGTCGACGGTGGGTTCGTTACCGGTCGAGCTGGCTGAATCGGCGAGAGCTGCTCGCGCACAACGGGTTCGGGCCCGCAGCAGCACGATCCCGGGTCATCCTGTAGTAGCTGCACCATCGCGAAAGGACACCGTCATGCCGTACGTGAACATCAAGGTCACCGATGAGAATGTCACTCCGGAGCAGAAATCACAGCTCATCAGAGGCGTCACCGATCTGCTCTTCGACGTGCTCGGTAAGGCCCCCGACAGTACTTATGTCGTGATCGACGAAGTGCCGCTGACGGATTGGGGTGTGGGCGGGGTGAACGTCGCCGAGTATCGCGCTCGGCGCGCCGCCGCGGAATGAGTCCCCGCTGACGAGCCGGGTGCGCGCAACGGTTGCGCCCGGCTCACAGCAAACTGTCGAACTCGACCGAGGCGTCGAGGGCGAACCAGCCCATCGAGATCCGTCTCCCGCGCGTCACGAAATAGCTGGGCCCCAGCCACAATCCCGGCTCGATCTCGCGCAGTTCGTCGTAGATCCCGCGAGCGGGGCTGCGCGGACCCGTGCGGGAATCGTCGTAGTCGAGCCGCACCGCGGACTTGCCGTCGACCACCGAATCGCCCACCGTCGCGACGAAGCTCAGCGCGCGGACACCGCCGAGGAGACGAAAGACATTGTGGCCGACCGCCATGGCGTCGTCCACGTGACGAAACGATTTCCCCACCCATGAGTACGAGGGCCGCGCCATCAGTGGTCCCAGCACCCGCTGCGCGGACCCGGGGAACGAACGCATCACCAGATCACCCTCGAGGCGCGCGAAATCGGCTGTCGTCACCGCGGGCGCCGCGGCGAACAGGCGAGGGAACTCGGCGATTCCCGCCGCGGACAGCGCGTCCAGCCGGGGCCGATGATCGGACGGTCGGCGGACCGGCATCAGGCCGTTTGCGGACAACGGTGTCTGCGTCATTGCTGGCTCGATTCTGCACTGGCGGGCTCGGGTACTGACCAGTGTCGCCCGGTCGCCGCCCGCGGACCGGCGAATCCGCCGGATCGGCGGTGCCGGCGAACGACGAAGGCGGTGACCCGGAACTCCGGGTCACCGCCTTCTCGCGTATCGAGAATCAGCCGCGCAGGGCGTATGGCTCGATCGCGCCGCGCTCCAGTGCCCGCGCGTCGATGGTTTCGGCGCGGTAGGGCAGCAGGGCGAGGCGGTCGCGCATGCCGCGGACCGGGTCGTCGATCTTCTCGTTCAGGCCGAACAGGAAGGTCCACTCGTGCTCGTCGCTGCCGTAGGGGACCACGGTGGCGAACTGCTCCTGGAAACGGCCCCAGGAACGCTTCAGCGTTTCGTTGCGCCACATGGTCGCGCAACCCGCCTGCGCCGTCAGTACGCCGCCGGGTGCCAGCAGTGCCTTACATCGGGACAGGAACTCCGACTCGTAGAGGCGGTTGTGCTGGGCATCCTCGACGCGCTCGTCGGGGAGATCGATGACGATCACGTCGTAGCGGGTGCCGGCTTGCTGCGCCTTGGCCAGGAAATCCCAGCCGTCGGCGTAGTGCACGTGGATCGGGCCCTCGTGGGCCACGGCGGCGGTGAGCTCGGCGGTGGTGTAGCCGTAGGGCAGGTGCTCGGCGCACAGCTCCACTTCGCGCTGATCGATGTCGACATGGTCGACCAGGCTCGCCCCGGCCGCCACCGACATCTGCGAGGCCACACCCTCACCGGAACCGATGATCAGCACCCGATCGAGCTTCTCCGCCAGCACGAACGCCGGGACCATCATGGCCTCGTGGTAGGTGACCTGCGAGAACTCGGTGGACTGGCGATCGTCGTCGGAGAACAGGGAGATCCCCTGATCGGTCCGCGCGATCACCATGTGCTGGAACGGGGTGTTGGTATCGACGATCACCTCGTGCAGATCCCAGATCCGGGTCAGGCCGTCGCCCACCGGTTCGTAGATCTTCTCGGCGCCGTGGCCACGCTGGACCACCTGCATCCGAACAGTGGTGGGGGACAACTTGTCTCGGAGCAGGTCGACTGCTTTCGTCGCGCCCGCACCGATGCTGCCGCAGGTGAAGACGTCGACGAAGATGTCGCCGGACTCCGGATAAGTGTGAATCGAGGCGTGCGACTCCGCCAACAGCGCGAGGACGGTCACCCCCTGCGGATCGAACTTTTTATGTACGACTTCGCAGATGGTGACGCCCGCCGCGAGCAGAGCTTCACGCAACGCCGATTCGAGTCGTTCGAGATCGTCACACAGGTCTGTGTCGACGCCACCGAACTCGGCCAGCACGTGCCAACCGGTGAATTCCGCCGTCATGGGCAAACTCACTCTCGCTCAGCGCCCGAGACATGAACGGTCAAGGGCGGAAAACCATTGAAGGACACCGACGAATAACTCGCGGTATAGGCGCCGGTGTGCAGGATCTGAATCCGGTCACCGGCTCGCAACGTGGTCGGCAGAAGGACCTTCGTGCGTTGATACAGTACATCGTCGCCGTCGCAGGTCGGACCCGCGACCACCGCCTCCTCGACCGGATCGCCGTCGCGATCGGTGACGAAACGGTAAGCGATGTACTCGTTCTCGGTCTCGGCCATACCGTTGTATCGGCCGATGTCGAGATACACCCAGCGCCGGCCATCCGGCGCGAAACGCACGCCGACGACCTCGGCGTGAATGGTGCCCGCGTTACCCACCAGCGCACGGCCGGGTTCCACGATCAGGCCGGTGGCCGCGGGCAGGAACTCGGCGGCGGCGCTCGAAATGGCGGCCGCGATCGCGTCGAGTTCGGGGGCTTGTTCGGCGTAGGAGATCGGCAGACCGCCGCCCACATTGACCGCCGTGACGTGAATGTCCTTGTCCGCCAATGCCTTGACGATCTCACCGGCCTGCTCGATGCCGATCCGCCAGGCGGCGGGGTCGAGCTGCTGGGAGCCGACGTGGAAATAGGGGCCGCCGACCGTCAGGCCCAGGTCATGGGCACGCACCAGCAGTCGCAGGGCCTCGGCGGGCGCGCACCCGAACTTGGTGCCGAACGGCGTCCGTGATTCGGGGGCCGAGGACAGGAATCGGCACTCGACCTCGGAGCCGGGCGCGTGCTCGGCGATGCGGTCGAGGTCGTCTTCGGTGTCGAAGGCGTAGCGGCGTACCCCGAGGGCGAAGGCGCGCGCGATGTGGGCGCTCTTCTTGATCGGGTTGCCGTAGCAGAGCCGCTCGGGGGCGACGCCGAGGTCGAGGCACTGGTCGATCTCGCCGATGCTGGCGACGTCGAATTCGGCGCCCTCGTCGTCGAGCAGGGTGATCAGTTGGGCCACCGGTGCCGCTTTGACCGCGTACCTGATCCGGGTGTCCGTGGAGACGGCGGCGTCGAGGGTTCGGTAATTGGCACGTACCCGCTCGGGGTCGATGACAAGGTACGGGGAATCGAGCACGGTGAACTTTCTCCTCGGCGGCCGGGAGAGACTATCAGCGGCGCCTACCCAACAACGAATCCGTCAAACATTCGTCATATTCGTCATAGGCGGCTGGTATTACTCAGCCGGCTGTGACTGTGACCTCGTCGAACACGACCTCGCCCGCGGCGTCGGACTCCTCGAGATCCACGATCGCCGTCAGCGCCCAGCCGTGATCGCCCGACGGGTCGTCGATCACCTGGCGCACATGCCAGAAACCGGGCCGCTGCTCGATCTGGAACAATTGCGGGCCGCGCGCGTCGGGGCCGGTGCCGATCGTGGCGTACTCGTCGAAATAGGGGGCGAAGTCCTCGGCCCAGTCGGGGCCGGTGCCCAGCTCGTCTAGTTCGTACCAGCGGCGACGCGAGGCCAGCTCCACGCGACGGAACATGGCGTTGCGGACCATGATCCGGAAGGCGCGTTCGTTGGCGGTGATCGGGCGCACCGTTTCGGCGCCGAACGCGACCTGCTCGGCATCGTTCTCGGCGCCGGGATTGGTGAGCTGTTCCCACTCGTCGAGCAGGCTCGAGTCGACCTGGCGGATCAGTTCGCCGAGCCATTCGGTGAGATCGTCGAGATCCTCGGTGCGCGCGGCGTCGGGCACGGTGCGGCGCAGGGCGCGATAGGCGTCGGCGAGGTAGCGCAGCACGACGCCTTCGGAGCGAGTCAGTTCGTAGTGCGAGATCAGCTCGGCGAAGGTCATCGCGCGCTCGATCATGTCGCGTACCACCGACTTCGGCGACGGCGCGAATTCCGACACCCAGGGGTGTCCGGCCCGGTAGGTCTCGAACGCGGGGTCGATCAGTTCCGACAGCGGCTTGGGCCAGGTGACCTCTTCGAGCAGCTCCATGCGCTCTTCGTATTCGATGCCCTCGGCCTTCATTTCGGCGACAGCGGCGCCACGGGCCTTGTGCTGCTGGGCCATCAGCAGTTGGCGTGGGTCTTCGAGGGTCGCCTCGATCAGGGAGACGACATCGAGTGTGTAGGTAAGGCTTTCGCGATCCAGGAGTTCGAACGCGGCCAGTGCGAACGGTGACAGCGGCTGGTCGAGCGCGAAGTCGCGTTGCAGGTCGACGGTGAGCCGTGCCATCCGGCCCTTCGCGTCGGGTTCGGAAAGCTGTTGCACCACACCGGCATCCCGCAGCGAACGATAGAGACGGATGGCGCGCAGGATGTGCTTGCGCTGCGCGGGGCGCGGCTCGTGGTTGTTCTCGAGCAGGTGACGCATGGCGTAGAAACAGTTGCCGGGGCGGGCGATCACGTTGAGCAGCATCGAGTTCGTCACCGCGAAGCGCGACACCATCGGCTCGGGCGGGGCGGCGATGAGACGGTCGAAGGTCTCCTCGCTCCAGGAGACGAAACCCTCGGGGGGCTTGCGGCGCACCACTTTTCGCTGCTTCTTCGGGTCGTCGCCCGCCTTGGCGATCAGGCGGGTGTTCTCCACCTCGTGTTCGGGTGCCTGCACCACTACGGTGCCCATCGTGTCGTAGCCCGCACGGCCCGCGCGTCCGGCGATCTGGTGGAACTCACGGGCCTTGAGCCTGCGGGTGCGGACACCGTCGTATTTGGTGAGGCCGGTGAGCAGCACGGTGCGGATCGGGACGTTGATGCCGACGCCGAGGGTGTCGGTGCCGCACACCACTTTCAGCAGGCCGTCCTGGGCGAGCTTCTCCACCAAACGGCGATATTTGGGCAGCATGCCCGCGTGGTGCACGCCGATGCCGTGGCGGATCAGGCGCGACAGGGTCTTACCGAAGCCCGACGCGAACCGGAAATCGCCGATCGCGGTGGCGATCGCGTCTTTCTCGGCGCGGGAGGCGAAGTTCACGCTCGTCAGTGCCTGCGCGCGTTCGAGGGCGGCGGCCTGGGTGAAGTGCACGACGTAGACCGGTGCCTGGTGGGTGGTCACCAGTTCTTCGAGGGTTTCGGTGATGGGCGTGCGCACGTACGAGAACGTCAGTGGGACAGGACGTTCGGTGCCCGCGACCACCGAGGTCGAGCGGCCGGTGCGCGCCTCGAGATCGGTGGCGAAGAAATCCACCTCACCCAAAGTCGCCGACATCAGCAGGAACTGGGCGCGGGGGAGTTCGATGATCGGCACCTGCCACGCCCAGCCGCGATCGGGGTCGGCGTAGAAGTGGAACTCGTCCATCACGATCTGGCCGACCTCGGCCGCCGCGCCCTCGCGCAACGCCAGGTTCGCCAGGATCTCCGCGGTGGCGCAGATGATCGGGGCGTCGGCGTTGACGGCCGCGTCGCCGGTCACCATGCCGACGTTCTCCGCGCCGAACACCTCACACAGCGCGAAGAACTTCTCGCTGACCAGGGCCTTGATCGGCGCGGTGTAATAGCTGCGCTGCCCGTTGGCCATGGCGAACAGGTGCGCGCCGACCGCCACCAGAGATTTTCCGGAGCCGGTCGGCGTCGCCAGAATGACATGGGATCCCGACGCCAAC
Organism: Nocardia sp. NPDC059195; assembly: GCF_042754695.1. Lineage (NCBI taxonomy): Bacteria > Bacillati > Actinomycetota > Actinomycetes > Mycobacteriales > Nocardiaceae > Nocardia > Nocardia sp. NPDC059195. Next base: position 51,891 of record NZ_JBHZBG010000016.1, on the reverse strand, counting down.
TCCATCAGCGCCTCGTCCTGTGCTGGATACAGGGGTGTGCCCTGCTCGGCGGCCCACGCCGCGAACGACTCGTAGAGCGCGTCGGCGTCGGTCCCGGGAATTTCCAGCAGGTCGGTCAGATCCACTCCGACCACCCTAGTGGGTCCGGCGGGTCAGTCCTTACCGTCGCCGGCGGTGTCGTCGTAACCACCTTGCTCGGCCAGGAAGCGTTCGAACTCCGCGCCGAGCTCCTCACCACTGGGCAGTTCACCATCAGCGGCCAGCAGGCTGGACTGGCTTTCCTGGGCGGTGACGAAGCTGTCGTACTGGCGTTCCAGCGCTGTGACGACCGTCTCCACCTCCTCGTTGCCCGCGATGTGCTCGGCGACCTGCTCGCGCACGCGCGCGGCCGCCTCACCCAGCGCCGCGAGCGGCAGATCCAGGCCCGCGTTGTCGGCGAAATTCTCCAGCAGCGTCTGCGCGGCCTCGGGATAATCGGTCTGGGCCAGGTAGTGCGGCACGTGCACCGAGAACCCGAGTGATTCGTGGCCGTGCTGCGCCATCCGGTACTCGAGCAGCGACGACGCGCTGCCCGGTACCTGCAACTCGCCCGGCCAGCGCTGGTGCTCGCCGATCAGCGAACGGTCCGAGGAATGTGCGGTGACACCGAGCGGGCGCGTGTGCGGGATCGCCATCGGAATCGCCGAGAGGCCGATCGTGCGGCGCACGCCGAGCTGTTCGGCCAGCAGTCGCACCGCGGTGGTGAACTTCTCCCAGCGCAGATCCGGTTCCAGGCCCGAGAGCAGCAGGAACGGGGTGCCTGCGGTGTCGCGCAACGCCCACAGGTTCAGTTCCGGCTCGGCGTAGTCGGCGAAATGATCGGTCTGGAACGTCATCATCGGCCGGCGCGAGCGGTAGTCGAGCAGCTCGTCGACATCGAAGGACGCGACCAGCTCCGATTCGAGGCTCTCGCGCAGATGGGTTGTCGCCAGGCGCACGGCATGTCCGGCGTCGGTGAAACCTTCCAGGCCGTGCACCAGCACGGGGCCCGCACCGTCGTCCGAGGACAACTGCGGCGCCGGGAACTCCAGTTCGTACATATGCGACTGGTCATCCATCGCGTTTCTCCTTCCTGCGCGGTCCACCATCGCTCGCGGGGGTGGGGAAGCGGATCTCCATTGTCCCCCACGCGAGCTAGTGCCATCGCACACGGCCGGGGACGGCTCGTCCTGGTAGGCAACAGCATGGACTCTCCCCGCATTCCCGCAGGGCGTGGTGACCGGGCTTCTGGCGGTGGTCGTGGGCTCTCCCCGCATTCCCGCGGGGCGTGGTGACCGGGCTTCTGGCGGTGGTCGTGGGCTCTCCCCGCATTCCCGCGGGGCGTGGTGATCGGGCTTCTGGCGGTGGTCGTGGACTGTTCGCCCATTCCCGTCCGGTGTGGCGGCCGGGCTGCTGACCTGGGTCTTGCGCACGCCGCGACTTCCCGGACGGCGTGGCGCGACCGGGCCGATCGACGCGGTGGGGCACAGTGGACGGTGTGAACGTGGCGCAGGCGACACCGATCCGTACGGGTGATCCGGGCCTGCGTCGCTGGTGGCTGGGGTTGGCGGCAGTGTCGTTCGCGCTCGCCGGATGCGCGCAGAGCGTCAGCGGGACGCCGGTCGCCGAGAGCGCGGTGTCGGTGCGACAGGTCGATGGTGCATTGGCCGACCTACTGCCTTCACCTTCGCGTTTTCCGGCTCGGTACCCGGCGGTGGTGCTGCCCGCGCAGGCGGCGACGGCGGCCGCGGGCGATCTCGACGGAGTGGGGGCGGGCGCGACGGTCAGCCCGGCGCAGTGCATGCCGACCGAGGTCGAGCCCGGTGGGGAGCCCGCGGCGGTAGCGGTCGGGACCGACGACGCGAGCCGGGCCACGCTCACCGTCGAATTGTCGCGTAGCCCCGAGCCGGTGGCGCGGCTGCGCGATCGGCTCCACGAGTGCGGGCAGATCCAGGTCCGGCGGGCCGGTGCGGGCTCCACCGTCACGACCGTGCTCGACCAGGCCGTGCCTGCCGGTACCGACGATGCGATAGCGTTGCGGCGCACCGTAGTTCCCGAGGTCGGCGGTGCGGGGCTGACACAGACGATGCAGACCTCGATCGGGCAGATCGGCGACGTGCGCATCACGGTGACGTCGATGACTTTCGGTGCCGGACAACCGGATACAGCCGCCGTGGACGACATGTTCGCGACAACCGTTGCCTCCGTGAACGGCAGCTGACGCGCCTACCACGAGGCGCTGACAGATTCGCTGGCGGCGCATCGCCGGGACCGGGGTTTCTCCACAGCTCCGGCGCTACTCACAGGGCGGATAAAAGCCCAGGTCGGTGCGCCGCGTGTGCGGTAGGCGGCGGGCACAGTGGAGCCATGACGCATTCGACGAACCCCACCCGCCGGGCCAAGCGCACCGGGCCGTTTCCCCGCGCACTCGGCTGCGCCGAATCCACCCCCCGCTATCCCGGCGGCCTGCCGCGCCCACCGCTGCGCGTCGACGAACCCGGTGAACTGATCGCCGCCCTGCCCGCGATGCTCGGCTTCGTCCCCGAACGATCCCTCGTTGTCGCCGTTCTGCACGAGGTGGCGGGTGGCGGGTCCGAGGCAATCGAGGCAGTAGTGCGCTTCGACCTCGACGCGGCCACCGACATGCGGCTGCTCGACCAGTTCACCGCCTGTCTGGCATCGATCTGCTTGCGCGAAGAGGCAACCGGGGTGCTCGCCGTCTTCGTCGAGGACCGCGCCGAGTTCGAGGGTGAGGAAGTCTTGCGTGCGGCCGAATTGATCGACGTGCTCGCCGAGGACGGGATCGCGGTTCGCGGTGCCTGGTCGGTGCCCGCGATCGCGGTGGGCGAGCGCTACTCCAGCGTGTTCGGCACGGTCGGGACCGGCCTGGTCGCCGACCCGGCGTCCTCGATCGTCGCGGTGTCACATGTGCTGGAAGGCAAGCAGATTCGCGGCTCCCGCCACGAGATGACCGCGCTGATGATTCCCGACGACCTGCTGAGCGCGCGAGTGCGTGCCCAGCTCGGGGCGGCGGACGCGTGGTATCGGGGTGGGCTGGCGGCGGCGACGCGCGCCGGGAACATGGTGGCCTACCAGCGGCGGGCACTGGAATGGGTGCTGTGGCAGATCGCCGATACCGCGTCGGGCGCACCGCGTGCCGAGCGCGAACTCGCGCGACTGGCCGCGAACCTGCGTGACCGGCCGATCCGCGACGCCATGTACGGGCTGGCGCTGGGCGATCACGCCGAAGCCGCCGAGCTGCTGTGGGCGCAGCTGGCTCGGGCGACTTCCGGTTCCGACCGCGCCGAGGCCGCGGCTCTGCTCGGCTTCAGCGCCTACCTGCGCGGCGACGGACCGTTCGCCGGTGTCGCTATCGCCGCCGCCGTCGAGGCCGACGCCGAGCACGCGATGGCGGCACTGCTGGAGACTTCGCTGCAGACCGGGTTGCGGCCCGAACGGCTACGCAGACTCGCGCATTGTGGCCACCAGATCGCCGCCGATCTCGGGGTCGACATCGGCCCCATCGCCGGATGAGGGAGGCGTTTCAGCGGGCGCTGTGGGCGTTCGTGCCGAGGGAACGCAGGAAATCCCAAGCGTCGGAGACGATCTCGTCGAGGTCGTTGTGCTCGGGTTGCCAGCCCAGTTCGGCGACCGCGCGGTCACTGGAGGCGATCAGTACGGCCGGATCGCCCGCGCGCCGCGGTGCGTCGATCGTCTCGATCGGCAGGCCGGTAACCCGCTCGCACGCCGAGATCACTTCGCGCACCGAGAAACCCGTGCCCGAACCGAGGTTGCAGATCCGGTGCGCGCCCGGCTGCGACGACGACAGCGCGAGCAGGTGTGCCTGCGCCAGATCGCGGATGTGGATGTAGTCGCGCACACACGTACCGTCCGGCGTCGGCCAGTCGGTGCCGTACACCGAAATGGCCTTGCGGTGACCCAGCGCCACCTGCAACACGAGGGGGATCAGATGTGTTTCCACGACCCGGTTCTCGCCGAGTCCGGCATAGGCGCCTGCCACGTTGAAGTAGCGCAGGCTCGTCGCGGCCAGATCGTGCGCCACCGCGTAGGAGGTGATGGCGTGATCGATGGCCAGCTTGCTCGCACCGTAGGGATTGGTGGGGCGAGTGGGCGAGTCCTCGGTGATCGGGACCTGCTCTGGCTCGCCGTACACCGCGGCCGTGGAGGAGAACACCAGGCGCGGCGTGCCGGTCTCACGGATCGCCTCGAGCAGCGTCAGCGTCTTCACGACATTGCCGTGCCAGTACTTCTCCGGCTGCTCCACCGACTCGCCGACCAGCGACTGTGCCGCGAAATGCAGGACGCCGTCGAAGGATTCGGCACGCAGCAGATCGGGGGCGGCGACCGCGATATCGCCGTCGACGAATCGGGCACCGGCCGGGACGCCATCGGCATTACCGGTCGAGAGGTCGTCGACGACGACAACCTCGTGGCCCTCTTCGAGCAACACTGCGGCGCAGCCGCCACCCACATAGCCGGCGCCGCCGGTGACAAGGAGTTTCACGAATCAGACCAGCCTCACCTGGACGGCATGCGCCATCTCTTCGGACAGTTCGAAACCGTTGTGGCCCGGCACCGTGATCAATACCGCACCCGGTTTGGTCTCCACGGTAACGCGGGCGTCGGGCACAACGCCCGCCTCACGCAACCGCCCGATGACCTCCGGGTCGGTCTGGATGTGCTCTGCCAGCCTGCGCACGACCACCGCGTGCAGCGCGCCGTTGGGCAGATCGGAGAGCCGGATCAGCTTCTCCTCGGGGGCGGGAGCGTCGCTGAGGCCGAGTTCGTCCAGGCCGGGAATCGGGTTGCCGTAGGGCGAGGTGGTCGGGTGGTTGAGCACCTCGATCAGGCGCCGCTCCACCTCCTCGCTCATCACGTGCTCCCAGCGACACGCCTCGGCGTGCACGTTCTCCCAGTCCAATCCGATGATGTCGACCAGCAACCGCTCGGCGAGCCGGTGCTTGCGCATCACCGACACGGCCATGGACCGGCCCTTGTCGGTGAGCTCGAGATGGCGGTCGCCGGCGACGAGCAACAGGCCGTCGCGCTCCATCCGCGCGACCGTCTGGCTCACCGTCGGACCACTCTGCTCGAGGCGTTCGGCGATACGCGCCCGCAAGGGCACCACGCCCTCTTCCTCGAGGTCGTAGATGGTACGGAGATACATCTCCGTGGTGTCGACCAGATCCTTCACCTGATACCCCTTCGTCAGGACGAATTCTACCCACGCGCGAACACCGGTCCGCCCGTCGGACCAGCGGCCCTATTTCTACTGCATGTCAACGCCACACGGGGTCCGCTGCTTCCGGCTAGCGTGGCGAGCATGGTCACGTCGCCGCGCAGCGAACACGCAGGGACCGTCGTATGGACCGAGCGATTCCTCGGCTACACCTGGAGTCCGGAGCATCCGATGAAGCCCGCGCGCCTGCAATACACCATGTCGCTGGCCCAAAGCCTAGGTCTTCTCGATGGTGTCGAGCCGCTGGCACCCGACGCGGCCACTCAATCGGACCTGATGCGGGTCCACAGCAGCTCCTACATCGAGGCGGTGCGCCGGGCCGGGCAGGGCCCGCCGACACCCGAGGACGCCGCCTACGGGCTCGGAACCGCCGACAATCCGGTGTTCCCGCACATGCACGAGGCGGCGTCGGTGATCGTCGGCGGCACCCTCGCCGCCGCACGGGAGATCGCGGCGGGCCGTACGCGGCGCGCGGTGAGTATCGGCGGCGGAATGCACCACGCCATGCCGGATTCGGCGGCGGGGTTCTGTGTCTACAACGATGCCGCGATCGCCATCTCATGGCTGCTCGACCACGGCTTCGACCGCATCGCCTACCTCGATGTCGATGTCCATCACGGCGACGGCGTGCAACGGGCGTTCTACGCCGATCCGCGTGTGCTCACAGTCTCGCTGCATCAGCATCCGGCCACGCTGTGGCCCAATACCGGCTGGCCCGAGGAGACCGGTATCGGGGCGGCCGAGGGCACCTCGATCAACCTGCCACTGCTGCCCGGCACACGGGATGCGCAGTGGCTGAGGGGATTTCACGCGGTGGTACCCGGCGCGGTGGCCGCCTTCCGGCCGCAGATCATCATCAGCCAGTGTGGTGTCGACACCCACCGCGAGGATCCGCTGGCTGATCTGGAACTTACTGTCGACGGCCAGCGCGCGGCCTTCCTCGCGATGCGGGACCTGGCCGACGAATACGCCGAAGGGCGCTGGCTGGCCGTCGGCGGCGGCGGTTACGGCGTGGTGCGGGTGGTGCCGCGCGCCTGGACCCACCTGCTCGCCGCGGCACTCGATCGGCCGCTAGCCCCCGAAACGCCGGTGCCCACCGACTGGATCGAACAGGTGCGGGCATCCGCGCCGCGCGTGCGACCACCGACGACCATGGGCGACGGCGGCGACACCGCCTACCGCGCCTGGGACGGTCCCGGCGGCACACCCGAGATCGGCGATGCGGGCCAGATCCGCGCCCAGCGCGCGGTCGATACCGCGATCACGGCCACCCGGCGGGCGAGTTTCGGCCTGCTCGGGCTCGACCCGGAGGACCCCCGTGACTGAGCCACTGCTGCCCGATACCTCCGACACGCCCGCGAATCCGCCTGCGCCACCCCAACACTGGTACGGCGATGTGCTCGCCGCCGACGGCGGTGTGGTCCAGCTACGCCCGATCGTGCCCGCCGACGCCGACGCGCTCGCCGCCTTTCACACCGGTCTGTCCGATCGCACCCGATATCTGCGCTATTTCGGTCCCTACCCACAGATCTCGCCGAAGGACATGTACCGCACCACACACGTCGACTACCGCGACCGGGTCGGCCTCGTCGCGGTACTCGGCACGGCCATCATCGGCGTGGCCCGCTACGAGCTGCTCGCCCGGCCGGGGCCACGCGCGGCCGAGGTGGCCTTCGTGATCGCCGACGAGCACCAGGGACGAGGGCTCGGCTCGGTGCTGCTCGAGCATCTCGCCGGTGCCGCCGCCGAGAACGAAGTGGTCGCGTTCGTCGCCGAGGTGCTGGCCGAGAACGAGGCCATGATCACGGTCTTCCGCGAGGCGGGCTACCAACTGCAGCGCAGTCGCGACGGTTCCGAAGTGCACCTCGAATTCGCCATCGACCCCACCGAAGCGCTACGCACCGTGCGGGATTCGCGTGAGGCGGCCTCGGAGGCGCGCAGCGTCGGAAATCTGCTGGCACCCGGTTCGGTCGCGGTGATCGGCGCGTCACCGGAGCAGACCCGCGTCGGCGGTGCCGTGTTCGCGAATCTGCTCGCCGGCGGCTTCAGCGGGCCGGTGTTCCCGGTGAATCTGCACCGGCGTTCGGTGCGCGGTGTGCGGGCCTACGCCACGGTGCGCGAGATTCCCGACGAGGTGGACCTGGCGGTGGTCGCGGTGCCACCCGCCGCGATCGGGGCGGTCCTCGACGATTGCATGGCCAAGGGGGTCAAGGGCCTGGTCGTGCTGACCGCGGGCTTCGGCGAGACCGGAGCGGCCGGGTTGGCCGCCGAACACGACCTGGTCGCCGCGGCGCGCGGACACGGCATGCGGGTGGTGGGGCCCAGCGCGCTCGGCATCGCCAACACCGACCCCGCGGTCGGCCTGAACGCCACCCTGGCACCGGTGCTCCCCGAGCGCGGGCGGATCGGCTTCTTCTGCCAGTCCGGCCCGCTCGGTGCGGCGATTCTCGGCGAGGCCGCGGCCCGCAACCTCGGTCTGTCGACGTTCGTCTCGGCAGGCAACCGAGCCGACGTCTCCGGCAACGATCTGCTCCAGTACTGGGACACCGCCGCCGACACCGAGGTGATCCTGCTGTACCTGGAGAGCTTCGGTAACCCGCGCAAGTTCTCCCGGCTGGCGCGCCGGGTGGCACGCGGCAAACCGATCGTCGCGGTGAGCAGTGGGCGCCTCGCGGCCGGTGCCGACATGGACCGCACGGTGGTCCGTGACCTCTTCGGCCAAGCCGGGATCATCCAGGTCGACTCCATCTCCGAACTGTTCGACTGCGCCGCCCTGCTGGCCTGTCAGCCGCTACCGAAGGGCCCCCGAGTCGCGGTGGTCGGCAACAGCGCCGCGCTGAACTGGCTGGCCATCGACGCCGCCCGCGGCGAAGGTCTGCACGTGTACCGGCCCGTGACGGCCCTCGACCGAGGCCCCGGCGCTCGACCGACCGAGCACGGCGTGCACGGCAGCCGGCCGACAGTTGTGCAGAGTGCCTGGTCGGAGGGACGGGTCGTGGACAGCGCCCAGCAGGCCGAGCGGGATTCAGGTGGTGCGGTGTCGGCCGAGCGGGGTGCGGACAGTCCTCTGCGGATCGACCGGGATTCGGCCGAAGTGGCCGAGCGAGATGCGGACCGAGCGGGGCGAGTCGGCCGGAGGGCAGATCGTGGCGGGGCCGGGCGGGGAGCAGATCGTGTGCGGCGAACCGCACGGGATTCGGATCGTGCGGCGCAGGGTGCGGATCGCGTCGGCAGGACCGCGTGGGGCGCGCGCAGTGCTCGGCGCGCTGGCCGTGGTGCGAACAGCATCGAACTTCCCGAGCGGGATACCGGAGTTGCCGGGCCCATCGAGCGGGGCGTGGGCGTGGACGGCCCGGTGGACCTCGGACCGGAGGCGACGCCTGCCGACTTCAGGGAAGCGGTCCTCGCTGCGCTACGCAGCGACGAGATCGACGCGGTGATCGTCGTGGTCGCACCGCCGGTTCCGGTGCCGATGGAGGGCTTCGGGGACGCCTTGCGGGCGGCCGCCGCGGCGGCGCCGGGCAAGCCGATGCTCACCACCTTTGTCGCGGAATCCGGCATTCCGCGACAGCTGGCGGTGCGTACCACCGCGGGCGCACCGGCGCGCGGATCCATCCCGTCCTACCCGGACCCTGAGCGGGCCGCGCGTGCGCTGGCCAGGGTCGATCGGTACGCGCGCTGGCGTGACCGGCCGATCTCGCCGGTGGTGCGCCCGCCCGGGATCGACACCGCGGCCGCGGCGGCGCTGGTGGAGGGCTGGCTGGCGGAATCGGGCGGACGGTGGCTCACCGATGAGGAGGCGGTGCTGCTGCTCGGGTGCTACGGGATCGACGTGGTCGAGTTCCGGGCGGTGCGCGACGGCGGGCAAGCGGTCGCCGCGGCCGAGGAACTGGGCTATCCGGTCGCGGCCAAGGCAACCGGGGAGCTGTGGCGGCGCCGACCCGATCTGATCGGTGTGCGCTTGGACCTGTGGGGACCGGACGCGGTCCGTCAGGCCTACACCGACCTGGTGGAAATCTGCGGCGATCCGCTTCTGCACGTGCAGAAGATGGCGACCAAGGGGGTCGGTTGTGTGCTGCGCGTCACCGACGACCCCTCGTTCGGGTCGGTCATCCAATTCGGCCTCTCCGGCATGATCATCGACCTGCTCGGCGACCGTGCCTACCGTGCCCTACCGCTGACCCAGGAGGAAGCGACCGCGCTCATCGACGCGCCACGTGCGGCACCACTCCTGTCGGATGGACCGGGCCGAGTGGGCGTCGACAAAGCAGCCCTCGCCGAGCTGGCCCAACGCATTTCGGCCCTGTTCGACGACATCCCCCAGATGCGCGAACTCTCCTGTGACCCCGTGCTGGCCGCGTCGGCATCGGCGGAGATCATCTACGCCCGAGCCCGCATCGGCCCCGAACCCAGCCGCTTCGACACCGGCCCCCGCCGACTGGCCTGAGGTGCGACGGTCCTCGCCGGCTGCCCCGTCGGCCGTGGTCGCCCCGCCCCGGCGGCCCGTCTTACCGGGGATCCGACGCGGAGCCGGAATAACGAACAACGCCGACCGGCTCGCGACCCGGAGGGGAGGGGTTCGCGGTCGCCGGTCGGCGTTTCGGCAGACGACCCCGGGGGGCCGTCGAGATTTGGATCAGCTGGCGTAGGCGCGCAAGCGGTCGGCGCGGTCGCCCTTGCGTAGCTTGGACATGACCTCGCGCTCGATCTGACGGACTCGCTCACGGGACAGCCCGAACAGCTTGCCGATCTGGTCCAGGGTGCGCGGCTGTCCGTCGTCGAGACCGAAGCGCAGGCGGATGACCTGCTGTTCGCGCTCGTCGAGGGTGGCCAGGACGCTGCGCACGTCGTGGTGCAGCAGGCCGGCGATGACGGCACTCTCGGCGGAGGTGGCTTCCGAGTCCTCGATGAAGTCACCGAGCGGGGCCTCTTCGTCGTTGCCGACGGGCATGTCCAGGCTCACCGGGTCGCGGCTGTGGTCGAGCAGGTCGGCGATCTTCTCCACCGGGATGCCCGACTCGTTGGCGAGTTCGGCGTCGGTGGCCTCGCGGCCCAGCTGCTGGTGCAGTTCACGCTTGATCCTGGCGAGCTTGTTCACCTGTTCCACCAGGTGCACGGGCAGCCGGATGGTGCGGCTCTGATCGGCCATGCCGCGGGTGATGGCCTGACGGATCCACCAGGTGGCGTAGGTGGAGAACTTGAAGCCCTTGGCGTAGTCGAACTTCTCCATCGCGCGGATCAGTCCGAGGTTGCCCTCCTGAATGAGGTCGAGCAGCGGCATGCCGCGGCCGGTGTAGCGCTTGGCCAGGGATACGACCAGACGCAGGTTGGCCTCGAGCAGGTGCGAGCGGGCGGCGGAGCCCTCGCGGACCAGGATCGCCAGATCACGCTTGCGAGCCGCCGTCAACCGCTTACCGGTTGATAGCAGGTTCTGGGCATACAGGCCCGCCTCGATGCGCTTGGCCAACTCGACCTCGTCGGCCGCCGTGAGCAGTGCCGTGCGTCCGATTCCGTTGAGGTACACGCGTACCAGATCGGCTGCGGGGCTCTGGGCGTCGATATCGGCCTCGCTGGGGCGCAAACGAGTGGTGGCGGGGCTTGTCATGACTTGCCTCCTGTCGGTGGTGTCTCACTCCGTTCAACGGACCCGACTTAGAGAAAGTTCCCGTTCCCGCGGTCGATAAACCGCTCTGAGCTGCTGGTTCCCACCCCAACGGCTGAGAAGTTCCTGAGAAGAGCGCCGTGGTCGCCAACTCGCTACCACCGCGGGGCGGTTCAGACCGGCCGCACCAATCCGTGGCGGACGAGTCCGGCGACCACACCGAGTGCCTGGGCGGCGAATTCCGGCGTGACCTGCTCGGCTCCGTCGGCGAGAGCGAGTAGTTCGATCAGCTCGTACAACGGCAGCCCGTCGGGCCGCATTCCCGCGACCAGGGCGACTGTCGACTCGTCGACTTCGTGCTGCCAGCGTGGTCCGTCGCCGCGATGAAGCCGGGCCACCTGCTCGGTCCAGCCGAACTCGCCGGGCAGGTATACCCGCTCCAACGCGGTCGCCGGGCTCGGCGCGAAACGAGATGTCCACGCGAGTTCCTCGTCGCCTGCGACCGCGCGCAGCCACGCCGACCGCGCGAAATACCCGGCTACCTCGGTACCGAGCGGGTCGTCGAAACCGTGGGTGAGGTCCTCGGCGAGGAGTTCGGTCGGGCCGTCGATCGCGCGCAGATAGACGAAGCCGAACCCGATGCCTTCGACGTCGGCGGCGTCGAAGGCATCGAGCCACCGCGCCGCCTGTTCCTGGGCGGCCGGGTCGCGGGGGTCGAGGCCCGCGTCGCGCAGCCAGGTGCCGACGTAGAGGGCCGGGTCGGCGACGTCGCGCTGCACGACCCACGCGTCGACCCCGTGGGCGGGCAACCAGCTCGACACCCGTTGCCGCCAGTCCTCGCCGTCCACGTGCACCCAGGCAGCGAGCATGGCCGCCGTGCCACCGGGTGCCAGCAGCGCGGGCGCCCGCCCGATAACCAGTTCGCTGGCGCCGTCCAGGGCGAGCCCGGAGTCGCGATAGGTGTGCTCGATGCGCGCCGGACCGACCACGAACGGCGGATTGGCCACGACCTGATCGAAGCGCCGCCCGGCCACCGGCTCGAACCAGGACCCCTCGAGCAGTTCGATATCGAGTTCGTTGAGCGCCGCCGTGGCCTGTGCCAGCCACAAGGCCCGCGCGTTGACATCGGTCGCGGTGACCCGGCCCGCGTAACCCGCCGCGTGCACGGCCTGCACGCCACAGCCGGTGCCCAGATCCAACACGGTGCCGACGGCTTCGGTCGGTGTCGCGCGCAGCAAGGACAGTGACGCGTGCCCGACGCCGAGGACGTGATCAGAGGTGAGCGTGCGCCGCCGCATCGAATCGTCGAGATCGGACAGGATCCACCGCGTCCCCGCGCCGACATCGAGCGGCCGCAGATCCAGCGCGGCCCTGACCTCGTCGCCCTCGCGGAGGAGCAGACCCGCCGCCACCGCCGCGTCGATGCGCACCGGCGCCAGCGCGGCGGCGACCTCGCGCTCCGGCAACACGTCGCCGAGAAGCAGCAACCGCACCAGCGTGCCGAGGTCACCGGCCGCGCGCGCGGCCCGGCGCACCGGTACCGGCTCCGAACGGCTCAGCGCCGCATGCACATCCGGACCCAGCGCCTCCACCAGCGTGTCGGCGGCGTAACCGACCCGGATCAGCGCGGTGCGCAGGTCCGGGCACAGTGCGGTGAGCAGGGAGTCGGTCATCGTCGGGTTCGTAGGCACCCGCCTACTCTGCCAGGACCGCGAGTACTGAGATCGACAAACTGCCGGTGCGTGTCGCCGCGCACACAGCGCCTCGGGTCGCCTGCGCCGGGTGGCTGTGGCGGTTGATGCGGCTGGGAAGGATAGCCGTCGGGTCGGATGGGCATCGTCTGCGCTCGCAGTGGCCGACCGATTGACGTATTGCGATAGTCGGCGGCGCTGCTGCTCAGCCGGTGTATGGGTCTCTGGATGTCACGCAGTACAGGGCGTTTCCGGGGTCTCGTAGGACTATCCAGTGTTCGGTGTCGGTGATTCGGGTGGCGCCGAGCGATTCGTGCCAGGCGGCGGTGGCCGTGATGTTCGACGAGGCCAGGTCGGCGTGCGCGCCCGTGGGGCCGGGGTCGTCGAGGCGTTGGAGCAGGAAGTGCAGTGGCTGGTCGGGGCCGCGGAGGCGGGAGAATTCCGGGCGGCGGCCGGGCCTGTGCGTCCAGTCGGTGAGTTCCTGCCAGAAGGCGGTATCGGCGTCGATGTCGGTGGGGGACAGGTCGAGACAGATCTGGTCGAGGCGGGTCACCGTGCCGTCGGGTGCGGTCGACACCGTGACCGGTGCAGGCCCGAGATCCGATCGGCCGGCCGCCGGAGTGAGGCAGAACGTCTGTCCGGCAGGCGATTCCAGCACGGTGTAATCAGGCAGCTCGGCCGTGACGCGGGCGCCGAGCCCCGTTGCGGTCGCGACCGCCGCGGGGATGTCGTCGACGTCGAGGTCGAGATGGATGCCACCGTCATCGCCGACCGCTTGCATCTTGATCCACGCGGGTCCGGTGGCGGGCAACAGCGTGACGAACTCGTCGTGCTCGCCGCGTGGCGCCGACACCGTGGAATCGGTGACCGTCGCCCAGAACCGCGCACAGTCGGCGAACGAATCGACGGGCCGATCGAGAAACGCCCAGGTCCAGCGAATCATGCTGTCTCCCTTCCGATATGCGGCACTCGCCGAGCGGTCGGCCTGTTCCGGGCACACTGTCGGCAGTCCTGTCCGAACGGTAGGCGCCATGAGCTCCGCTGTCGACCAAGGTTGCGCGAGCGGATCGTGAGCGCCGCGATCGAGAGAACCTTGCGCGCGGGCGTCGAGAGTCCTTGGTGCGCAGTATGCGCGGCCGTTGACAGGCCCGCGCCCGTACTTGTTGGCAGGATATCAACGAAACATGTCATATCGGCCACTAGTCCGTCCTTCGCCGATGCGGCACGCTGGGCAAGTGACCGATCTACGTGCGCCCCTGCCGCCCACCGGCGACGACCCGGCCGACAACCTCACTCGCACTCCGGCATCGGGCACCGACGAACGCGGTCGACTCCACCCCGCGTGGATCGTGGCCGGCGTCGGATTCGTGGCCCTGCTCGGCGCGGCCGCCTTCCGCTCGGTTCCCAGCGTCCTCATCGACCCGCTGCACACCGAATTCGGCTGGTCACATGCGACGATCTCCACCGCCATCTCGCTGAATATGCTGCTCTACGGCCTGATTTCGCCGTTCGCCGCCGCGCTGATGGACCGATTCGGCATCCGCAAGGTGGTGTGTTCGGCGCTGGTGCTGATCGCCGCGGGCAGTGGGCTGACGGTGTTCATGACCCAGGCGTGGCAATTGGTGGCGACCTGGGGACTACTGGTGGGCGTCGGTGTCGGGTCGATGTCCATGCCGTTCGTCGCCACTATCACCGGACGCTGGTTCGTCCGGAGTCGCGGCCTGGTCACCGGGGTGCTCACCGCCGCGGGCGCCACCGGTCAGCTGGTGTTCCTGCCCCTGGTCTCGATGCTCGCCACCGAGCACGGCTGGCGGCTGCCCGCATTGATCGTGGCGGCGGTGGCACTGTCGGTGGTGCCGCTGGTGTGGTTGTTCGTGCGCGACTACCCCAGCGATGTCGGCGTGCGTGCCTACGGGGCGCCTGCCGGTTCGGACGCGGGGGCGCGGGTGCCGATCGCCGGCGGCGCGAACCGGGCGCTGACGGTGTTGGCCTCGGCCGCGCGCAAACCCGGATTCTGGCTGCTGGCGGGCGGATTCGCGATCTGTGGTGCCTCGACGAACGGCCTGGTCGGCACCCATTTCGTCACCGCCGCCCACGACCACGGCATGCCACCGACCACCGCGGCCGGACTGCTGGCACTGGTCGGAATCTTCGATGTGGCGGGCACCATCGCCTCGGGCTGGCTCTCCGACCGCGTCGACCCGCGCTATCTGTTGCTCGGCTACTACTCGCTGCGCGGCCTGTCGCTGCTGATCCTGCCGTCACTGCTCGGCCCGCACACCCAGCCGAGCATGTGGGTGTTCATCGTGTTCTACGGCTTGGACTGGATCGCGACGGTCCCGCCGACGGTGCTGCTGTGCCGTGAACTCTTCGGCGCCGACGGACCGATCGCGTTCGGCTGGGTCTTCGCCGCCCACCAGGTCGGCGCCGCGATCGCCGCCACCGGCGCCGGCCTGATCCGTGACCTCCAGGGCTCCTACGACCTCGCGTGGTACGTCGCGGGCGGTCTCTGCGGTATCGCGGCCGTCATGTCGATGTTGGTCCGCAGACCCAAGACGGCCGTGTAGCCGAACGCTGGCGGCTACACAGCCTTCGCTAGCCGGACTGCGTGCGACAGGCGCCTATTCCAGCGTCTTGTGGTGTCCGGATTCGAGGGCGATCTGGTTGTTGCGGCCGTCCCAGCGGCTGGGTTCGTCCTTGGTACGCGGCGGCCGATCGTTGGCGACCAGTACCGCGATCCAGGGCAGCGGCACCGAGGCGGCGATGATCAGGATCGAGAGCAGCGGGTTCTCGAACGCGCTGTAGGCGATCGCGGCCAGGATCAGGCAGGGGATCCGGAAGGCCATGATGAACGTGTAGCGGCGCACCCTGGCGCGATGCTGGTCGTCGAGCGAGGGCGCGGCCTCGGTGATCAGCACGGCATGTTCGGCGGGGGCGGGACGGAAGAACCCACGCGAGGGCTTGGGCTCGGTGGGCATGGTCACTTCCGGGTCCGGCTTCGATTCGTCGGCGCCTGGGACATCGCCGTAGGACTGCATACCCCCGAGTCTTCCACTCGGCGTCGTCGAGCGCACACGCGGCTGGTCAGCGGTGCGGGCGCCGGATACGGCATCATGGATGGCGTGAGTACAGACACTCTGGTACGCCCGGAAACCACGACCGACGAGACGACCAGCGACGACACCCCCAAATTCTTCCATTATGTGAAGAAGGACCGGATCGCCGAAAGTGCCGTGATGGGCACGATGGTCGTCGCCCTGTGTGGCGAGGTTTTCCCGGTGACGCGTTCGGCCAAGCCCGGCTCGCCCGTGTGCCCGGACTGCAAGAAGGTCTACGAGGGCTTGCGCAAGGACGGCGACTGAGCGCAGCGCTCGGTCGATGACGCCGGTGCCTCGGGTGAGGCGTCGGCGGTTTCGTCGTGCTCGTCGACCTCCTCGTCGTCACCGCGCACCTGGCTGGTGATCCAGTCCTTGACCTGCTCGATCCGGGTGGCCCGGGCAGGCCAGAACTCCTGAACGGCGGCGTTGAACTCCGCGCCGAGGATCACCGCGAAGCCGAGAAAGTACGTGAACAGCAGGAACGCGATCGGGGTGGCAAGCGCGCCGTAACTCACCCCGGTGTCGGTGATCCACGACAGGTACCGGCGCAGCAGGTCGCTGGCGCCCATGAAGAAAACCCCGGCCACCAGCGCACCGCCGAAGAGCCGATGCCACGGCAGCGATTTGTGCAGGGCCAGCTTGTAGAGCGTGGTCAGCCCGAAAATCAGCAGCAGGCCGACGATCGGGTAGTAGAACGTGTCGATCAGCCGCAACCCCGGCTCACGCCAGGATTCGGGCAGCACCCGCCCGATCCGGGTCGGACCCAGGGCGATCACCGGCAAGATCAGCACCGCGGCCACCAGGAACTGCACGTACAGCAGCAGCGCGAAGATCCGCTGCCAGATCGGGTGACGCGCGTCCTGCTGCCCGTGCGCCTCCACGATGGCGTCGACGAAGGTAGCCATCGCCGAGGATCCGGCCCACAGCGACAGCACGAAACCCACCGACACCACCGCACCGCGTCCCCGGCCGAGCACGTCGTCGACGGTCGGTTCGATCAGATCCGAGACCACCGACGGACTGAAGAACTCGCGGCTGAACGCGATGATCTTGCTCTCCACGATCTGCACGGTGTCGGGCCCGAACAATCCGCCCACATAGCCGAGGCTGCCGAGCAGACCGAGCAACAGCGGGGCCAGCGACAGCGTCTGCCAGAACGCCGCGGCCGCGGACTTGGCGAAGATCGAATTGTCCCAGCACTTGATGGCGACCCGGACCATCAACCGCCATGCCGTAGCCAGCCGGCGCACCCACGGCGCGTGATCGCTGTGACGTTGCGGGGCGGCCTGCGCGCCGACCGTGGGGCGCGCGGGCGAGTCGAGGGGCGGGAGCGTGTGCGGCGGGTGTGCCGCGTCGGCAGCCGGGACCTGGTCGTTGTTCATCTCAGTGTCAAGCATCCCGCACGATGGAGGTCCGTGTGGTGCGGGCCGGGCATCGTGTCGGCGGGTAACAGGTAAATGGCCGGTGACCACGGGTGCGGTTGTGATGCCTGTCGCCCACCCCGCGTCGGTTTGGCGACACGCCGCATCGGGCGGCTAGGGTCGTCTGCGTGACTGGGTCGGGTGGTGCCGCTACGGCGAAGCAAGTGGGGACACCGGGCGATTCTGCCGCGGGAGGTGCCCCGTCGGGTTCGCTGCGCGCCTGGCAGCG
Organism: Nocardia sp. NPDC059195; assembly: GCF_042754695.1. Taxonomy (NCBI): domain Bacteria; kingdom Bacillati; phylum Actinomycetota; class Actinomycetes; order Mycobacteriales; family Nocardiaceae; genus Nocardia; species Nocardia sp. NPDC059195. The sequence continues at coordinate 34,572 of NZ_JBHZBG010000016.1, read as the reverse complement.
GCGCGCATTGACGAAATACCTGGCCACCAAGCCGCGAGACTTCCTCGCGGTCGCCACGCCCGGCGCCGGTAAAACCACCTTCGCGCTGCGGGTAGCCGCGGAGTTGCTGGCGGATCGCACGGTGGATCAGATCACCGTCGTCGCCCCGACCGAGCACCTCAAGCACCAGTGGTCGTCCGCGGCCGCGCGGACCGGAATCCAGCTCGACTCGCGATTCTCCAACTCCACCGGCGCGACCTCCGGCGACTATCACGGCGTGGTCGTGACCTATGCCCAGGTTGCCGCCCACCCCACCCGGCACCGGGTGCGCACCGAGAACCGGCGCACGCTGGTGATCCTCGACGAGATCCACCACGCGGGCGACGCCAAGACCTGGGGCGAGGCGACCGAGGAGGCGTTCGGCGACGCGACGCGCCGTCTCGCGCTGACCGGAACCCCGTTCCGCAGTGACGATTCGAAGATCCCGTTCGTCACCTACGAGCCCGACGAAGGCGGTTTCCCGCGTTCGCGCGCCGATCATTCCTATGGCTATGCCGACGCGCTCGCCGACGGCGTCGTGCGTCCGGTGGTGTTCCTGGCCTACTCCGGCGACGCGCACTGGCGCGACAGTGCGGGTGAGGAGCACACCGCCCGGCTCGGCGAACCGCTCAGCGCCGAACACACCGCGCGGGCCTGGCGCACCGCGCTCGATCCGGCGGGCGACTGGATCTCATCGGTGTTGCGCGCGGCCGACATGCGCCTGCGTCAGCTGCGCGCCTCCGGGATGCCCGACGCGGGCGGTCTGGTGATCGCCACCGATCAGGAACGGGCTCGCGACTACGCCGAACTGCTCGAACACATCTGTGGCGAGCGGCCCTCGGTGGTGCTCTCCGATGATCCGCAGTCCTCGCAGCGCATCAGTGAGTTCGGCAAGAGCACCCAGCCGTGGATGGTGGCGGTGCGGATGGTGTCCGAGGGCGTCGACGTGCCACGGTTGGCCGTCGGCGTGTATGCCACCAGCGCGTCGACGCCGCTGTACTTCGCGCAGGCCATCGGCCGTTTCGTGCGTGCCCGCAAGCCGGGGGAGACCGCGAGTGTGTTCCTGCCGTCGGTGCCGGTGCTGCTGGACCTGGCCGCGCAGCTCGAGCTGCAGCGCGATCACGTCATCGGCAAGCCGCATCGCGAGAAGGACGGCCTCGACGATGAGCTGCTGATGGACGCCAACAAGGCCAAGGACGAGCCCGGCGAGGACGAGAAGTCCTTCGTCGCGCTCGCCGCGGACGCCGAACTCGACCAGCTGATCTACGACGGATCCTCCTTCGGCACCGCCACCATCGCGGGCAGCGACGAGGAAGCCGACTATCTGGGCATCCCCGGTCTGCTCGACGCCGACCAGATGCGCGCGCTGCTGCGCGACCGGCAGACCCGCCAACTCGCCGACCGAAGCGCCGCCCAGGAGTCCGCCCCGCCGCCCGCGGCCGTCGCCGAACGGGTCGCCACCTCCGACAAATTGGGCGAACTGCGCCGCGAACTCAACAGCCTCGTGGCCATGCACCACCACCGCACCGGCAAACCCCACGGCGTGATCCATGGCGAACTCCGCCGCGAATGTGGTGGTCCGCCAACAGCATTGGCCAGTGTCGATCAATTGGGCGAGCGCATCGCGGCCCTGCGTCGACTCTGAGAGATCCCGCCGACGGGTCGCCGCCCTCGACGTAGATCCCCGTCCGGCCGTTCGCCGATCACACGGCCCCACCTAGCGCGTCGCGGCCGCCAGTGTCTGCATGGCGCTGTCGACGGCGATGTTCAGTTCGTCGGGCCCGATGCCGTCTCTGGCCTGGATCGACAGCCCGTAGAGCACAGTGCTGAAAAGCATGGCGAGCGAAGCGGTGTCGGTGTCGGGGGCGAGGTCGCCTTCGGCGACGCCACGGTCGAGCCTGGCGTGGATGTCGGCTGTGGTGTGGCGGCGGGCTTCGACCAGGAATTCGCGGACCGCGGCATTTCGGGTGGTGTAGGTCGCGCCGGCGAGGACGACCATGCAGCCGTGCGGAAGGCCGGGGTCGGTGTAGATCGGAATGTTGTCGCGCAGCATCGCCTCGATCGCGGCGTAGGCGGTGGGTTGCTCGCGCAGCGCCCTGGCCGTGTGGGAACCCTCGCTGCGGCCGTAGAGCTCGACGGCGGCCCGGAACAGTGCTTCCTTGTCGCCGAAGGCGGCGTAGAGGCTGGGGGAGTTGATGCCCATGGCGGCGGTGAGGTCGCTCATCGAGGCGCCGTCGTAGCCCCGTTCCCAGAACACCTCCATCGCCCGGCGCAGCGCGACCTCACGATCGAAACCCCGGGGACGCCCGCGTTCTGCCATGCGAAACCTTTCTGTGCCGATCGGTAAATATACCCCGTGGCGCGGGGGTCGCAGCGTCCGCCCGCTAATTCTGTGTCGATCGATAAGAAACTCTTGACGGCGGGGTGTGGATGCGCTTGTCTATTTGTGTATCGACCACTACAAAATTGGAGCGAGCATGATGACGAGCACTGACAACGTTGCCCTGGTGACCGGCGCGAGCCGTGGGATCGGCGCGGCCATCGCCCGCGCACTGGCCGCCGCGGGCGCCGATGTGGCGTTCACCTACCAGCGCGACGAGGTCGCCGCGAAGGCGGTCGCCGCCGACATCGAGGCGCTGGGCAGGCGGGCACTGCCGATCAAGGCCGACAGCGCCGATGCCGCACAGGTCGTCGCCGCCGTCGATCAGACCGCGCGCGAACTGGGCGGCCTCGATGTGCTCGTGAACAACGCAGGCATCTTCCCGGCCAAGCCCTACGAGGAGTTCACCCTCGACGAGATCGACCGCGCGCTGAACATCCACGCACGCGCCGCCTTCGTCGCGGGCCAGGCCGCTCTACCGCACCTCGGCGAGGGCGGCCGGATCATCTCCATCGGCTCCAACCTGTCCGACCGCGCGCTCTTCGGCGGGCTGTCGCTGTACAACCTGAGCAAGTCGGCCCTCAACGGCTTCACCAAAGCCCTTGCGCGCGAACTCGGTCCGCGCGGCATCACCGTCAACCTCGTCCAGCCCGGCCCCACCGACACCGACATGAACCCGGCGAACAGCGGCCACGCCTCGACCCAGCGAGAGTTCAACGCCCTCGGCCGGTTCGGCGCCGCCGCCGATGTCGCCGACCTGGTCACCTTCCTCGCGGGACCGTCCGGTCGATCGATCACCGGCGCGATCCTCACGGTGGACGGTGGCACCAACGCCTGAGCAGGGTCGATGGGCACATGGCTCGGGATGTCGGGTGCCGCGTGGTGTTCGAACGGATGAGCCGCATCGCCTGCGGCTCATCCGGCCGTTGATTCCTGGCCCAAGGCTCAGGGGGCGGGCACGAAGAACTGGGTCGGGTCGAGAGCGTTGATACTGGTCCAGCGCGGTTCCTGGACGGGGAGGCCGGAGTCGGTGGTGGCGTCGAAGTAGCCCTGCAATTCCAATGCCAGGCGCGGATTCTCGTCGACCTTGCGGGCGATCGTGTACAGGGTCGCGAACACATGCACGCAGCGCGCGGTCCGTGCCGAGCAGGAGCAATCGGTGCTCACCAGGGTCGGCGCGGGGGAGTGGCCCGCGTCGAGCAGGGCTCGGTGCATCTCGTCGGTGAGGACGGTCGGGTCGGTGATCGTGTGACCGATCGCGGTCACCGCCGCCCGCGACAGCGATGCCACCTCGACGTGCGCGATCGAGGCCTGACCGCCGCGATGCAGGTGCGCGCGCACGGTGCGACCCTCGATCTCGATGCGCGCACCGTCGTTGCGGGCGATGCTGCGGGCCCGCGGCAGCAGTGGTTCCGGGCGGGTCTGGCGCAGCGGTTCGGCCAGTCTTACCCAGTCCATTCCCCATGGGGTGTAACCGAATTCGTTGTCGGCCATCAGTTCTCTCGCTTCCGGCGCAGGATGTCGACGAGGGCGTCGTCGTCGAGGCGGGCCAGTTCGGCGATGCCCGCGGTATCGGACAGATCCGTCAGCGCGGACTTGCGGGTGTGCATCGCCGCGATGTGTTCCTCCACCGTCGTAGCGCTGGTGAGGGTGGTGACGGTGACGGTGCGCGTCTGCCCGATCCGGTGCGCCCGGTCCGAAGCCTGCGCCTCCACCGCCGGATTCCACCAGCGATCGAAATGGATCACATCGGCCGCACGGGTGAGGGTGAGGCCGGTGCCCGCGGCGCGCAGGCTCAGGATCAGCACCGGCGGCCCGTCCGGTGCCTGGAAGCGGGTAACCAGGTCGCCGCGCTGGGTGGCGTCGAGCCCACCGTGGAAGAACGGCGCCTCGACGCCGAACTGTTCGGCCAGATGACGCACCAGCAGGTCGCCGGTCTTGCGGTACTGGGTGAAGATCAGCGTGGGGTCACCGGTGTCGAGGTTGGTGGCGACGATGTCGGCGCACAGGTCGAGTTTGCCGGAGCGGCCCGCGAGTTCGCCCAGGTCGCCGGAGACCAGTCCGGGGTGGTTGCACACCTGCTTGAGGTGGGTGAGCGCGGCCAGCACCCGTCCCTGTCGTTGCAGGCCCGAGCCGAATCCCTCGTCGAGGGCCTCGGCGAGTACCGCGTCGTACACCCGTTCCTGCTCGGCGGTGAGATCGCACAGCAGATCACTGTGGATCTTCGCGGGTAGCGACGCCGCCACCTGAAGCTTCTTGCGTCCCAGGACAACCGGCTCGACAGCATCGCGCAGCCGGGCCGCCGCTGTGGCCGAACCCTCCTCGATCGGCCGGACGAACCTTCGCCGGAACTGTGTTCGATGTGCGAACAGTCGCGGCACGGTGAGGTTGAGCAGCGCGAACAGTTCGTCGAGGTGGTTCTCCACCGGCGTGCCGGTGAGCGCGACCTTCGCGTCGGCGGTCAACGCTCGCGCCGCCCGCGACACCTGGGTCCGCGGATTCTTCAACGCCTGCGCCTCGTCGAACACCACCGTCGCCCACTGCTCACCGGTCAGCGCCGCACCGTGCAGCCGCAAGGTCGGATACCCGGTCACGACGACCGTCCCCGCCCCGGCGGACACCGCACCACCACGCCACGGCACCGGCTTCAACCCCGGCGCGAACCGTTCGATCTCGTGCGCCCAGTTGCCGACCAGCGAGGTCGGGCACACTACCAACTGCGGCCCATCGGCGCGCCCCTGAAGGAACCCGATCGTCTGCACCGTCTTACCGAGGCCCATCTCGTCGGCCAGCACGGCCCCGCCGTACGCCGAAACGGTCTCGCGCAACCAACCGACCCCACGCACCTGATACGGCCGCAGCGTGGCATCGAGGACCCCCGCGAGCTCTCCGTCCAGCGCCTGCGTCTCGCAGAGCACCCGCGCCGCTCGCTCGGCGGAGACGATCGCGGTGCCGACCGCATCGGGCACCGCGTGCGCGGCGGCGGGTAATCGGCCGGGCCGTTCGTCGGTCATCAACGCACGCCACGCCAGGGCGGACGGGGCGAGGTCGTCGATGGTGACCTCGGCCAGTTCGGCCGACGTGACCACGGCGGTCGCCACTTCGACGGTTTCGATCGCGCCGCGCTCGCCGACGGGCAGCGCGAGGGTGAGCTGTTCCGGATCGCCGATTCCTGTCGGCGCGGCACCGGCATCGTGCCCGGTCCACGTCCACAAGGCGAACAGATGACGGTCGGGGAGGTAGGTGGCCTCGATGGCGGGCAGAACGTTCTCCTCTGATCGGGAAGCGCGAACAACCGAACAACGTACACTGTACTGAGTTTGTTCCCGAACGCTCGGACAAGTTCCGGAGAGGACGGCCCGTGCCCGCCGACGAGGACGCGAAATCCACCGCACAGGCCACCCAGATCCTCGAACTACTGTGGCGCCACGCCTTGCCGCCCAAGCCGGGCGCGCGTGGCCCGAAACCCGGTCTCACCGTGGACGATGTGGTCTCGGCCGGTATCACGCTGGCCGACCGCGACGGTATCGACAAGCTGACGATCCGGGCCGTCGCCGCGGAACTGGGCCTGCGCGCGATGAGCCTCTACACCTATGTCCCCAGCAAGGATGCCCTGATCGTGCTCATGGTCGATGCCGTCGCCGCCGCGGACACCCCGATCCCGGTCGACCTGCCGGTCCGGGCACGCATGATCGCCATCGCCACCCAGATCAGGGCCGAACTGATCGAGCACCCCTGGCTGCTGGAAGTGTCCCCCTGGCGCCAGGTACTCGGCCCGGCCAGGATGCGCCGCTACGAACGTCAGCTGGCCGCGATCGACGGCGTCGGCTTCGGTGATCTGGTCATGGACCGCGCGATCGCGGTGCTCACCGACTTCGCCACCGGCAATGCCCGCCTCGCCATCGCGGCCGCGGGGGCCGCCGCGCAACTGAGCGACGCGCAGTGGTGGGCGGTCAACGGCCCCGTACTCGCCCGGGTGATGCCCGCCGACGAATTCCCGCTCGCCGGGCGGGTCGGCACCGCCGTCGGCGAGTACTACCAGGCCCCCGCCGACCCGGACGGTGCGTTCGACTACGGCGTGGTCACTCTCGTCGACGGCATTCTCGCCGACGCCTGCTGAGCGCCGATGCGGCATTCCTCCGCCGCGCACGGCCGAAGCGTTCGGCGAGGGCCTGCGTCGATACCCGGATACAGCAACAGCGGGCGCCCTGTTCGGGTCGCCCGCTGTCGGGAGTATTCGATTGTCGGATGTGATTGTTCCGGACGCGAGGAGGGGTCAGATCGCGGGAGCTTCGTCCGTGTTGATCACGGCTTCGAGTTCGCGCAAACGGTCCATGTGTTCATTCGCGTGATGCTGGCAGAAGAGCAACTCGCCACCCGCAGGAAGCACGGCACGCACTCGGGCAGCCGCCCCGCAACGATCGCAACGATCGATCGCGGTCAGTGGGGTGCTGGTCAGGGTTCCTGGCATGACTCCTCCGTCCCGGCTCCCGGCGCTGCGTGGCCGTTCGCCTAGGTGTGGGCCTCGTGGTCACTCCACGTGGCTCGCGTCCGCTACTTCCCAGCAGTGGTACGACTACTCTGTCAGACGTTCGGGGTTCAGGCTTTGTTCCCGGAAGTGAATCTTTGTGTTTTCGATAACAGACCTGCGGTTTCGCTGAAAGCGAACACCCGCCGGTCGTCGGTTTCGAGCACCCACCGATCACCCGCGAAGCGCTGATGCCACCTCCCACTCGATCCTGCTACTCACCGATATGTCGCTCGCTGCGGTGTTGCTCGTTACGCACGGGGCGTAACCACCGAACCGGGCCGAACATGTCGAGTTGTGACAGGGTCTTGACCGTCCGAACCTGTTGTCTACCCGGAGATTACCCGTGACATCCGACACTCACACGCTTGTTCACCTGTGTTCTTCCCAAGAATGGGAACAAGCCCGCAGCGCGGGCGAACGCAGGCCCCCGTCACTGGCCGACGCCGGCTTCGTGCACCTGTCCACCCCGGAGCAGGTCCACCTGCCCGCCAACCGGCTCTTCGCCGGCCGCACCGACATGGTCGTGCTGTGGCTGGATCCGGCGGCGTTCACCGGTGCGGTGAAGTGGGAGCCGGGCGTGCCGAGCGACCCGTCGTCGATGCTCTTCCCGCACCTGTATGCCCCGCTGCCGGTCGCCGCGGTGCTCGCCGCGCAGCCGTACCTGCCCGGCTCCGACGGCGTGTTCACGACACCGCGCCGGGACGGAGTGGCGTAGACCACAATCGGCACCGGGCGCGACTACTGTTGATGAGGTGAACGTCGACGTCACAGCGCTACCGGGCATCGGAGTGCGTAAGGATTTCGAAGTCAGGTCGGGGCGCCGCGTCGGGGTGGTCGCCCACCGCGACGGTGACATCGATCTGATCGTGTCCAAACCCGACGACCCGGACGCCATCGCCGCCCAGGTGCCACTGTCCACCGATGAGGCATCGGTGCTGGCGAACCTGCTCGGCGCGCCGCAACTGGTCGCCAAACTCAACGACGACCACCGCGATCTGCCGGGCATCACCACCCGTCAACTCGCCGTCGTCGACGAATCACCCTATGCGGGGCGAACCCTCGGCGAGACGGGCATGCGCACCCGTACCAAGACCTCGATCGTCGCGGTGATGCGCGCCGGTCAGCTCCACCCGTCACCCGGACCGGACTTCACCTTCACCGAGGGCGATCTACTCGTGGTTGTCGGCACCCCGGAGGGCCTGGAAGCGGCCGCGAAGATTCTCGTGCACGGCTGAGCGCCGTGACCTCGCAGGCCTTGGCTCTGCTCGAGCTCGGCGTGATCTTGTTCGCGCTGGGGATCTGCGGGCGAGTGGCGGGCCGGTTCGGGATGTCACCGATTCCGCTGTACCTGCTCGGTGGGCTGGCGTTCGGTCGCGGCGGGTTCATCGAGCTCGACGCCGCCATCGAGTTCGGGCACATGGCAGGCGAGATCGGTGTCGTGCTGCTGCTGTTGCTGCTCGGGCTCGAGTACACCGCCCCCGAGCTGATGACCGGCCTGCGACGCTCCTGGGCGGCCGGAGTGCTGGACCTGGTCGCCAACGCGCTCCCCGGCGTCGCGGTGGCGCTGATCCTCGGCTGGGGTGTACTCGGTGCCGTCGTGCTCGGCGGGGTCACCTATATCTCGTCGTCGGGGATCGTGGCCAAGGTGCTCGACGACCTGGGCCGCCTCGGTAACCGCGAGACCCCGGTGGTGCTGTCGATCCTGGTGTTCGAAGACCTCGCGATGGCGGTGTACCTGCCGATCCTGACCATGATGCTGGCGGGGCTGAGCCTGCTGAGCGGACTGATCTCGCTGGCGATCGCGCTCGCGACCATCACCGTGGTGCTCGTGGTCGCGCTGCGTTTCGGGCGGGTGGTGTCGGCGGTACTCGACAGCGCCGATCGCGAAGTGTTCCTGCTCCAGCTGCTCGGCGCCGCGCTGCTCGTGGCCGGCGCGGCCTCGGCGCTCAATGTCTCGGCCGCGGTCGGCGCGTTCCTGCTCGGCATCGCCATCTCGGGATCCACCGCGCACGAGGCAGCGAAACTGCTGGAGCCGCTGCGTGATCTGTTCGCCGCGATCTTTTTCGTCGCGTTCGGCCTGTCGATCGACCCGGCCGCGGTCCCACCGGTGTTCGCCTGGGCGGTCGCGTTGGCAGTGGTGACCACCGGCACCAAGATCGCGGTCGGCTGGTGGGCGGCGAGCAAGCAGGGAATCCGGCGGATGGGCCGTGCGCGGGCGGGCGCGGCGCTGGTGGCGCGCGGCGAATTCTCCATCGTCATCGCGGGACTGGCGGTCGCCTATGGCAAGGCCGACGCGGAACTGGCCGCGCTGGCCTCGGCCTATGTGCTCCTGATGGCGATCCTGGGCCCGATCGCGGCGCGCGTGGTGGAGCCGGTGGTCGAATTCGTCAGGCGCCGTTCGGATGTCGCGACGAGCTGATCAGTCGACGACGCGACGCGGCCAGGCGCCTGCACCGTCGTAACTCAGTTCCTCGGTGCGGTACTCCTGCGGTGCGGCCGGCGCGAACTGCGCGACCGGCCGTGCGGTCCTGGCCGGTCGCGGACGGTGCCGCGAGGTCAGCCACATGCGCGGCAGCGCTTCCTCGTTCTCGATCTCGGTGAGGCTCACGCTGATCAACACGAGCATGGTGACGATGCTGCTCACCCCGATCAGCGGAGCCAGCAACTCCATCGCCTCGGCGCCGGTCGCGGGCGCGGTCTGATGCCCGGTGTGCGCGCGCATCGACGCCATCCCGGTGTAGTGCATGCCGCACACGGCTACGCCCATGATCAGCGCCGCACCCACGGTGGCGAGAAAACCCTTGACGCGCAACGTGAACCACAGCGCCACCACCGAAGCCACCACCGCGATCAGCATCGACAGTGCCACGATCGCCGGGTCGTATTGCACGGTCGCGCTGGACTTCATCGCGTACATGCCGGTGTAGTGCATGGTCCCGACACCGAGGCCGGTGATGGTGCCACCGGCGAGCAACGAGCGCAGTGTCGGCTGCGGCTTGTTGACCATGAACAGCCCGATCCCGACCACCACCATCGCGGTGATCGCGCTGCACAGCGTCAACGGGATGTCGTAGCGGATGTCGGCGCCGCGGATGGTGAAACCGAGCATGGCGATGAAATGCATGACCCAGATGCCGGTTCCGCCGATCGCGATCGCGGCGCCGATGAGCCAGGCGACCCGTCCCTCGGCGGCATTGCGACCGCGAGCCGCGCACTGCAGCCCGAGCAGACAACCCGTGACCGACATGAAGTAGGCGAGAACGGGGGTGATCCAGCCGTAGCTGAAGTGGTAAATGTCGAGCACGCGCGAAAAACCCTCAAATGCCGATACCGCAGACTCGAGGCGGTAGAACGAAAAACTGAATGTGACGATACGGTGAAATTCGCCAAACCGTGTCCTCCCCAGTGCAATCCATCGGTGTGGGTTTGATCACGAAACGATTACCCGTCGGTACATTGGATAAAACAGACCGCTTGGAATGTAGCGGTCGAAACGAAAACGAGGCCCGCACCACCGAATCGGTGGTGCGGGCCTCGTGTCGTAGAACCGTTAGTCGAGGTAGTCGCGCAGAACCTGCGAACGGCTCGGGTGGCGCAGCTTGCTCATCGTCTTCGATTCGATCTGGCGGATGCGCTCACGCGTGACGCCGTAGACCTGACCGATCTCATCGAGGGTGCGCGGCTGACCGTCGGTGAGGCCGAAGCGCAACCGCACCACGCCCGCCTCACGCTCGGACAGGGTCTCCAGCACCGACTGCAGCTGATCCTGCAGCAGGGTGAAGCTCACCGCGTCGACAGCGACGACCGCCTCGGAATCCTCGATGAAGTCACCGAGCTGGCTGTCGCCCTCGTCGCCGATGGTCTGGTCCAGCGAGATCGGCTCACGCGCGTACTGCTGGATCTCCAGCACCTTCTCCGGCGTGATGTCCATTTCCTTGGCGAGCTCCTCCGGCGTGGGCTCACGGCCCAGGTCCTGGAGCAACTCGCGCTGGATGCGGCCGAGCTTGTTGATCACTTCGACCATGTGCACCGGAATACGGATGGTGCGGGCCTGATCGGCCATGGCGCGGGTGATGGCCTGACGGATCCACCACGTCGCGTAGGTCGAGAACTTGTAGCCCTTGGTGTAGTCGAACTTCTCGACCGCGCGGATCAGGCCCAGGTTGCCTTCCTGGATGAGGTCCAAGAACGCCATGCCGCGGCCGGTGTAGCGCTTGGCCAGTGAGACGACCAGTCGCAGGTTGGCCTCGAGCAGGTGGTTCTTGGCCCGGTTGCCGTCGCGCACGATCCAGTTGAAGTCCCGGCGTGTCGTCACCGAGAGTTTCTCGCCCGCCTCGGCGAACTCGCGCATCTTCTCCGCGGCGAACAGGCCGGCCTCGATCCGCTTGGCGAGTTCGACCTCCTCTTCGGCGTTGAGGAGCGCGACCTTGCCGATCTGCTTGAGGTAGGCGCGCACCGAGTCGGCGGAGGCGGTGAGTTCGGCGTCCTTGCGTGCTTGACGCAGCGCTTCGGACTCCTCCTCGTCCCAGACGAAATCGCCGGAGGCCTTGTCCTTCTCGGACGGCTCCGCGGTATCGGCTACCTCGGTGGTTTCCTCGGCGACGTCTTCGACGACGACTTCCTCGCCGACGAGTTCGTCCTCGGCGACTTCGAGATCACCGAGATCGTCGACGTCGACCGACTCGTCGTCGAGCTGCTCGTCACCGCCCTCGCCCGAGGTCGCCTTCTTCGCGGCGGTCTTCTTGGCCGGAGCCTTCTTGGCGGCAGCCTTCTTCGCCGGCGCCTTCTTGGCTACGGCTTTCTTGGCCGGGGCCTTTTTGGCGGGGGCCTTTTTAGCCGGCGCTTTCTTAGCCGGGGTTGCGGCGTCGTCGGCATCGGCGTCGGAGGCCGAGTCGGCGGTCTGACGGGTATTCGTGGCTACCACGTACGCCCTTTCGTGACGGTCTCGTGCGGCGTCACGCCAGAGTGGTTTTCCGGCGGAGCGGTCGGTCGGGTTGCACCGGCGATGCGTCGGCCGGGGGAAGTCGGCGCTCGTTCACCGACCTTCTCGCGACCGGCCGCGGCCGGAAGGTTTCACCGGCTCACCGCCGGACGTGTTCCATTGTAACGATCCAACCAGGGTACTCATGGCACGATGCCACCCAGGCGTTGCGTCGCAGGCCGCGCCGGGCTACGGCGCGATGCCCGCATCGATGGCCATCGCCGCGCCGACGATACCCGCGGTGTTCTTCAATACGGCCGGAATCACGGGAGTTCGGTTGGTGAGCAAGGGAATCCACTGTTCGTGATCACGGCTGATGCCGCCGCCCGCCACGATCACCTTCGGCCAGAACAGATCCTCGATGTGACCCAACACGCGACTCACCCGCTGCGCCCACTCGGGGTAGGTGAGATCCTCGTTGTCCTTGACCGAGGCCGCGGCGAGATCCTCGGCGTCGGCGCCATCGATCTCGAGATGGCCGAGTTCGGAGTTGGGGATCAGCACGCCGTTGTAGAGCAGCGCGGAGCCGATGCCGGTGCCGAAGGTGAGCAGCAGGGTCAGCCCGGAGAGGTCTCGCGCGGTGCCGTAGGAATCCTCGGCCAGGCCCGCGGCGTCGGCGTCGTTGAGCACGGTGACGGCTCGCCCACCCAGTGCCTGCGCGAACAAGGCGCGGGCATCGGTGCCGATCCAGGCCTGGTCGATGTTGGCCGCGGTTCTGGCGTGGCCGTCGAGCACCACACACGGCATGGTGATGCCGACCGGGCCGTCCCACCCCGCCTGCGCCACCAGTTGGGCGACCGCCGCGGCGACGGCCGCGGGCGTTGACGGCTGCGGTGTCGCGATCTTGATGCGGTCATGGGTGAGCAGCCCGGTGGCCAGATCGACCTCGGCGCCCTTCACCCCGCTGCCGCCGATGTCGATCCCGAATGCGTGCCCCCGAGTGGACATGGTTCAACCCCTTGCTGACGCGGTCGATGTGCCTGACAGGCACCAGCAAGCAGAGTAGCGGTAGTCACCTCTCGCGCGACGCGCCACGACATGTGATGCGATGGAGCGGTGCCCGAATACACCGAGCCCGAGACTTCCCCCGCCCCCGCCCCCGCCCCCGCCCCCGTCGCATCCGCCGATTACGAGCAGTTGCGGCGCCTCGCCGTCGAGCTCGCCGAAGCGGCCGCCGCGCATGTGCGCGCCCGCAGGCCCGAGGTGTTCGCCGAGGACGGACCCGTGGTGGGCGCCGTGGCCACCAAGGGGCACGTCACCGATCCGGTCACCATCGTCGACACCGAATCCGAACAGCTGATCCGTGGCCTGCTCGCCGAGCGCAGGCCCCACGACGCGATTCTGGGAGAGGAGGGTGGCGGCGATGTCGGCGCCACGGCATCGGGCACTGTCACCTGGGTCGTCGACCCGATCGACGGCACCGTGAACTTCCTCTACGGGCTACCCGGCTACGCCGTCTCGGTGGGTGCGGTGGTCGATGGCAAGCCCGTGGCGGGCGCCGTGGTCGACGTAGCCGCCGCGACCACCTACAGTGCCGCACTGGGCGCTGGATCGCACGCTGTGCGCCCGGACGGCACCCGCGTGACACTTCGCTGCAGTAGCGAGGATTCGCTCTCGGTGGCCCTGGTAGCCACCGGCTTCGCCTACGGCAGCGTGCGCCGTGCCCGCCAGGCGCAGCTGCTCACGGAGATCCTCCCGCAGATTCGCGACATCCGCCGCCTCGGCGCCGCCGCCATGGACCTGTGCCATGTCGCCGCGGGCAGGCTGGAGGCCTACTACGAACACGGCCTCAACGCCTGGGACTGGGCCGCGGGCGCCCTCATCGCCGCCGAAGCGGGCGCGGTCGTGCACGTCCCCCCGGTCACCGTCGGCGGTGCCGCGGGCGAACTCACGGTCGTCGCCGCCCCCGGCATCGCCAAGGACCTCAACGACCTACTCGACCGCGCCGGCGCGCCGACCGCGCTCCCGGACTGACAATCGCGGCCGAAAACCAGCGGCGCCGGCCGCAAAGACATCAGCTCAGCATTTGACTTCGCGCGCGGCGTCGAGGAGGTCCGGGTCGATCGAGGACGAACTCGCGCCAGGGGCCAGGTTCTTCAGCGACCGGAGCACCGCCTCGGCGTCGGCGCCGGGGCGCAGCGACTCGCCGAACGCCTGCCCGAGAACCAGATCGACGGTGTCGTCGGTGCGCGGGTCCTCGATCAGCTCGGCGCAGGGTGCGATCAACTGCACCGAGGCGGCCGCCGGTCGACCGTTCACGCCGTACCGGATCTGACCGGTGCAGGTGAGGTCGCCTGCGACGTAGACCGGATCGTTACCGACCTGTGTCCCCGGCGCGCCGGCGAAGCCGAGGTCGGCCAGTGCCGAGGCGATGTTGCCCGCCTGACCGCTCTTGCCGTTGGCGTTGAACACCCGCACCCTGGACTCCGACAGGGCCGCCGGGTCGACCTCGGCGAGCCGCGTCGGACCCACCCGGGTACCCAGAGCCGCGGGCTGCGGTGCGCTGGTGGCCGTCGGTGTGCTCGGCGGGTTGCACGCCATCGGTTCGTTGCTGTCGTCACGGGTTCGGAACGCCGTGATCCAGACGAACAGGCTCACCAGAGCCAGCACGAGGACCAGCGCGAGCCAGAGCTCGGGCCGCCGCCGCGGAAAGGGTTTGCCGTCGCGATCAGTCGCGCTGCCTTCGGTGATCAGTGAAACCACGCGCTCACTCTACGAGTCCCGCCGCGGTACGCGAGTCGGGGAGGTCTCGGCGAGTTTCCCAGCAGGTGACGATTCGTCGTCGGTTTCGGCACGGCTGGGGTTTGATTGCGACTTTCGCCCGTTGGTCCGCTATTGTCTGCCCGCCCAGATCGAATATTTACCGGTGAAACGGTGGTCGGTCGCGGGAACAACAAGGGCATGTCCTGCGTTTACCGAACGCTGTCGGAGTAGATCGCTAGCCGGTCGAACCTGATAGTCGACCGGTGCACGTGTGAGGTGCACCACCGGCGGGGCGGTACGAACGCCGGACCCCTGCGGGGTTACGGCAATCGACTGATCCGGGATATACGGAGTAAGGACTGAGGGGAAGACGACATGGCAACCGACTATGACGCACCGCGGCGCACCGAATCCGACGAGGTGTCGGAGGATTCGCTCGAGGAGCTGAAGGCGCGCCGCAACGAGGCGCAGTCCGCCGTCGTGGACATCGACGAATCCGATACAGCGGAATCGTTCGAGCTTCCCGGCGCGGATTTGTCCGACGAGGTACTCAGCGTTCGGGTGGTCCCGAAGCAGGCTGACGAGTTCACCTGCTCGAGCTGTTTCCTCGTGCATCACCGCAGCCGACTGGCCACCGAGAAGGGTGGCCAGTTGATCTGCATGGACTGCGCGCTCTAGCGGCAAGCAGTGTGCGGCACCTTGCGGTCGACATGATCCGCACGGGCCGCGCAGTCTGATCCGGTACGGATCAGCGAGGAAGGGTCAGCCCGCGCTCGGGAGTCCGAGCGCGGCCAAGACCCGGTCCGGCCTGCGCGTACTGACCAACCAGTACGGCGTCGGGTCGTCCGGGTCGTCGAGCACCAGCAATGCCAGCGGGCCGATCCAGGCCCGGTGTTGCACATAGGCGGCGGGGTCGAGTTGTCGGCCCAGCGCCGCACTCTTGGCCGTCGGCGCGACGGCCGTGGCGCGCGCGACGAAGCTCACCGGTAGGTGGGCACGGTCGACGCGCAGTTCCGCCGTACCGTCGTCGGCCACGGTGACATCCAGGCGATGCCTGCTCATCCACAACAGAATCCAGACCGGGACCGGCGCCAGCAGAACGTAGGGCAGCCAGGCCCGTAGCCCCGGCGCGCCCATGTGGATCTCGGCCGCGAGCAGGCCCGCGATCGCGAAGCCGACCGGCCACCACCACAGCGGCACCCACAGGCGCTCGGAGTAGGGCGACGGACCCTGCGCGCTCGGCGCGCGGTGGTCGGTGTCCGCGGTCGCGGTGGTCGGGGAATCGGGCTGGTCGGGCACCCCTCAACACTAGGTCACCGCACCAGGGCTGCGACGAGAAGGTCCGGCCTCGACCGCGTAGTCTCGACCGATGTGAACGCACTTGCACCGATTCCGCTGCGGCGGCTCGATCCCGGCATCCCTGTGCCGACGCGTGCCCATCCGGGTGACGCGGGCGTCGACCTCTGTACCACCGAGGATGTGATCATCGAACCGGGCGAGCGGGTGCTGGTCGGCACCGGGATCGCGATCGCGTTGCCGATGGGCACGGTCGGCTTGATCCATCCCCGTTCCGGCTTGGCCGCGAAGGCCGGTCTGTCGGTGGTCAACACGCCCGGCACGGTCGACGCGGGCTACCGCGGTGAGATCAAGGTGTGCCTGATCAACCACGACCCGCGCACCGCCATCGAGCTGCGTCGCGGTGACCGCATCGCGCAGTTGCTGGTGCAGCGGGTCGAGCCGGTCGATTTCGCCGAGGTCGACGATCTCGACGACACCGCCCGCGGCACCGGCGGATACGGGTCGAGCGGCGGGCACGCCAGCCTGGCCGGCAAGGAGGCGTGATGGGTCTGTTCGGGAAGAAGAAGCGCGCGCGCGACGACGATGCCGACTACGTCGAGTACGACGACGCCGACTACGTCGAGTACGACGAGGCGGACTACGACTTGGACGCGGACTCCGACGAGTACGACACCGACGAGTTCCAGCGCCCCGACTTCGCGCGCCTCGACTTCGACGACGCGCCGACCGATGAGCGCATCTACGGCAACTTCGACCACGCCCCCGATGCCGCCGCAGGCCCCTACGACATCAGCGAGGTCTCCGACGAGGCGATCTCGCGGCGCCTCGACCTGGGTTCGGTGCTCATTCCGGTGCCCCAGGGCGGGCAGTTGCAGGTGGAGATGAGCCCCGACGGCACCCCGCAGGCGGTGCACCTGGCCACCGAGCACGGCAGGCTCACCGTCGCCGCCTACGCCGCGCCGAAGTCGGCGGGCCAATGGCGCACGGTCGCCGCGGATCTGGCCGAGTCGCTGCGCGGTGACGGCGCGAGCGTGGCCGTCGAGAAGGGCCCGTGGGGCCGTGAGGTCAAGGCGATCACCGAGGGCGCCGACCTGCGCTTCATCGGCGTCGACGGCCCGCGCTGGATGATCCGTCTGGTCGCCGCCGGTCCCAAGGGCGCCGTCGACGACCGCAGCCCGCTGATCACCGCCGCGCGCGCGGTCCTGGCCGACGCCGTGGTCCGCCGCGGTACCGAGCCACTGCCCGTGCGCGACCCGCTCCCGGTGGTCCTACCCCAGGAACTGGCCGAACAGCTGGCCGCCGCCCACCAGCAGCAGGTCCAGGCCCAGCAGGACGCCCTCGAGGCCCAGGCGGCCGCCGCGGCCGCCCCGCCGCCCTCGGCCCTCCCGCCGAAGCTGCCGGACGAGCCGCGTCGAGGCGCGGACGGTTCGGCCATGCAACAACTAGGCCTGAACTAGGCTTTCCCGCCTCTCCGCGACTTTTGCCGGTCGTGGGGAGGCGGTTCAGCTAGTGGCCGGGCCGGCGGTTCGGGGTGAGTTTTGTGTTGGGGGTGCCCGGCGAGTTACCCATGTACTCGCGAAATCAGTTGTTCTGCAAGGCTTTCCGTTGCCTGAGTGGTCGCTGGCAGTAACGCGCTCAACTCTGCGAACCCGGCATGCCCGAGTATTGCCGGGTCGGCGCCGAGCTCGGCGAGTGTCACTCGGTGCAGTCGGGCCGACGGCAATGTTGCCGCCCATTCTTCGGCGACGGCGATCGGGTGTACCGGGTCGTCGGTCGCGCCGACCACCGCGACCGGCACATTGTTGGCGGCCAACGCTGCCGTCGACGGCCACGCGTACCCCGCGGCCTCGTCCAGCGCCGCGGGTAGATGCGGCCACTGTCCGCGCCACGACTGGGTCAGCGCGTCGGCCAACCACGGCGGACTCGACGCCCGCATTCGCTCGATCACCGCCTCCAGGCCATCGGCTCGCAGTTGCTCGGCGGTAACCGAAGCGCTCAACGCCGCTGGGCACGCGGCGGTTTCGGCACCCGTCCAGGCGGGTAATGCTGTGATGACACCGACAACCGCGGTACGGTGCTCGGCTGCCCAGTCGAGTGCGATCGCGGCGCCGAGGGAGATGCCCGCGGCCAGGACCGGACCGCGCGCCGCGGCAGCGTCCAAAGCCGCGGTACAGCTCCCGATCACGGCCTGCGGGTCCGGTTCGACGGCGTGGAACGCGAGTCCGTGCGCATGGGCGGCAGGCCCGAACGCGCGGGCGGCGAAAGCGGCATCGGAGCCGGTCCCCGGCAGGGCGACCACGGTGACCTGGGGTGGGGTGCACAACACCGACCGAGCGTAGCGGCCGGGCGTTTGCCCATCTACAGTGGCGGTGTACGGCCAACTAGCGGGAGAAGCGTGCCATGTCGTCATCCACGGGCGGACACAAGTCGGGATCGGGTCCGGACTCGGGATATTTTCGTCGACTCGGTCGTCGTCTCACCGCCGATATCGATCAGCTCGACGCCGAGGAATTGGCGGAGACGGTCGATGCCTCCGGTGCCCGGCGGGCCAAGGATTGCTGTCGCGGTGAAGAGGCGACGATTCTGGGCAGGCTCCGCAGTGTCGAGGCGTGTCCGAAGGCGGCCGGTGCCACCGTGCAGGCCGAGTTCTTCGACGGCACCGACGCCATCACCCTGGTGTGGATCGGGCGCAGGCGCATTCCCGGAATCGAACCGGGCAGGCGCATTCTGGTCCGCGGCCGCGTCGGCGACCGCGACGGCCGTAAGGTGATCTTCAACCCCTACTACGAATTGCGCGGGAACAGCTGACGTATGCCCTCCAGCGACGAGTACCGCATTGCCGCGGACCCCGAAGCCACCGTGGCGTTGCCCGTGGTCACCGATGAATCGGTGGACCCGGAGATCGACACCGAGGTCGAGAAGGCCGAACAGACCTTGCTCGAGCAGCTCGGCGGTTTCAGCGGCCTGATCTATTCCACCCTGCCCGTTCTGGTCTTCGTCCCGGTGAACACCTTCGCGGGCCTCACCGTGGCCATCTGGGCCGCCCTCGGCGTCGCCGCCGCCATCCTCATCTGGCGGCTGGTGCAGCGCAGCCCCATCCAGCCCGCGATCTCCGGCTTCCTCGGTGTCGGGGTGTGCGCGCTCATCGCCCAGCGGGTGGGGGAGGCCAAGGGCTTCTTCCTGTTCGGCATCTACACCAGCCTGGTGTACGCGGGCGTGTTCGCGCTGTCGATCCTGCTGCGCAGACCGCTCGTCGGCGTGATCTGGGGCGCGCTCAACGGCCACGGTCACCGCTGGCGCACCGACAAGCGCGTTCGTCAGCTCTACGACCTGGCCACCGGCGTCTGGGTGGTCGTGTTCGGTGCCCGCTACCTGGTGCAGTCACAGCTCTACGACACCGACCACACCACCTGGCTGGCCGTGGCGCGCATCGGCATGGGCTGGCCGCTCACCGCGATCGCCCTGGTGGTCACCGTGTGGGCGGTGCGCCGCGCCGGACATCTGCCTGCCGAGAAAGCCGACAAGTCCGGTGCCGGAACGGAATCCGTGTCCGCGTAAGGGTGGGTAGCGCGCCGCCGGAGGTGGGGAAGTACCCACCCTGGGGTGCCTGGTTGCGACCGCCTGTTCGTCGCACGATCAATGCGTACCGAAAAACACGCGATGATCGTGAGAGGACCGGCGACCATGATGGCAACCGAGCACCGAAATGAGCGACCGGCCACCGCTGCCCGCCGCGACGCCGCCAAGATCCCGGCGCCGGTGCTGTCGGAGAGCAAGCGCATCGGCGCCGAACTCGACGCGCTGATCGGCCCGGCCGCCCGCGGTGACCGCGACGCCGTCGCGGAGATCCTGCGCCTGGTGCATCCGCTGGTGCGCCGGTACTGCTCGGCGCGGATGGGCACCACCGGCCATCTCACCGTCACCGCCGAGGATGTCACCCAGGAAGTCCTGATCGCCACCGTCACCGCCATCCCGCGCTACCGCGATCAGGGCAAGTCGTTCCTGGCCTTCGTCTACGGTATCGCCGCCAACAAGGTCTCCGACGCCTTTCGTCGCGGCAAGCACACCGCCTACCCGACGGCCGACCTCCCCGACACCGCGAGCGCCTCTGCGGGACCGGAGGACTGGGTACTCGCCTTCGAACGCCGCGCCGCCACTCACGAACTGATGAAGGTGCTCGCCCCGAATCACCGGGAGGTGCTGGTGATGCGGATCGTGCTCGGCTGGAGCGCGGCCCAGACCGCCGAGGCCATCGGCACCAGTCCCGGCGTGGTCCGGGTGATGCAGCACCGCGCGCTCACCAAGCTGCGCGCGGAACTGAAAGTGGCGTAAGGGCTACGGCCTCACACCGTGCGTCGCCAGGGTCAGCCGCAGGTCCTCTTCGGCTTCCACCGAGGTGACGAACAGCAGTTCGTCGTCGCCCTCGAACGGATCGTCGGGTTGCGGCACGATCACCCGGCCACCGCGCAGGATCGTCACCAGCGCGGTGTCGCGCGGCATCGACAGCGTGCGCACCGGTTTGCCGGCCAGCTGGGTATCGGCGGGCAGGGTGATCTCGACCAGGTTGGCCTGTCCCTGACGCAGCGTCATCAGCCGCACCAGATCACCCACCGACACGGCCTCCTCGACGAGCGAGGCGAGCAGCCGCGGTGTCGATACCGCCACGTCGACGCCCCACGACTCGTTGAACAGCCATTCGTTGCGTGGATCGTTGACCCGAGCCACCACCCGGCGCACCCCGAACTCGGTCTTGGCGAGCAGCGCGTGCACCAGATTCGCCTTGTCGTCACCGGTGGCCGCGATCACCACCTCGTAGGTCTCGAGATCGGCGTTCTCCAGCAGCGACAGCTCGCAGGCGTCGGCGTGGACCCACACGGCGTCGGGGATGGCGGCCGGGTCGATGTGGTCGAGCTGGCGTTCGAGCAGCATCACCCGATGCCCCCCGCGCAGTAGTTCCCTGGCGATCGAGCGCCCGACCGCGCCCGCTCCGGCGATGGCGACCTTCATATGTTCAGTCCTCGCTCACGGGGGCTTTGGCGGCCAGGGCGATCGCCTCGCCGACGGTGCCGGACGTGGCCGCGACATAGACGATGTCGTCGGCCTGGACGATCGTCTTGGATTCGGGAAGCAGGCCCTGGCCGAAGCGCAGGATGAACGCCACCCGCACCTGCAGTTCGCGTTCCAGATCGCGGACCGTGCGGCCGGACCAGTCCTCGTGCAGGGTCAGCTGGGTCACCGCGACCGCGCCGGTGGGATCGCGCCAGGTGGTGGTCGAGTTGTCGCCGATGAGGGTGCGCAGGAACCGGTCGGTGGTCCACGGCACGGTCGCGATGGTCGGGATGCCGAGCCGTTCGTACACTTCGGCGCGCTTGGCGTCATAGATGCGAGCCACGACACGTTCGACACCGAACATCTCCCTGGCCACCCTGGCCGAGATGATGTTGGAGTTGTCACCGGAGCTCACCGCGGCGAACGCGTCGGCCCGCTCGATCCCCGCGCGGGTCAGCACCTCGCGATCGAACCCGACGCCGATCACCTCCTGCCCGGTGAAGCCCTCACCGAGGCGGCGGAACGCCGCGGGATCGCGGTCGATGACCGTGACCTCGTGACCCACCCGGGTCAGCGCACGCGCCAGTGACGAGCCGACGCGCCCGCACCCCATGATCACTACGTACACCGTGCACCCTCGTTCCTGGCCTACCCGTGGCGTCCGGCAAGGACCGTACCCGCCGGATGCTCCCATCGCCCATTTTCCCCGCGCCGACGCGGTACAAACAATCCGGACATCCCCGTGACGCCGATGAACGTGCGCGCGAAGGTGCTCCTCAATTCCTCTATGCTCAGCCCGGTGTCCAAGTTGACGACGGCAGCCAAGCGTGTGCTGCTCGGCAGGCCGTTCCGTAGCGATACGCTCGGCCACACGCTGTTGCCCAAGCGTATCGCTCTTCCGGTGTTCGCTTCCGATGCGATGTCGTCGGTCGCCTACGCCCCGGAGGAAATCTTCCTGGTGCTGTCGGCGGCGGGCATTTCGGCCTATGTGTACGCGCCGTGGGTCGGTCTCGCGGTAGCCCTGGTGATGGCGGTGGTCGTCGCCAGTTACCGGCAGAACGTGCATGCGTACCCCTCCGGCGGTGGTGATTACGAGGTCGCGACCACGAACATCGGCCCCAACGCGGGCTTGACGGTCGGCAGCGCGCTGCTGGTCGACTACGTGCTCACCGTGGCGGTGTCGATCTCCTCGGCCGCCTCCAATATCGGGTCAGCCATTCCGTTCGTCGCCACGCACAAGGTGCTGTTCGCCGTGGTGGCGATCGCGATTCTCACCGCGATCAACCTGCGTGGCGTTCGCGAATCCGGGACCGCCTTCGCGATTCCGACCTACGCGTTCATCTTCGGCATGGGCGCGATGCTGGTCTGGGGTCTGTTCCGGACCTACGTGCTCGGTGACGACATCCAGGCCGAGTCCGCCGGATTCGGGCTCAACGCCGAAGACGAACATCTCTACGGCATTGCTTTCGCCTTCCTGATCGCGCGCGCCTTCTCCTCCGGCTGCGCGGCGCTGACCGGTGTCGAGGCCATCAGCAACGGTGTTCCCGCGTTCCGGAAACCCAAGTCGCGCAATGCCGCGACCACCCTGCTGCTGTTGGGTTCCATCGCGATCGTGCTGCTGATGGGCATCATTATTCTGGCCCAGAAGATCGGCATCGTTTACGCCCACGACACCTCGAATCTGATCGGCGCACCCGCCGACTACCACCAGAAGACGCTGATCGCCCAGCTCGCCGAGACTGTGTTCCACGGCTTCCCGATCGGTTTCTTCTTCATCACCATCGTCACCGCGCTGATTCTTGTGCTGGCCGCCAACACCGCGTTCAACGGTTTCCCCGTGCTCGGTTCGATTCTCGCGCAGGACCGCTACCTGCCGCGTCAGCTGCACACCAGGGGCGACCGGTTGGCCTTCTCCAACGGCATCCTGTTCCTGTCGGGCGCGGCCATCGCGTTCGTGGTGCTGTTCGGCGCCGAGGTGTCCAAGCTCATCCAGCTCTACATCGTCGGCGTGTTCGTCTCGTTCGTGTTGAGCCAGACCGGCATGCTGCGGCACTGGACGCGGCTGCTGCGCACCGAAACCGATCCGGCGCAACGGTCGAAGATGAAGCGGTCGAGGGTCATCAACGCGATCGGTCTGACGGCGACTGGTGCGGTGCTGGTGATCGTGCTGGTCACCAAGTTCTTCGCCGGCGCCTATATCGCGATCATCGTGATGGTGGCGATCTTCATCGTGATGAAGCTGATCCGCAAGCACTACGACTCGGTCTCGCGCGAACTCGACGAATCCGACTGGGACGGTGTGCTGCCCAGCCGCACCCATTCCCTGGTGCTGGTCTCCAAACTTCACCTGCCGACCCGCCGGGCGCTGGCCTACGCACGGGCGACCCGCCCGGACACCCTCGAAGCGGTGACGGTCAACGTCGACGACGCCGACACCCGCAAGCTGGTACGCGAGTGGGAGAACAGCGAGATCAACGTGCCGCTGAAGGTGATCGAATCGCCGTACCGCGAGGTCACCAAGCCGGTGCTCGACTACGTCAAGCGTGTGCGCAAGAACGCACCGCGCGACGTGGTTACCGTGTTCATCCCCGAATATGTGGTCGGCCACTGGTGGGAGCAGGTACTGCACAATCAGTCCGCGTTGCGGTTGAAGGGCAGGTTGCTGTTCGAGCCCGGTGTGATGGTGACGAGCGTGCCGTGGCAGCTCAGTTCCTCCGCCCGCGCCAAGCAGACAGCAGATGTGAACGCACCGGGATCGGTGCGCCGAGGTTTCGAACGACCAGGAGATCGCGAATGAGCGGCGCACCGGTCGAGGGTGAGAGTGGGTGTAGCCGTGAGTGATTGGAGCGGACAAGAATTCGAGGTCCGTCTCGGGGCGCCGGGGCACGGTGGTTTCATCGTCGCGCGCCACGAGGGCCGGGTCGTGTTCGTGCGACACGGGCTGCCCGGTGAGCTGGTGCGGGCCCGGGTGACCGAGGACCGCGGCGGTTCGTTCTGCCGCGCCGATGCCGTCGAGATCATCGAGGCGTCCCCGGACCGGGTGCCCGCGACCTGTCCCGTGTCGGGACCGGGCGGTGCGGGGTGCTGTGATTTCTCCTTCGCCACGCCCGCGGCGCAGCGTGCGCTCAAGGCCACGGTGGTGGAGGAGCAGCTGCGCCGGTTGGCCAAGATCGAGCGTGAGGTGGCGGTCGACCCGATCGCGGGTGATTCCGGTGCGGTCACCGGCGGTTGGCGCACCCGTGTGCGGTTGGTCGTGGACCGTGCGGGGCGTGCGGGTGTGCATCGCTACCGCA
The DNA here is from genome assembly GCF_042754695.1 of Nocardia sp. NPDC059195. Classification (NCBI taxonomy): domain Bacteria; kingdom Bacillati; phylum Actinomycetota; class Actinomycetes; order Mycobacteriales; family Nocardiaceae; genus Nocardia; species Nocardia sp. NPDC059195. The sequence continues at coordinate 10,318 of NZ_JBHZBG010000016.1, read as the reverse complement.
GCACCGAGGTGATCGCGGATCTGGGCTGTCCGCAGCCTGTCGCCGGTGCGCTCGACGGTGTCGCGGATCGGCTGTGGACGCCGGGGGCAGATGTGGTCGTCGCGATCGACGGCGACGGTGTGCGGCACATCGTGGAATTGGCCGAGACGCCGGCCGGCGGCCCGTCCGGTCGCCCCGAGACTCCGCGTGGTGCGAGTCGCGGTCGTGGTCAGCGTCCGGGTCGTCGTCGTGAGTCGGCGCCGCCCGCGGGTGATGAGCGTGGTGCGATCCGGGACCGGGCGGCTTCGCGGAAGTCGGCGATGAACGCGCCTCGTGAAGAGTGTGTGGTCGAAGGTTCAGGTCGGGTTGTGGAGTATGTGGCGGGGCGTCGCTGGGAACTGGCGGCGACAGGGTTCTGGCAGGCACATCGTGGTGCGGCGCAATGCTATTCGGATCTGATCGCCGAATGGTCGGGGCTTGCTCCCGGTGGGTCCGGGTGGGATCTCTACAGCGGTGTCGGTGTGTTCGCCGCACGTCTGGCCGAGCAGACGGGACAGACCGGTGCGGTGACCGGTGTCGAGTCCGCCCGGTCGGCAGTGGTCGACGGTGCTGCGGCGCTGGGTGATCTGCCCTGGTTGGAATTGCGTAGCGACCGGGTCGAGCGGTGGGCTCGAAGTGCCTCCGGTAGGCCGGATGTGGTGGTTCTCGATCCGCCGCGGGCGGGTGCGGGTAAGGATGTCGCCGCCGCCGTCACCGATGCCGATCCTCGTCGGATCGTCCATATCGGTTGTGATCCAGCGGCTTTCGCCCGTGATCTGGGGTTGTACCTGGATGCGGGCTATCACCTTGCGGAGTTGCGGGCGTTCGACGCTTTCCCGGCTACCCACCATGTGGAGTGTGTGGCGTTGCTCGACCGATGACAGGGGTTCGGTAGGGCTGCGGACCTCGGGAGGGGGTCAGTCGAGGGCCCACGTCACTCGGACGCTTGCGCCGACTTCGGTTTCCCCGGGGACCATGGGGACGGGGGAGCTGGCGCGGGCCATCAGCATGGGGGACGAGTCCATCTCGGCACTGATGTCGTAGGCGCGGATCGACGGGGGAGCGGTGTCCTCGGTGATCTGGAGGACGGCGCCCAGGGTTACCCCGGCGCGGGTCGCGTACTGCTCGGCTTTCGCCTTCGCGTCGTCGAAGGCCGCGTCACGGGCTTGCTCGAGCAGTGGAGCCGGGTCGGCGATGCCGCGAGTGAGGCCGCCGAGGCGGACGTCGTCACCGCCCGCCTTCACCGCGGCGGCAACGGTTTCGGCGGGGCCGGTGCCGGTGCCGGTGTCTTCGCGCAGCGCCACACTGAGCCCGGTGGACGCCAGGTAGCCGGAGATCTCGTTGCGCCCGTTGTCGGTGTAGACGGTCTCGGTGCGCACGCTCAAGCCACTGGTCGCCATGTCCGCATCACTCACCCCGGCGGTCCGCAGCGCCGCGACGACCGCGCTCACCCGGTCACCGGCCCGCCCATACGCCGCGGCGACGGTGTCGGCGCGCGATTCCACCGACAACGTCAACCGGATCAGATCGGGCACCGCGCGCACCACCCCGCGCCCGAATGTGGTCGTGCTCGCCTGCCAGGACTTGTTGCTCACCGCGGTACTCCTGTCGGTCGAAGGCTGCTGTGCTGCTCAACGTCTCGCACCCGGACCGAGTTCCATGGCCCGGGTGAGTAATTCTCGGTGTTGCCAGAGGTGGGGTTCGGAGATGGTCAGTAGTTCTCGGCGTTCGCCGATACTGTTCGGACAGCAGCGTTTGGAGATGGTCAGTAATTGTCGGCGTTCGCCGATACTGTTCGCACCGCTGCGTCCATTTGTGCGTACGCCCCGGCCGCAAGTCGTTGCAGCAGGGCGAGTTTCAGCTGGGGGTGCTGCTCGGCGAGCTCGTCGAACACCGCCGGACTCATCACCGCCACTCGCACGTGCGTCTCGGCGACGATCTCGTTGACGAACGGTTCCTTGATCAGCATCGGAATCTCGCCGAACGACATCCCGGCCGACAACGTCACCAGCCGATGCACCCGCCCGTCGGTGCCGGGAAACGTGACCCGCACCCGCCCGTCGAGGATCAGATACAGCCCCGACCGTTGCGACGCGCGCTCGGCGATCACCTCACCACGGGCGAACGTGCGCACCTCGAAATCCGCGCACAACCGGTCCAGATCGGCCGTGTCCAGCCCGACCAGCAGCGGGTGTTCGTCGAGGCTTATCGACGTGCCGACGCCTGTGCCCGGCTGCCGATGCCGGTCCAGCACGACGTCCTCGCACCATTCGGTCGCCGTGTCCCGATCGATGAACACCCGCCCGAGCGGGTCGTCGGGGTCAAGACTCGACACCTCGTGCCCGAGCTTGGCGTCGGGATCGACCAACGCCACCCGGCTGCCGCGCCGCACGAGCTCGGTCTGCAATTCATCGAGCATGTGGCGGGCCACCTGGCTCACCTCGCCGACGCGACGCAGGTCGATCACCAACGCGTCCAGCTCGTCGGCCCTGCCCTCGATCGCCCGCACCGCACGCTCGGCCCCGGCGAACAACAGGTCGCCGTGCAGTTCGTAGACCCGCGCCCGATCACCCTGCTCGGCCAGCACCGCGGCGTCCTCGGGGGTCCGGCGCAACCGCGACGGCAGCTGCGCCACCGAGTAGTCGGCGCGGATCGCCGTGCGCGCCGACCGAGTCACGTGACAGAAGTGCAACTCGAGCCGCCGCGACAGCTCGCGGCACGCGGCGGCCCCGCGCACACTGTTGCCCTGCTCGTCCAGCCTCGGCGAATACACCGAGATCCCGAGCTGACCGGGCAGCACCGCGATGATCCCGCCGCCGACCCCGCTCTTGGCGGGCAGTCCGACCGTGGTCACCCAGTCACCGGCGGCGTTGTACATGCCGCAGGTGGTCATCACGCTGAGCACCCGTTCGGTGAGCGCGGTCGACAGCGCCCGTTCGCGGGTTCTCGGATTGACCCCGTTGTCGGCGAGGGTCGCGGCCATCACGGCCAGATCGGCGCAGGTGATCTCGATCGAGCACTGCCGGAAGTACCGGTCGACCGCGTCGTCCGGGTCGACGTCGATGATGCCGACCGAGCGCAACATGTACCCGATCGCCCGATTGCGGTACCCGGTGCGGGCCTCGGATTCGTAGACCGCCTCGTTCATCGTCAACTCGCGCCCGGCGAACCGGGAGTAACAGCGACGGACCCGCTCGAACTTGTCGGCGGCGTCGCGGCCGTTGATCAGCGAGGCCGCGGTGATGGCCCCGGAGTTGATCATCGGATTGCTCGGACGCTGGCTGTCCGGTTCGAGGCTGATTTCGTTGAACGGTTCGCCCGACGGCTCCACATCGATGTGCGCGGCCACCCCGTCGAGCCCGCGATCGGCGAGGGCGAGCGCATAGGTGAACGGCTTGGAGATGGACTGGATGGTGAAGCTGATGTCGGTGTCGCCGACCTCGTAGACGAGCCCGTCGGCGGTGGCCAGGCACAACCCGAACGAATCCGGTGCGACCGCGGCGAGCTCGGGGATGTAGTCGGCGGGTGCGCCGGAGGTGTCGTCGCGGCAGACCGCGTACACCTCGTCGAGTATGCCCGCCACCACACCCGGGTCGATCGTGCGCGTCGCGCCGTGCGGTCGGGTCACAGCGTCACTGTAGGTCGCGTCGTCGGCGGGCCGGGCGGGGACGCGCGGGAGATTGTCCTCACAGCCGAGAACGCGGTGAGGTAAGCCTTTGCCGAACCCGATTTCCGCTCGCGCGTCCTGTTCAGCGGGCATGCGGGAGTATCGTCGTCGCGACCGTAGGCCTTGCCGTGCCTACGCGGGGAAGGGCCCGCGGGCCGGTGCCCGTCACGCGGGCAAATACACTGGGCAGATCACAATGTAGTCCGGAGGGAGCGAGTTCAGGTGGGAGTGCTGTCGCGGGTGGATTCACCCGAAGATCTGCGCCGGCTGAGCGTGCCGCAACTGCGGGAACTGGCGGGCGAGATCCGCGAGTTCCTGGTGCAGAAGGTCGCCGCCACCGGAGGCCATCTCGGCCCCAATCTCGGGGTGGTCGAGCTGACCATCGCCCTGCACCGGATTTTCGATTCGCCGGCCGACCCGTTGATCTTCGACACCGGTCACCAGGCGTACGTGCACAAGATCCTCACCGGCCGCAAGGATCGCTTCGACTCGCTGCGCAGCCGCAACGGCCTGTCGGGCTACCCGAGTCGCGCCGAGAGCGAACACGACTGGGTCGAGTCCTCGCACGCGTCGGCCGCGCTGTCCTACGTCGACGGCCTGGCCAAGGCGTTCGCGCTCACCGATCAGGACCGCACCCCGGTCGCGATCGTCGGGGACGGCGCGCTCACCGGCGGCATGTGCTGGGAGGCGCTCAACAACATCGCGGGTGCCCCCGATCGTCCGGTGGTGGTGGTGGTCAACGACAACGGCCGTTCGTATGCCCCCACGATCGGTGGACTCGCCGATCGCTTGACCGCGCTGCGCACCCAGCCCGCCTACGAGCACGCGCTCGTCGCCGGGAAACGCATTCTGAAAAGTATTCCCGCGGTAGGGGATTCGGCGTATTCGATGGTCCACGCGCTCAAGGCCGGGATCAAGGACGCGGTGAGCCCGCAGGAACTGTTCTCCGACCTCGGCATGAAGTATGTGGGCCCGGTCGACGGCCACGATCTCGTCGCGCTCGAGGCGGCGATGCGGCGCGCCAAGGACTTCGGTGGTCCGGTGGTCGTGCACGTGGTCACCCGCAAGGGCAACGGTTACGAGCACGCCGAGAACCACGTCGCCGACCAGATGCACGCCTGCGACCCGATCGACGTCCGCACCGGCCGCCCGCTGGCGGGCAAGAAGCCGAAGGGCTGGACCGCGGTGTTCTCCGAGGAGCTGATCGAACACGGCTCGCGTCGTGAGGACATCGTCGCCATCACCGCCGCCATGCCCGGCCCCACCGGTCTGGCCGCGTTCGGCGAACGCTTCCCCGAGCGCATGTTCGACGTCGGCATCGCCGAACAGCACGGCATGGCCTCGGCCGCCGGTCTGGCGCTGGGCGGCATGCACCCGGTGATCGCCATCTACGCCACCTTCCTCAACCGCGCGTTCGACCAGCTCTTGATGGACGTAGCGCTGCTGAAGCAGCCCGTCACGGTCGTGCTGGACCGCGCGGGCGTCACCGGCCCCGACGGTGCCAGCCACAACGGCATGTGGGACTTCTCGCTGCTCGGCATCATCCCCGGCATCCGCGTCGCCGCCCCCCGCGACGGCGCTACCCTGCGCGAGGAACTGGCGGAGGCGCTCGCCGTCTCCGACGGTCCCACCGTGCTGCGTTTTCCGAAAGGCAGTGTCGCCGAAGACATCACGGCCGTGGAACGTCTCGACGGACTGGATGTGCTGCGGCTGGCCGTCCCCGGTGCCGGTTCGGCGCAGTCCCAGCACGGTGACGTCCTGATCGTCGCCGTCGGCCCCTTCGCCGAGACCGCCATGCAGGTCGCCGAACTGCTCGATCCCCAAGGGATTTCGGTCACCGTCGTCGACCCGCGCTGGGTCATCCCGGTTTCCGACACCCTGGTCAAGCTCGCCGAGAACTACCGCCTCGTCGTCACCGTCGAAGACGGCGGCCTGCACGGCGGCATCGGCTCCACCGTTTCCGCCCGCCTGCGTGACGCGGGTCTGGACGTCCCCACCCGCGATCTCGGTGTGCCCCAACAGTTCCTGGACCACGCCTCCCGCAACGAGATTCTCGAAGAACTCGGCCTCACTCCCGATGCCATCGCCCAGCGGATCGGCGGCTGGCTGCAATCGCGCTGATCCGGGCCGTATAGCGCGCGGCCGAGTACCCGCTGAGCCGTTCTCGGCTCAGCGGTCAGGCCGCCGGGCCACGACGGCGAAGTTCAACGGGATGCGCGGCGTGCCGTCTCGCAGCGTCCACCCTTGCTCGCAGGGCACGAGATCGGAAAACGCGGGCCAGTCCATATAGGGCAGTTCCGTCAACGCCTCGATCACGAGCCCGGCCCCGAGCAGCGCTCCGACGATCTCCCCCAGATCGTGGCGCCACTCGTGATTGGTGGTGTGGGTGATCTGCCCGTCCGATTCCTCGGTGTAGGTACCCGAGTCCGAGTAGCTCCGAGCACCACCACCGCCGAGGTAGTCGTCGTCGATCGCCCACGGTTGGCACTGCATCGCGCCCAGAATCGGATGGTCGTCGCGGATCACGAACACCCCACCCGGTTCGAGCAGATCATGGATCGACCGCGCCCACGCGGTGAGCTCCGGCAGCCAGACGATCGTTCCCGCGCTGGTCACGATGGTGTCGAAGCGCCGGTGGAGCACTGCCGAGGCGAACCGCGCGTCCCCTTCGACCCAGGTGATGTCGCGACCGTCGGCCTCGGCGATCCGCGCCGCGTGTCGCAGCGAGTTCGGCGACAGATCCAGTCCGTGTACCTCCACCGCGCCCAACCGCGCCCAGGACACGGTGTCGGTGCCGATGTGGCATTGCAGATGCAGCAGGGACCGACCCTGGATCCCGGATGCCGGGAGGTGTGGCGCCAGCATCGCGAGATCGTTGCGCACCACCGAGGAAATGTCGTCCGGATCGGCCAAGAAGGCATCGACGTCGTACATCCGCGAACGCGCGTGCACGTCGGCCCGGTCGTCCCAGTTCGCGCGGTTGGCGGCGATCGCTTCGGCTTCGGGCACAACCGGTTCAACCGGCGGATTCTGAATTGCCATGAACACCTGTATAGCCCTGTAACTGCCTCGGCGCGAGGGAGTTTCCGACGACCAGTCGGAGGATGAAGCCATTCTGCCTCAGCGGCGCGACAGCTGCCCGCTGCTCCGAATCGACATCGACCCCGCCGCAACCCGCGGCAGGGTCGATGCGTGCCTATCGGTACGCGGGCTCGTTGTCCTCGCGATAGATCGCGAGCGCCGATTTCATCAACCGCACCAGCGCTCCTCGCGCGTCACCGGTATCACCTGGGCGTGCCTCGATCACCGAGCCACGTTCGGTGATCAGGTAGCGCCCATCCGGGAAATCCATGACGTGGAAGCCCTGACCGGGTTGCGGCCGGTTGTCGATCGCGGCGCCCGGATAGCCCGCCACATATACCAGTGTCGACCGTGTTCGCCCGAAGAAATCATCCGCTTTCTGCTGCGGAGTGCGCCGATCGGCCGCCCACGGATCGTAGGGCGTTTCCTCGTCGATGTCGTTGCTGTTCATCGTGAACCCTTCCCCGGCTGCCGCCCCCGTCTTCGGCAGCCGGGAAAGGAGCTTGTCGGGCAGCTGCTCGATCTCGAGCATGCTCATCCGGATGTCACCACCGTCGCGGTCGAGCGGCACCCGCTGCTGTTCCACCAGCACCGCCTGCTGCCCCTGCACCGCCGCGAACGACCGCAATTTCTCCCCGTCGCCGTACCCGGCCAGTTCGAATCGCGCTTCCGGCTCGCGCAGAATCCGCAACGCCGTTTCCAGGGACTGGTCGAACATCGGCAGAATCCGCTGCGCCTCGTCGTGCCACAGCCGGTCGTAGTCGTCCACGGTCACCGCATCCGATTGCGTCTGCAGGGGGTAGGGCAGCACATCCCGATCCGCCGCCCGCCACAGCACGGTGAACCCGAGGGCGCTGAACTGCCACTGAGTCACGTTCACTCTCCGATCACAGGGGGAACGGTTCTGGCTCGCTGATCTTCGCTGAGCCCGGTGAGTTCTTCACCGTTCTCCTGAGTGATCAGATAGTCCTTCGTCCCGGCTTCCTTCTCGTCGTCGCCCTTGCCGCGACCGGCACCGGCACCCATACCGCCCATGCCCGACATTCCACGGCCCGCGCCGCCGGAACCCGCGCCGCCTGCGCTCGCGCCCGCCTTCCCAGCGGTCGCGCCTCCTGGCGTGCCCGGAACGGCCGCTCCTGGAACGCCGGAACCGGGTGTGCCCGCACCGGGCGAACCCCCGCCTGGCGAGCCACCGGTTCCCATCGGTGTCGTCGAGGCGGGTGTGGTGCCTGCCGGTGAGGTCGGGGTGGTCGGCACGGTGGACTGTGGTGTCGTCGCGGCCGGCTCCGTGCTCGACGGCGTGGTGTCGTCGCCGGTGTCGTCGTCGGAGGGATCCTCCGTCGTCGGCTGTTCAGTGGTCGGTTGTTCGGTGGTGGGCTGTTCGGTAGTGGGCTGCTGGGTGGTCGGCTTCGTGCCGGTGGTGTCGTCTTTGCTGCCCTGGTCGTCGCCCGGCTTCGATCCGGTGTCGAGGGGGTTGTAGGGCTGTGGCACCAGTGGGACATCGGTGTCCGCGATCTTGATCGCCTCGTAGTAGATGCCCTTGACCACCTCCGCCCCTTCGGATTTCGCGGTGTCGGCGTTGTGGCTGTCCATCTTCCAGGTGGGTCCGGGGATATAGCTCGCGATCCCGCTGAGCGTGGACCCTTCGTGCGGCTTCACCCGATCCTTGGCGATCTGCATGGCCGACTCGACGACCTTCACCTTCTCGGCCATCATCTGCGCCGACCCGAGGAGGTTGCCCGACTTCTCGACATATTCTTTGATTCCCGCACCGGCGCTGGCACCCGCGTTGCCGGTCCATTTCTCGGCGATCGCTGTCCCGATCTGGGCGTCGTAGGTCTTGAACCCCTCTTCGAGCTTGTTGCGCAGGGTTTCCCAGCGGGTGTGCAACGTATTGACGTCGGTCATCGACATCGCGGAGACCCGCTCGTACAGATCCGACATCTGGCTCGGCTCGTCGTACGAGACAACCTGCGGCTTCTGATAGGTGCCGTCGAAGTCGGTCTTCAACTCCGCCAGCCGATTCCGTGCGATGTGTGCGTCCGGACTCTCATCCGTTGAGCGGGTCGGCTTGCTGCCATCGGCGTAATCCTTCAACGTGAGGTAGGTGCTACCTCCCGGGATGGTGTTGACGACGGCCCTGCCGAGGTTGTCCAAGAATGACACTATTGACCACCGGGGATGTTGGCGCCCTGGGAATTCAGCGCTTGTGCTTGAGCTACTTGCTGGTCTTCGTACTTCTTCACCGAGATCTCGATGGTGTCGCGGATGAGCTCAAGGACCGCTATATGCTCCTCAAAGGCAGTTTTGAAATCTCGTTCGCCACCGATGGCCTTCATGCCGAGCATCGTCGCCAGCTCGTCGGCTGCATCGAAGCGGCCGAGTCCGGTGACGCTGGCCAGCATCTGGAGATCATTCTTGAGCTGCGTGAATAGGGCGATTTGTGTATTGCTTGCATCCCGGCAGCTTGTAGCGACCGACGGATCCAAGTAGAGGCGTCCTGCTTTGGCCTCTTCGTTCAGGTACTGCCAGCGGGACTTCTCGTCAGTTGGAGCCACCGCACCCCCTATATCGTTGTAATTCTATCGTGGAAGGAGTGGAACGATCGCTTCTGCAATCGGTGTTAGCCGATCGCATGGCGGTACAGACTTCGACTTAGAGCTGACATTCAGCATGCCGAGTTGTACGAATCCCGTGCTTGTCGGGAACATGATCGTGCAGTCTTCATTTACATCGTTGTGGCTTTGCCGGTACTTAGTTCCTGCGCGGCCGGCGATAGTCACGTCTGCAAAATCGACGTTGCCGGGCTTTGCCCTGACTTCATCGGAGGTGTGCACTGACGATGCGACCGAGATCCCGTAATTCGGCGGGAACTCGTTCTCTTCCCACAGGCAGATCTTCCATCCTGGCTCTTCTGCTCCGAGGATGCCTGACCGCTTCGATGCGAGGTCGATGTCGAGGCTTGTCAACGTCGAATCCGGGATCTGCGAACACGGATCCCACAAAGCCGCCGTGGCCGCCGACAGATCCGTAGACGTACTCGGCTGTGCGTTCCCACTCTCAGTGGTGGAACATCCCGCCACCGCAAGCACCCCACACAACACAGTGGTCACCACCACAGACCGTCGCCGCACGAGCATCCTCCGTCTTCCCCGATCACCGAGCCACACCAGCCGGCCGAGCCCGTCACCAACCCCACGGCCGCCCCGAGTACTCCCCGCACCCGGCCACCCCGTCGTTCCGCACAGCCTACGACACCACCCCACCCAATTCACCCCACAGCCCCCGCCCCATGGAACCTCCACAACCACACCGAGTTCCGCCGCGCCAAAATTCTGCCAACCCTCCACAGCAACCCACGCCCGCCGGCCGACGGCCGCGAGTCACACGGTCGAGCCCTATCCTCACCGCCCTGCCCATCCCGCACAATCGCGCACCGATGTGGCACTCCTGCACACCCTTAGACGCACCGAAGCCCGTTCTGGTTCCATCGATTTCACCACCATCATCAACCCATCCCGATCCGCTACGCTCGGCCATTGGCACTGCGTG